>JBGPJM010000199.1:0-9242 GCA_041485385.1 Phycisphaerae bacterium | reverse complement strand
TGCAGCGATACAGCCGCCCGCGCCGACCCTCAGAAACCACCCAAGAATCCCGAGAAAACCACCCCCCCTCTCCGCGGAAAACCCCCCGTCAAGAATGACAACTCCAGCTACCACAAGCACTTACACAAAAAACCTGCCCTGCTTTTCTCGATCTTTCCCCACCCTTTCTCTGCTTTTCTCAAAATCTCTCGACCCTTCTCAACATCTCTCGACCCTTCTCGTCCCCTGTTCCCCACGCGCCCCTCTCCCCATCTTCTCTTCTGCTCACTGCTCACCGCTCACTGCTCACTTTTTCCCATTTCAAGTCCCACCCCAACCAAGCAACCGCGAACCAACACAACTCCAGCACCCACAACCACTTACATCAAAAACACCCCGAAAAAAAACCTCAAAAACCCCCCAAAAACCTCAAAAAACCTCGCCGAACCTCAAAAAACCCCCATCGAACCTCAAAGAACCTATGCCAAACCTCAAAAAACCTCACGGAACCTGGGAGGCTCTCCCGGCGGCGCGCGGGAGCGCGGCGAGGAGAAAACCCTAGTGGTTGTTCAGGTCCTCGGTAGTGGTGCCGTTGAACGCGTCGTACGCGATGCTGGTGTGCGTCCGGATGGGATACGTGCCGTCGGGCGTGCGGACGTGGACGGGGGCTTTGGCGAACCCCATCTCGTCCTTCTGCAGACCCTGGATCCTCAGCTCGCCGCGCGACAGGAGCGCCCCGAGCTGCCACGTGCCGTCGGAGCGGATCTTCCGTTCGATGCGCAGGCGCGCCAGGTGCGAGACCTGGAGGCTCGCCGCGTCGGCGAGCTTCAGCTCGACCGAGACGCCCAGCCCGGTCCGGATCTCGACGCGGTCCTCGACCGTCTCGCCCACCTGGATCGCCGTCCATGCGCCGGGCTTGCCGCCGCCTTCGTCCACGGCCCGCCACTGGGCCTGGGCCGCGTCGCCGCCGACGCCGACAAAGGTCACCTGCACGCGGTCGACGGCGACAAACCGGACCTCGGGCTCGACGGACGAACGGGTCGGAGCCGGAGTGCGTGTCGGCGGCTCAATCCCGCTCGTCTGCTTGGGCGCGGGCGACGCAGGCGTCGCCGCCTTGGGCTTGTCGGGCTGCCTGGGGGCAGGGGCGGGAGGGGTCGGGTGAGGCGGGGGCGGTTGAGTCGCCAGGGCGGGGGTAGGAGCGGGTGGGGGGGCGGGAGCGGGAGGAGAGGCTGTCGCCGGCGCGGGGGCCGGGGGAGGTTGCTCGCCGGGCGTCGCCGGGGTCACTTGTCCCTCGCGTGGGCGTCGGGCCTCGCCCTCCAAGTCTGTCGGGGACTTCTTGATGGGTTTTTTCGCGGGCGTCGGCGTGTTGCCGCCCCCGGAAGGCTGCGCGATCGAGGCCCCCGCGGCGAAGCCAAGGGCCAGCGCGGCGAGCGCGAGTGTTCGGAAAGGAGTGGTGCGCATGGGAGAGAGTCCTTGCGGCAAAGCCGTGCGAGGTTACGGCTGCTGGTTCTTCTTGAGCGGCTTGCCGCTGATCCATGTGGGAGCGCTGGGCGTGGCCGAGGCCGACACCGCGCGTAACGCGGGCGATGATGGGGCGGGCTTGGGCACAACGGGCTTCGGCGTGGCCGGGGGCGGCGGGAGATCGATCGCGGGCTTGGCCGGCGTTTCGGTCCGTGCGGGGGCCGGCGCCGGCGTAGGCGGAGGGGCCGGCGCGGGCGGCGGAGTCGGCCTGGCGGCCTCGGGTTTCGGCGCCTCGGGCTTCGGTGACGGCAGGGGTTCGACCTTCGGTTTCGCCGCCGCGGGTGCCTGCACGGGCGGCGGCGCGGGCGTCTCGACTTTCGGCGCTGGTGCCGCGGGTGTCTCGACCTTCGGCACGGGTGGCGCGGGCGCCTCGACTCTCGGCGCCTCCCCCTTGTTTGCGGGCGCGGGAGGCGTGGCCGCGGGCGGCGTCTCGGCGATCGCCGGGAGCGGCTCGGTCCGCGGGGCCGGGACTCCCGTGCTCGGTGCGCTCGGTGTGACCGGCGCGGGGGCGGGCTTGGCGGGAGTCGCCGGGGCCGAGGGGGGGGCGGGCTCGATGGTCTTCGGCTCGGGCTTCGCTGCGACGGCGGGCCTCGACGGGGCCAGGTCCTCGAAGGGGTCGGCCGGAGCGATCGCCGCGGCCTTCGGCGGCTCGGGTGCCTGGGTTCGCGTGCTGGCGATCGTTCGCGGGCGCAGGCCGCGCCCCGTGGCCATGACCTCGTTGGCCGAGCCGAGCACCGCCAGCATCTGCGCCCCCGTAAGCCCCTGCGTGCCGCGTGACTCCTGCGGGATGATGCCCAGCTCCTTCAGATCGCGGAGGGCCTGCCCCTCGGTCTTGGGCACGACGTTGTTGCCCTGCATGGCGCGGTCGAGGAGGCGGGCGAGCTCACCGATGGTGACGGCCTCGCGCGGGGGGCGGTCGAACTTCATGTCCAGGAGGCCGTGCTCCTTCGCCAGCGCGATCCGCTGCACGAACGTGGGCTCGCTGCGCCCCATCTTCAGCAGGAGCACCGAATGAACCGCGTCGTCGTGGCTCACCAGGTCGTGGCGCTCCAGCTCGTCGTAGAAATCCAGCGCCGAGTTGTTGGCCCCGCTGAAGCGCTCCGCAGCAGAGGTCGCGACCCTCGGCCGTTGCGACAGCCCGGGGACCAGGCCCCCGCCGCTGACCGGCTTGCCGGCCACGTTGCCGTTGTCGCCCGCGCACCCCGTGAAGAGCCCCGCGGCGACGATCAGAGCGCCGGCGCCGGAGCGCCCGGCGACCGTGGCGATCCGTCTTTGAGAGCGTGCCGATGAGAATGACATGATGCCCTGCCTTCCACACAGCCCCCACCCGTTGCCCCGCCCCCCCTCCCCGCGCGGACCTCCGGGGGAGCGCCGCACGCCTGCATATCTTAACAGGTGTCGGCGCGGGCCGGGGCGCGGATTTCAATGGTCCGGGAAGGCGTCGTGGTTGCCACCGTCTGGACGTGGCGGCGGTATGTGGGGGATGGGCCAGATGGACATGGTGTCGGGCTGGTGGACTTCCAGAGGGAGGGTTTGCGCGGGGGTGCTCGGGTGCATGGCCTGCATGCTGGTCGCGCTGGCCGGCTGCCAGACGCGCAAATCGCGCCTGGAGGGGTACTACAAGCAGGCCGCGACGGCCCGGGCCGCCACGGCCACGGCGATGGCCGCGGACTGGCGGGCCAGGAAGCTCAAACTGGACGACTGTTTGAACCTGGCCTTCGAGCGGCTGGATGCGGACGCGGAGGGGGCGACGGCCTTCGCGGGCGCGGTGCTGGACGTGGTTCAGCAGATCGAGCGCGAGCTGCCGCAGCAGGGTGAGTTCGAGATCATGTGGATCCGCATCGGCTCCTTGGCCGGGGTGGGGGCGGAGAAGGCGTACACGCGCGGGGACATGGCCGAGGCGCGGACGATCGTGCTCGCCGGCGGCCAACGCTGGCAGACCGAGGCGTTCTGGCGGAGGCACATCAACCACGATGCGCTGGCGGCGTACATCCTGTTCAACTCGGGCGAGGGGGCCGAGGCGCTGCGGCGGCTTCGGTCGCGGGGCGACCTGGACGGGCCGACGCAGCAGGCGTACGACGATATCTCCCGCGCGATGACGCGCCGGTAGAGCCGGCCGAGCCCGTGGTGCCGCCGGGTCATTGGCGCGGGCGAGTGATCCCCAGTTCCTCCTCGGCGAGTTCGGCTTCCTCGATGTCGCCCACGGGGCGCGAGCGAACGCGGATCTTCGGCTCGGGCTCATGCTCGGCCGGCGTGGGGGCGCCGGGCGCGGGTCGCTTCTCCCCCGAACCCGCCAGCGCCGACCGCTCGTGCACGGCGGCGTGCCGGCCGTCTTCGGTGACCTTGTACACCATCCCGATGGTGGTCTCGGCCTCGCCCATGACCAGGCGGTTGACGAGCTCCACCCCCTGCATCAACGTGTGGTCGGTGTTGGAGACCTCGTACTTCCACATGCCGAAGCGCCCACGGCTGTACACATCGCGGGCCTCGAGCCAGGGGATCACCTCCGCGAGGATGTCGTCGCGGTCCACGGAAGGAGTGGGGTAGCTGTACTCCGCGAAATGGTGCCACCGGGTGACGATCCGCGGGCGGTCCTGCTCGGTGAGCATGCCCGTGTTGATCAGCCCTTGGATGGTGTCCTCGACGATCGTCGCCTCGTCAAGGGGCTTGTGCTCGCTGCAGCTGGCCTCGCACAGCAGCGAGTAGTACCGGTCCTTGTCGGGGGTCATGAAGGGCGAGTAGTTGCTCAGGTACGTCGCGCGGTAGAACGGGCAGTTGTCCTCGGGGAAGTACATCCAGCTCTTGGTCGAGGGCGTCCCGCCGTCGTGCCCCAGGCCGATCCCCACCATGTGGCCCCCGGAGTGCAGCAGACGCGACGCGGTCTTCCGGATCCGCTGCGGCACCTGGCCCGCCAGCACGTCGCGGCAGAGCACGTCCAGGGGCATGGCGGTGATGAGCACGTCGTAGCCGACGATCTCGCCGCCCTTGAAGTGGACCTCCTTGCGGTCGACGTTGACGAAGTCGACCTCCATGCCCAGGGAGATGTGGCCCTCGAGCGCCGGGCCGAAGCGCCGGTAGAACTCGCCCGTGCCGCCCCGCAGCGGGAACTTGAAGCGGTTGTTGGGGCCCCACCCGAAGTCGTCCTGGCCGAGGACAACGTTCCGCAGCGCTCGGTCGATGTCAACGACGGCCACCCGCTCGCCTATCCACTGCTTGTTCATCATCTCCGGCGGATGCGCCCACACCTTGAAGTTGTACGGGCGCATGAAGTGGCGCGCGATCCCCTCGCCGAACACCGCGTCGATGAACTCACCGAAGTTTCGGGCCTGGGCCGCGGATTTGACCTTCCCCTGCCCCGTCTGTGCCTTGATCAGCCCCGACAGGCACTCGTAGGCGACCTCCTTGGGCAGGTAGCGCACGTTGTTCTGGAACGGGTACGGCACCCACGTCCCGCACATGCGGACCCAGCTCTCGCGGTCGATCAGGCTGTACTCGTCCCCCATCAGCCTGTCGAAGCACTGGTCATAGTACTTGTAGTGGCTGAACATCACGTGCCCCCCGATGTCCCAGGTGAAGCCCTGGTCGTCCACGAAGCTGTGTGCCAACCCCCCGATATACGGGTGTCGCTCGTACACCCGGAAGTTCCGGTACCCGAGGTCCTTCAGGCGGTACGCCGCGCCCAGCCCGGTCGGCCCCGTCCCGATGATCACAATCCGAGGCTCGCGATCGTGGTGCGACGGTATGGAGCGGGCGTACTGTCCCTTAGCCATGCTCATGAAGCCTTCTTCTCATCGATTGTGGGGCGGGAAGCACCGGCGGTGGTCGTTCGCAGGAAAAAGCCCGTCAGCTGGCCACAGAATAGCAACCGGAAATGAGGATGACACGCTCCGTTACCGATCCCCGACGCCTGTCGCCGGTGCATTGACCACGGAGGCCGTGGCGGCAACCGAACACTTGTAAATCCGCCCGAATCGGTGATCGACATGGTCGGCACAGCCGGAACAACCCCCCTGTATTAAAGATTCCACAACCCATCTTCACCCCCTAGTCTGGATCATTGCTCGAAAGTGGGGTATCGTCGTGATACCGGGCCGGATTTGCATGACGCACTCCCCCGGGAACCGGCCATGTCGCCGCCGACGTCGGCCCGGCGAGCACGCTTGAGGCAAGCCCTACTTCGCTCGCAGGGCCGGGATGTAGCAGTGCGGATGACCACCTGCCTTTCGCCATGTGCCAGGATGGGTACGCGGGCACTCGGGCGCGATGGAGACCCCAATGAGCGAGGAAGCGCGAAACGGACTGCAGGCGCTGGAGACCACCGCGAGGATCGTCGAGGGACTGTGCTCCCTCCCGGCCGTCGCGACTCAGAACTGGTGCGATCGTGCCGCGGCGGCGCTGCTCCCCCTTGGGCAGTCCACGGCGGTGATCGTGATGCTCGCGCAGATCGACGAATCGGGAAGAATCATCCGGCAGGAAGCCACCGGAGTTGCCGGCGCCTACATGGCCCAGGTTACGACGACCATCGGCCGTCCCCAGGCGGCGTCCTCCACGGTCTACCTTGATCCTGCGGATCAGACACTCTCCACTCTCCGCGCCGGCCTGGCGCAGTCCAAGGACCTGGGATGGTCGCCGGGCCGCGGCACGCCGGGTGTGGCACGTACAGGTTCGCCCGTGACCTTCGGCCTGCCGAACAACTGGCGGCAGACCCCGCCGGGGCGCCGGTGGGAGGTCGCGTCGCCGGGGGCGCTGTTCCTGGGCACGATCGCTCTTCCGGGCCCTGTCGTCGGGCGGGCGATCGTGGTCGAGATCGGCCTGACCAACGGCGCCACGCCGACCGGGCAGGAGCCGGAGATCCTGAGCGCCGTTCTTCCCCTCTTGGCCCGGCGCGCGATCATGGCGATCGGGCCCAACCCCAGCGACGGCAACCAGTGGCTCACGCCGCGCGAGCAGATGATCCTGCAGCACCTGCTGCTGGGCAAGTCGGTGCGCGAGATCGCCACCGAGCTGGAGCGCAGCCCGCACACGGTGCACGACCACGTCAAGGCGCTGCACCGCAAGCTCAACGCGTCCAGCCGCGGCGAGCTCATCGCCAGGGCGCTGGGGCACATCCAGTCGCAACCGGGCTCGTCGGCCGCGTCGTCGACGGGTGTGCTCAGCGGCAGCGAGGTCTAGCGAGCCCGACGCTTTTCACTTTTCACTTGCCTCCGCCAGCCGCTCGCTGATCCGCAGCGTGATCCTGGCCGCGAGCTGGCGGTCCTCCGACATGGCCACGGCGTATTCCGGCTGCATCTGGCGGCGTGCGAGGTCGGGGTCAAAGGCGTGGGTGCTGATGCGGATGGAGGTGGTGTCGATCCGCCAGAGCGGCCGGTAGAGCCGGTCCTGGATCACCCGCACGCGCATCGTGAGCGGAGCCTGGAACTCGGTGAGGTCCGGGGGCGGCGCCTCGGCTCCGGGGCTCGGCGCGGGGGGCTGCTGGGGCTCGAAGGTGATGCGGACCGTGCGCTGCTGGTTGTGCACCGCGTCCTCGATCTCCTGGCCCAGCGAAGTCTGCTGCGTATCCCACGGCGTGAGCAGGCCGGCCGTCGGGTGCGGGGCGGTGGTGATGACGCCGGCCCGCGCATCGACCCGTTCGATGTCGAACTGCTGGTCGCGCAGCACGTGCTTGGCCGCTTCAAAGGCCACGCCGTACTGGCCGGGCTGGAGCGTGAGGGTCGTCTGCGTTGGGCGGGAGCACGCGGCCAGAAGGAGGGGGAGGAGGATCATCGGGAGGGCGCGGGGCATGGGAGGAGCATATCTGGGGCAGGGAGTGAAAAGCGAAAAGTGAAAAGTGAAAAGCGATGATGAAGAAGTGAAAGTGAAAAGCGAAAAGCGAAAAGTGAAAAGCGAGGCGTGGGGACCGCCGCCATTTGTCGGTAGGGTCAGTTGGTCAGCCGCGCAGCTTCTTCTTTTCACGTTTCACTTCTCACTTTTCACTTCTGCTTCCGCCGCCTCCCGCAGCACCTCCCACGCCCCGCGCACATGCTGTTCCTGGGTGAACGTTCCGCCGATCGCCAGGCGCAGCACGTACCCCTTTCGCGGCAGCACCGTGTGCGTGATGAAGATGCGGCCGGCGGCGTTGACGGATTCGAGGAGACGGCGGTTCCGGTCGTCGGTTTGCTTTCCCTGGCCCCGCAGCTTGAAGCAGACCAGGCTCATCGTCCGGGGGGCGGCCAGCTCGAAGCGGTCGTCGGTGCGCAGGAGCCCCTCGAAGAGCTCGGCCAGGCGCATGTGCTCGCGGATGTGGGCGCGGAGGCCTTCTGCCCCGTAGTGGCGCACGACGAACCAGAGCTTGAGGGCGCGGAAGCGGCGGCCCAGGGGGATCTGCCAGTCGCGGTAGTCGATCACCCCCCCTCCCTCGGAGGCCTTGTTTCGCAGGTATTCCGGTGTGACGCTCAGGGCCCGGATCAGGCTGGCCCGGTCGCTGGTCCACATCAGGTCGCAGTCGAAGTTGGTCAGCAGCGACTTGTGCGGGTTGAAGCAGACCGAGTCGGCCAGCTCGACGCCGGCGAGGAAATGGCGGTATTCCGGGCAGATGCAGGCCGCGCCGGCCATCGCGGCGTCCACGTGCAGCCAGAGGGCGTGGTCGCGGGCGATGCGGCCGATGGCGGGGAGCGGATCGATCGCGGTGGAGGAGGTTGTGCCGACGGTGGCGCAGATGTAGAAGGGGCGGCGGCCGGCGGCCAGGTCCTCGCGGATCGCTCGCTCCAGCGCGGCGGGGTCCATCGCGAGCGAATCGCCGGTCTCGATCAGGCGAACGCCAACGCGGTCCTCGGGGCCATCGGTGATGCCGGCGATCATTGCGCCCTTGATGACGGATGAGTGGGCCTGGGTGGAGGCGTAGGCGACCAGCCGCCCCTCCCTCGTCCCGCCTTTTGCCTGCTCGCGGCGGCGTGCCGCGAGCATGGCGATGAGGGTGCTCTCGCTGGCGGTTCCCTGGATGACGCCGCCGCCGTTGGGGGACGCCGAGAGGAACTGCGCGGGGAGGCCGATGAGCTGGGCCATCCAGTCGAGCATGCGGGTCTCGACCTCGGTCGCGGCGGGGCTGGTGGTCCAGAGCATCCCCTGGACGCCCAGGCCGGCGGAGAGGAGCTCGCCGAGGACGGCGGGGCCCGAGGCGTTGGCGGAGAAGTAGCCGAAGAAGGCGGGCGACTGCCAGTGGGTGATGCCGGGCATGACGAGGCGCTGGAAGTCGGCGAGGATCTGGTCCCACCCTTCGGCGTGCTCCGGGGCGTGCGCGGGGAGGGAGTTGAAGATCTCGCCGGGTTTGACCTGGGAGAGGACGGGGGATGGTGGATGCGGGATGTCGGATGTGGGATGTGGGGGATGGGTGGCGCGGAGCTGGTCCCAGTAGGAGGCGATCCAGTCGATGAGTTCGTGGCCGCGTTGGCGGAACTCGGCGGGGGACATGTGGGGTGGGGGGGGCATGGGTGGAGGGTACTGGGGGATTGGGAGACTGTGAGAATGGGAGGAAGGGGCTGCTGGGTTCGGCGAGGTTTTTTGAGGTTCGGGGTGGGTTTTTTGAGGTTCGGGGTGGGTTTTTTGAGGTTCGGGGTGGGTTTTTTGAGGTTCGGCGAGGTTTTTTGAGGTTTTTGGGGGTTTTTTGAGGTTCTTTTTTGGGGTGTTTTTGATGTAAGTGGTTGTGGTGTCGGGAGTTGTGGTGGTTAGTGATGGCTTGGTTGGGGTGGGACGTGAAATGGAAGAAG
>JBGPJM010000198.1:0-9396 GCA_041485385.1 Phycisphaerae bacterium | reverse complement strand
TGCTGCAGCGTGATGTCGGCGATCGTGTCCTTGATGAGCAGGAGCTTCTTCCACTTGCCGTCCCCGTGCGTCGGCCACAGCTTGAGGGCCGTCTCCACCTCCGCCACCACCTTCTTCCGCTGGTCCGGCGTCATCATGTCGTAGCCGGGGTCCACCATCTTGGCGTTGGCTTCAGGAGTGAGGTCCTTGTTGGACTCCTTGTTCCCCAGGATCCAGCTCTCGCGCTCGGTGACGGTCTGGGCGCGGAAGAACTCGGTGGCGACCTTGTACCCCCAGTCCTTGAAGGCCCCCTCGGTGTACTTCATGATGTTGCCCTTGTGCACCAGCGTCACCGAGCGGCGCTTGAACTTCAGCGCGTAGCCGATGGCCGAGTGCACCAGCCGCTCGGTCCCCAGGTAGCTCACCGCCTTGATGCCGATGCCCACGAAGCCCAGGGGCGCCTTGACGCCGAATCCCATCATCACCTGGGGCAGCTCCGGCGGGAGCGGCGTGGAGAGGGGCGGCTGGTTGAAGTCACGCCTGGGGGCGCCGCTGGCTTCGAGGGTCTGCTGCCAGCCCGCGGCCGCGTCGCGGGTTCCGAAGCGGATCTTGCCGAAGTCCTTGGGGAAGTTGTGCTGGAAGAAGGCGAGGATCTTGACGGATTCGGGAGAGCCCGCGGCGTACTCGATGCCGGCGTAGATGTCCTCGGTGTTCTCGCGGAAGATCACCATGTCCACGTCCTCGGGCTTCTTCACCGGCGAGGGGACGCCCTTGAAGTAGCGGACCGGGCGGAGGCAGACGTAGAGGTCCAGGATCTGGCGCAGCGCCACGTTCAGCGAGCGGATGCCGCCGCCGATGGGGGTGGTGAGGGGGCCTTTGATGCCGACGATGTACTTGCGGAAGGCCGCGAGGGTGTCGTCGGGGAGCCAGCTGCCGGTCTTGTTGAACGCCTTCTCGCCGGCGAGGACCTCCTGCCAGGTGATCTTTCGCTCGCCCTTGTAGGCCTTGGCGACCGCGGCGTCGAAGACGCGCACCGAGGACCGCCAGATATCCGGGCCGGTGCCGTCGCCCTCGATGAAGGGCAGGATCGGGTCGCTGGGGACGGAGAGTTTGCCGGCGGACATCGTGATGGCGGATGGCATGGGGACGAACTCCAGAAAGCAAAGTGGCAGATCGGACGGCCGACGCGGGCCCCTTGGGGCTCGCGCGGGCCAAACGGGGGATGAAGGATAGCGAAGACAGGCCGGGGCGGCGTCGGCGTAGAGTTCCTGCGGGGAAGGTGGATCCGCGGCTCGGATCGATCCGGCCCGCCAGGAGAATCGGCCATGGCGACCAAGCAGCATGTCGGGCGGAGCACCGCGGCCCAGGCGAAGGCGGCGGCGAGCCACGGCGCCGGGGTGCGCGACCGGGTTCGGGACCTGACGGTGCGTGCTCTGCGCGACCGCAAGCTGGAGCGGGGGAAGGTCTCCGGGCTGGTGGACGAGGTGCTGGAGGGAGCCACGGCGGCGGTGGACGAGTCGATCCCGGCGTCGCGCCGGAGCGTGCTGCGCCAGGTCTTCGAAGGGATGAGCGACGCCGTGGAGACGGTTGCCGAGGCGGGCGCGGGGGCCGTGCGCGGCGTGCGCCGGCGGGGTGGAGCGATCCTGGAGAAGGACGTGCCGGCCGCGGCGAAGCGGCTGGATTCGGTGCAGGAGGAGTTCCTGGGCGCGGTGAGCAAGTTCGCGGGGCGTGTCTCGGGTGAGGCGAGGGAGGAGTTGGACGACCTGGTGCGCCGGGCGCGCAAGGCCGGGCCGGAGCTGCGGGCGTCGGCGCGCGACGTCGCGCACGCCGCCGACGGTCGGCTGCTGGAGCTGACGGGCGAGACGGCCCGGGCAGGCGCGACGGCGGCGCGTCGCGTGGCGGGCGGGCTGGCGATGGCGGCGGGCGGCCTGATGGAGGGCCTGGCCGAGGTGATTTCACCGGCTGCCGGGGCGGGTGGGGGGCGCTCACCGGCGCGGAAGGCCAGGCCGGCGGCTCGACGGAAGGCCCGGCCGGGCGCCAAGCCCAAGTCGCGGGCGGCGAAGCCGAAGCCCGGGAAGAAGAAGGCGGTCGCCAAGCGCCGGCGGGCGTAGCCACGGTCGGCGCGGCCGGGGAGGGGGCGGCTCAGCCGTCGTGGTACTTGCGGTTGGCCACGATCATGAGGAAGGCAAGCACCGCGGCGGCGATGAAACCCGAGATGCCGATGGCCGCGAGGCCGCGATTCTCAGAGGCCAGCACGAGGATCGAGGAGCCGATCGTGAGGGCGGCGATGATCAGCGCGAAGGCGATGTTGCGGCTGGCGTGCTCGATGGTGTGCGTGAGGCGGTCCAGGCCGCGGTGCTCGAGGTTCACGTTGAGCTTGTTGAGCCGGAGCTGGGCGAGGAGCGGGCGGAGGTTGGCGGGGAGGCTCTCGGCAAGCTCGGCGTACTGAAGGAGGGTGCGCTGCACGCGCGAGCGGATGGCCGCGACGCTGTGGCGCTTGTGGACGAGGTTCTCGATGTGGGGCCGGGCGAACTCGACCATGTCGAAATCGGGATCGAGCGTCGAGGCGACGGACTCGATGGTGGTGAGGGCCTTGATGAGGAGGATGAGGTCCGCGGGGCAGCGGATCTTGTGGGCCCGCAGCGCGCCGAAGAACTTCTGCAGGAGGTTGCCGAGGTTGAGCTGGCCGAGGGCGGTGTCCTGGAACTCGGAGACGATCGCCTGAACGTCGGAACGGAAGGCCCGGTCGTCGAGCTTGTCCGGCGGCGCGTTGCCCAGGCCGCCGACGACCGCGACCACGCGCTCGATGTCCCCGGTGACGACGCCGGTGACCAGGTCGGCGAGCTGGTGGGTGGTCTGGGTGTCGAGCTGGCCGGTCATGCCGCAGTCGATGAACGCGATGCGCCCGCCCTTGAGCGCGATGAGGTTGCCGGGGTGCGGGTCGGCGTGGAAGAAGCCGAACTCCAGGCACTGGCGGAGCACGGCGCGGGCGCCGTTCACGACGAGGCGCTTGCGGTCGGCCGTGCCGACCTCGCCGTCCTCGATCCGGGAGAGGAGGTCGCCGCGGATCTCCTCGAGGGCCAGCACGCTCTTGGTGGTCGCCTCCCAGTAGACCTTGGGGAAGATGATCTCCGGGTCCTCGTCGAAGAAGCCCCGGAGCCGCTCGGTGGAGCGGCCCTCGTGCGTGAGGTCCATCTCCTTGGCCAGCTCCTTGGTGAACTCGGTCACGACCTCGGTGGGGCTGTAGCCCAGGTTGGAGAAGTGCGACTCGGCGAGCTCGGCGAGGGTGCGCAGGATGTCCATGTCGGCCGCGACGACCTCGCGGATGCCGGGCCGGAGGACCTTGAGCACGATTCGGGCGCCGTCGTGGAGCCTGGCGCGGTGGACCTGGGCCATCGACGCGGCGGCGAGGGGCTTCTTCTGGATAGAGCGGAACAGGCGCGTGAGCTTGCCGGGGAACTCGGCCTTGAGCGTGGTGTGGATGAGCTCGTAGTCCACGCCGGGGACATCGTCCTGGAGCCTCTTGAACTCCTCGGCCCAGTCCGGCGGGATCAGGTCGGGGCGGGTGCTAAGGACCTGCCCGAGCTTGACGAAGGTCGGGCCCAGATCCTCGAGGGCCTTGCGGACGCGCTCGCAGAGCGGAGTCTGCCCGTCTGTGGCCCGGGGCGCGGCGCCGATGATGCTGCGCCCGCGGTCGATTAGGCCGTCGAGCCCGATGTGCTGGACGATCTCGGCGAAGCCGTGATACGCCAGGATTTCCAGCACCCGCACGTACCTCTGCACGTTGCGGATGCGCCGGGAGATGGGGGAGAGGGTCGTCATCTGCGACGACGAGATGGTACACCTGCGGCGGCGCACCTCCGGCGGCGATGTGAAGGCGGCCCATTCGGCAGGCGCCCGCGACTATTCCAGCGCGGCCGCGCCCGAGATGATCTCGGTCAGCTCGGTCGTGATCTGCGACTGGCGAGCACGGTTGTAGGCGCGGGTGAGGCGCTTGCCCATCTTGCCGGCATTGTCGGTCGCGGCCTTCATGGCGATCATGCGGGCCACGTGCTCGGAGACGACGGCGTCGTTGAACGCCTGGAAGAGCGTGGCCTTGACGGCCGCGGGGAGCAGGTCGCCCAGCAGCTCCTCGGCCGGGGGGCTGAACTCATAGTCCACGGCGACCTTCTTCTTCTCGTCCTTGGCGGCGGCGGGCGGCTTCAGGGGGAGGAGCTGCAGCACCGTCGGGGCCTGGCGTCCGGCCGAAAGGTACTTCATGTACACGACGCGGACGGCCTTCACCTCGCCGGCGATGAAGCGGTCCATGAAGCTCTGGGCCAGGCGCTCGACCTCTTCGAACGGGGGCTTGTCGCCGAACTGCGTGTAGTGGGCGGCGGTGTCGATGGTGTTGAACTTCAGGAACCCGGCCCCCTTCTTGCCGACCACCTCGATGACCCCCGACTTGGCCTCGCCGTTCTCGCGGAAGTGGGCCATGGCGGTGCGGAGGATCGAGCCGTTGTAGGGCCCGCACAGGCCGCGGTCGGAGGTGATGAGGAGGGTGAGCTCGCGGCGCTTGGCCTTGGGGTTCCCCTCGATGAGCGGGTGGGAGACGCTGCCGGCGGTGGCGCCGAGCTCCTTGACCAGCTCGAAGACGCCCTCGGTGTAGGGCTTGGTCGCCAGGGCGCGCTGCTGGGACTTGGCGAACTTGCTGGTGGCGATCATCTGCATCGTCTTGGTGATGCGCCGGATGTTGCCGACCGCCTTGATCCGCTTCTTGATCTCGCGTGTTTTGCCCATGGGGCGGGAGTATAGGGGGAGGCCACTTGGACGGCCATTTTGCTTGCCGGGATCCCGCGTCGGATCATCTGCCGGTCTTCGACACCGATGCGCACCGCGCGGTCACGGTCCGGCAGCGCCCGGAGCGCCGCCGCGGGCCGGCGCTACTTCAGCTCCTCGGCGCAGATCTTCAGCGCCTGCTCCATCGCCCCCGCGACCCGTTCGAGGTCGGCCTTCATCGGGCTCGACGCGGCGTACCTGGCGAACTCCCCGGCCAGCCTGGGGTGCACCGGGATGTTGTGCGACTCGCTCTCGGCCAGGATCCGCTCGGCCTTCTCGCTCAGCAGGAAGTCGATGAGCCGCTTGCCATTCTCGGGGTTGGGTCCGCCCTTGACCAGCGAAACGGTGTTGGGGAGCACCAGCGGCCCGGCGCCGACCTTGAGCGAGGCGGCGGTGCCGAAGCCGCCGAACGAGGCGCCGGGGTTATTCGCCAGGTCGTTGCGCTCGAAGACCATCTCCACGGGCCAGGCGTTTCGCTTGCCCGCGTACACGTCGTCGGCGTCGGCCAGGCCTACGAAGATTTCCCCCTGCGAGACTGCTCGGACGATGGACATGTTGCCGTCGTACAGCCGGAGCCCGCCGGCGCTGAGCCTCTTGAGCCAGTCGCGGAGGGCGTCGGGGCCGTACACGTGGCAGATGGCCGCCATCTGGCCGCCGGTGGTGCCGAACTGCGGGCGGGCCATCCCGACGCGGTCCTTGAACTTCGGATCGAACAGGTCGCCGAGCGTGTACGGCACGTCCGCGGGCTTGACGCGGTCGGTGTTGTAGACGATGACGCGGGCCCGCTGCGCGAAGGCGTACCAGGTGTGGTCGGTCGCGAGCAGCCCCTTCGGCCATCCTCCCTTGATCGATTTCTCGGCCGCGTCGGACGTGTACGCCCCGAGCACGCCGGCCTTCGCGAGGCGTGCGGTGCCGAAGGGCTCGCTGGACCACCAGACGTCGGCGCGCGGCCGGTCCTTTTCGGCGAGCAGCCGCTGCACCAGCCCGGTGGTCTTGGTCGCCTCGGTGTCGCCGACCAGGAGCACCTTGAGGCCGGTGTCCTTCTCGAAGGCGTCGATGATGGGCTTGGCGACATCCGGGTCGGCGCTCGAATAGAGCACGACGGTCTTGCCCGGGTCGGAGGGCGCGGTGGCCCCGTCGGTACGCGTGCACCCTGCGGGCAGGAGCCCCACGAGCAGAGCCAGGGGCAGGAGCAACGACCCGAGGTGGGGCCGGTGGCGCGGGTTACTTCTTGACATTGGAGTCGGCGTCGGTGGCCGTCTCGGCGGGCGGCGCCGGCGGCGCATTGGCGTCGGGCTTATTGGCGCCGGCCTTGGCCTTCAGGCGGCCGAAGTAGTGCTTCACCGCGTCGTGGTACTCGCGCGGGATCAGGTTGTTCTCGATCGTGTCCGAGGCGGATTGGTCGGCGGTGGCGACGGCCGCGGCGAAGGCGGCCTGCGAATCGCCGCGGATCTGCTCGCCCTCGACCATGCGGCTGCCGATGATCGGCCCGCCGGTGTTCTTGGCGACCGTCTTCTCCTTGTTGGCCTTGAAGGCGGTCTCCTTCTCACCGGGCGCCCCGCCGCCCCGGCTTCTCCCGCCGCCGCCCCTGCCTGCGCCCAGGCCGTCGGACCAGTTGTTGCTCCACGGGCGGGTGCCCTCCTTGTCGCAATCGCCGTCGCCGTTGCAGTCGCCCATGCCCTCGCACTTGCCGTCGCAGAACGAGGCGAGCGCGGAGAGCGCCGACTTGCACTCGGACATCGCGGCGTCGGCGTCCTTCATCTCGCCGGAGATCATCTCCAGCTCCGAGAGCTGGCCGGCCATCTCCTGCCCCGCCTGCATCCCTTCCTTGCTCATCCCTTCCTTGCCCATGCCGGCGGCCATCTTGGCCAGCGCGCCCGAGAGGCCGTTGCAGGACTTGCTGGCCTGGTCGCACGCCTTGGAGGCGTCGGAGAGCTGCTTCTTCTGCTCCTCGCTGAGGTTCTTGGCGTTCTTGAGGGCCTGTTCGAGGGCCTTGGGGTCTTTGGCGAGCTCCTTGTTCAGGCCCGCCTTCTCCAGGGCCTTCTCGAGGTCCTTCTTGTTCTGCGCGAGCTTGTTGAGCTGCTCGGCCAGCTTGGCCAGCTGCTCGCCCATGGCCTTCTTGTCCTTGTCGGACATCTCGCCATTGTTCATCTTGTTGAGGGCCTTCTGCAGCTCCTCGGAGGCCTTCTGGAAGTTGCCCTGCGCCAACTGCTTGCTCATCTCCGAGAGCGGCCCGTCGCCGGGGGTCTTGAGCTGCTTCATCGCGTTCAGCATGGCCTCGTTTTTCAGGCTCTTGTCGCCGTTCTGGAGCTGCTCGATCTTCTCGGCGATCGAGGTGAGTTTCTTGAGGGTCTGGACGCGGGCCTCCTCGGGCGTCTTGGGCTCGATCTTGCTGGCGTCGGGCGAATCCTTCGGCGCTTCGCCGAGGTTGAGCTTGGAGGTGCTTGCCTCGACCTTCTTCATCAGCTCTTCGGACTGGCTCTTGGCCTCGATGATCCTGGCCTGCTGCTTCTCGCGGGCCAGCTGCGCCGACGTGGTCCGCTGCGGCACTGCCAGCCACACGACAAACAGCGTGAGCGCCAGCGCGAGCGGCACCGGCCTGAACCGCGGAGACTGAAGGGGAACGGCGCGGCGCACGTTCACGCCGCGGGCCCGCAGCGCCGCCGCCTCGACCGTCACGCGCGCCCACGGATCATCCGAGCCGGCGACGCACAGCGCCGTGGAGATCGCCTCGCGGAGCTGAGCCCCGTCGTCCACGCGCCGCGCCACCGAGCCCGAGTCGGCCCGGCGGACGATGGTCCACACCAGCGCGCCCAGCACGGCCCCGCCGGCGGAGTACCACGCGATCTGCTCCCACGGGAGCGCCAGCCGGAAGATCTGCTGCACCAGCCGCGTCACGATCGCCGCGCCCAGCACGCCGGTGACGCAGACGACCAGGGCCCGCATGAAGCAGATGAGCGCAAGCCGCCACGCCGCGGCACGGAGCACACGCCGGATCTCGTTCATCGCTTGATCCTCCTGTTCCCGTTGCCGGTTGTTGCCGTACGGGCTGGAGTGGGGGCCAGGGACAGGCGACCTGGGGCTGGTCGGTTGTACCACTCTATTCGGTAATGGCGGCCGGGGCGTTCTCGTCTCCCCACCATTTTCCGACCTGTTACAAACGTGTGTACGCACCCGACGGGCGTGTTCGGCATGATCCGTGCGGGAGGATCGCGATTTGCGGGATTGGGGGCCTTCCGCCATCATCCCCACCGGCCATGGAGAGCGGCAACCCGATCCATATCCAAACAGAAGAGGCATTCGCCCGGCAACGCCAGGTGGACCCCGTCGGGCACGTGCTGCACGCCTGGCTGGGGGCCCTCTGGTGCTTCGCGGCGTGCGGCCCCATGGTCCTTGTCGAACTCGGGCCGATCCCGCTCATCGTGTGCTTCCTCATCCGGTTCCACCGGCACATGCGGCTGCACACATTCATGGGCCGGCGTGCCGCGGCGCGCTGCCTGATGCTCTGGACCGCGTGGCTCGGCGCCTCCCTCTCCTGGACGCTCGACCGGCGCCTGGGGCTCGAAGAGTTCGCCGTGCTGCGGTTTGCGCTCTCGGTGCCGCTCTTGTGGCCCGTGCTGGATCGCCGCAGACTGCTGATCGGCGGGCTCGCGGCGGGGATGCTCAGCGCGAACCTGGCGCAAGTGGCCCACGCCGCGGGGGTGGCGTGGGACGTGCCCTGGCTGCGGTTCCCGCGCATGCCGGACCGGAACTCTGGATGGTGGCAGCCGGTGGTGGGGGGGACGATGCTGACGGGCGCGCTGGGGCTGCACCTGCCGGCGGCGCTGACGGGGTGCGGAAAGCGGAGGCTGATCGGTGCGGCCGGCGCGGCAGCGAGCGGCGTGGGAGTCATCGCGACGGGCTCGCGCGGGGCGTGGCTCGCTTCCGCGGTGCTGGTCTGTGTCGCCATCGTCTGGGCGCTCGTGGGGTTCAGCCGGCGCAGACGGTCCGGCCCGGAGCCCGGGCGCGGGCTCGCCTGGGGCCATCTCCCGCTCATCGCGGCCGGCACGGTGGTCATCGTCGCGGGCGCGTGGTTCGCGCTGGGGCCATCGGTCGTGTCACGCGCTCGCGCGGGGATCGAGGAAGTGCAGCGCGCCCTGCGCGAGAAGGACTACTCCACCGACACGGGGGCCCGCATCCAGATGGCCCGCTGGGCGATGGAGGCGATCGCGGAGCATCCCGTGCGCGGCGTGGGCGCGGGCGGGTACCACGAGTGGGTCGTGCGCCGCCTCCGCGCACAGGGGATCGACCCCGTCGGCGTCCGCGTGCACGATCACACACACAACACGCTTCTCCACGTCGGCGCGACCACCGGCGCCGTCGGGATCATCCTGATGGGTGGCGTCATCGTCTTCACGCTTATCGGCGGGTTCTCGCGCGTGGGCGAGCCGTCGAGCAGTGGGCCGGGGTGGGGGGGGCCGGTGCTGGGGTACGGCGCGGGGCCGGCGATGGCGATGGTGGGGATGGTGCTGGTGAGCCCATTCGACGTGATCGAGGTGAACGCGCAGACGGCGGCGTTGCTATTTGTTTTGGTGGCGCTGTGCATGAAGGGGCGGGCGC
>JBGPJM010000197.1:0-9449 GCA_041485385.1 Phycisphaerae bacterium | reverse complement strand
GTGCTCCTTTCGCACTCGCTTTCAGCGGTCGCGGGCCGGCGCGCCCGAGTCAGTCCGCGTCGCGCAGGAGGACCTCTCCGCGGGGCGTGGCGCTGACCGGCGCGCCCTCCTTCCCGCGCCGCGGCCCGCCCTTGAGCTCTCGCTCGGCCTGGAGCCAGTCGGCCACGGCGTCGCCGGGGCCCCCGCTGCGCCTGCGGAAGATATCGTACGCCCGTGCGCGGATGCGATCGGGGCTAACCTCGGCACCCTGCGCGGATTGGGCCCTGGGGCCGCCGGGCTGGGCCTGCGGCGGGGACGACCGGTGCGTTCGCGGGTAGGTGGTCATGATGATCTCCTTGATTGATGACGCGCCGCGGAGTGGTCGCGGTGTGTCTGTGCGCGCTGCCCCCGGGTCACTGCGAGAAGACGCCCAACAGATCCAGGCTCGTGATGATCCCGAGCGGGAACTTCGCCTCGTCGGCCACGATGACGCGGTGGATCCGCCCCTCGAACATCAGCTTCGCGACCATCGCCGCCGAGGCCTCCGGCGAGACCATCACAGGGTCTTCCGTCATGAAGTCCTCGACGCAGATGACGGGCTCGGGGATGACCTCCTGGTTCGCCGGCCCATCCTCTTCGTCTTCGCCCGCCTGTTCAAAGAGGACCTCGAAGAGATACGCCGGTTCAACGTTGGCGCTTCCCTCCGAGCAACGACGGATCAGGTCCGTCTTGGACACGACCCCGACGACTCTCCCCTGTTGGTCCACGACCGGCGCGCCGGAGATCTCGTGCTCCTCGAGCGTCCTGGCCAGCTCACGGATACCTGTCGAGGGCTCCACGCACACCGGGTCGGCGGTCATCACGTCCCTGGCCTTCAGTTCGGTCTTGATCGCGGTCATGGTCGGGTCTCCGTTCCGGCGGGCCGGAGGGCGCTGGGTCTCAGCATTGCCATTGCCGCCGCTCATTCCTGTGGTAGAGGCTCACGTGCACATCGCTCACTGGGCCGATCGGCTCCAAACGCTCCGCAATCCGTTTCACCGCCCCCGGGATCACCGGAGATACACGCTCCCTATCGCCGGGCGTGGCGTGCAGGCGGTTCCTTTGCTGCCGGGCAGGTCGTGCAGGTCGTGCCGGTGCCACGCGCGCCGCCGCGGTGACGATCCGGCGAGGCCGCTGCCTCGCGGGCCCCCCCGCGCCGGCCGCCCGCCTTGGGCGCGCCGCCCCTTGCTCGGTTGCTGGGAACGGCTCCCACCGTGCGCCGCGCGCGTCCCTCGGAAACACGCTGCGCGGTCCCCGCCGGCGGCGCCGAGTCCTCCGCGACGAAGAACACCTCGGCCTGCTGCGCCTCCCGCGATGCCTGCGCGACAATTTCCTGAAGATGCAACTCGGCCTCCAGCCAGTTCAACTGCTGGTTCCCACCGCACACCCGCCACAACTCGTCGGCGATAGCTGAGACAAGCCGGTTCGTCACGTCGATCTCGTGCGCCGGGTCCGCGAGCGGGCGGACGATAATCTTCATTGTCAGCCTCCGAACCGGCGTGTCTTCACAATGCACACGCGATTAATCATGTCGCTTGTGGCGTAACGGCTCAACGCGGAAAGTTCCCTCATCTGCCGGGGCATGCCGCCCCCTTCCGCGCCAGCCCACGCCGGCTGGAACCGGGAGCGTGGCGAACGGAGGCCGATCCGGCGCCCCTCGCCGAGGACATTCGCCTGGACCTGCGCTATCAACCGGCCCGAGACCGGCGAGCCCCGTTCCGACAATGAAGGAAGTTTCCCCGTGGAGAGCGGAGAACAGGCCGTCAACCGTTCGACATGGACCCGGCGCCGTATGTGCTGCCGTTTCGAAACATCGGCATCGGAGATGTGCCGACCGTCGGCGGAAAGAACGCCTCGTTGGGCGAGATGATCCGCGAGCTGGTTCCGCTCGGGGTGCGCGTGCCGGACGGATTCGCCATTACCGCCGAGGCATTCCGGCTCCACCTGCGTCAAGCAGGGCTCGAAGAATGGGTGTATGGGCGGCTCGGGGACCTCGACGTGGAGGACACGCGGGCCCTGGCGGCGGTGGCGGGCGCGATCCGTGAGAAGATCGCGGCAGCGCCGCTGCCGACGGCGGTCCGGGCGCAGATCGTGGACGCCCTCGCCGGGCTGTCCGACGCCGCCGGCGGGGCAGACCACGAGACAGGGGGAAGGGGCGAGCCGAGCGGCAAGGGAGGCATCGATGTCGCGGTGCGGTCCAGCGCTACGGCCGAGGATCTCCCGACGGCCTCCTTCGCCGGTCAGCAGGAAACCTACCTGAACGTCCGCGGCGTGGAGGCCCTGGATGCCGCGGTACGGGCGTGCATGGCCTCGCTCTTCACCGACCGCGCCATCGTCTACCGGGTCCAGAACGGGTTCGAGCACCGCGCCGTGGCGCTCTCGGTGGGCGTGCAGCGGATGGTCCGCAGCGACCTGGCTTGCGCGGGGACGATGTTCACGCTGGATACGGAGACAGGCTTCCGGGGCGTCGTGCTGATCGACGGGGCCTGGGGGCTGGGGGAAACGGTGGTGCAGGGGCGCGTCAGCCCCGACGAGTTCTGGGTGCACAAGCGGACCGCCGCGGCGGGCTTTCGCTCGGTCATCCGCAAAGAACTCGGCGACAAGCTGATCAAGCTCGTCTACGCCGACGAGGGCCTGCGGGCGACGCGGAGCGTCCGCGAGGTGCCCGTTCCTGCGGCGGAGCGGGGGCGGTTCGTCCTGACCGATGAGGAGGCGCTGACGCTGGCGCGCTGGGCGATGCTGGTGGAGGACCATTACTCGCGGCGCGCGGGGAAGGACGTGCCGATGGACCTGGAATGGGCCAAGGACGGACGAACGGGAGCGTTGTTCATCCTTCAGGCCCGCCCCGAGACAGTGCACTCGCGCCGCGCCGCGGGCGCGAAGCTCGAGGTCTTCCGTCTCAAGGCGAAGGCCACGGCCATCCTGACGGGCAAGAGCGTAGGCGACCGCGTCGGCGGCGGGCCGGCACACATCGTGAGGACGACGGACGACCTGCATACATTCCGCGACGGCGAGGTGCTGGTGGCGGGGATGACCGACCCGGACTGGGAACCGGTGCTGCGCAGGGCCGCCGCGGTGGTGACCGACCGGGGCGGGCGCACCTGCCACGCGGCGATTGTCTCGCGCGAGATGGGCCTGCCGTGCGTGGTGGGAACGGGCCACGCGACCGAGGCATTGCGCGACGGCCAGTCGATCACCGTGTCCTGCGCGGAGGGGGACGTCGGCAAGGTCTACGATGGCGCGGTGCCGTTCGAGCGAGAGGAGATCGACCCGACGTCGCTCCCTCCGACTCGTGTGCCGCTCATGCTGAACCTGGCCGACCCCGGCCGGGCGTTCCGCCTGTGCCAGTTGCCGTCGGCGGGGGTCGGGCTGATGCGCATCGAGTTCCTTGTCTCCAACTGGATCGGCGTGCATCCGATGGCGCTGGTCCATCCGGAGCGAGTCCCCGACCCCGCGGTGCGGGCGGAGATCCGCCGGCGCAGCGCTGCGTTCCCGTCGCTGACCGGGTTCTTCATCGACCGCCTCGCCAGCGGCGTGGCGCAGATCGCCGCCGCGTTCCACCCGCGCCCGGTGATCGTTCGCTTCAGCGACTTCAAGACCAATGAGTACGCCGGGCTGCTCGGCGGCGGCGCCTTCGAACCGCACGAGGAGAACCCGATGATCGGGTTCCGCGGCGCCTCGCGATACTACGACGAACGGTACCGCGAGGGCTTTGCGCTGGAGTGCGCGGCGATCCGGCGAGTCCGCGACGACATGGGCCTGACGAACGTCATCGTCATGATCCCCTTCTGCCGCACGCTGGAGGAGGGCCGGCGCGTGCTGGCGGAGATGGCCGGCCACGGCCTGTGCCGCGGCGACAACGGGATGCAGGTCTACGTGATGTGCGAGATCCCCAACAACGTGATCCTCGCCGAGGAGTTCAGCGACCTGTTCGACGGGTTCTCGATCGGCTCCAACGATCTCACCCAGCTCACGCTCGGCGTCGATCGTGACTCGGACCTGCTCGCGCACCTGTTCGACGAGCGCGACCCGGGTGTCAAGCGGATGATCGAGACCGTGATCGAGCGGGCGCATCGCAAGGGCCGGAAGGTGGGGATCTGCGGCGAGGCGCCGAGCAACTTCCCGGAGTTTGCCGATTGGCTCGCCTCGATCGGCATCGACTCGATGTCGCTCAACCCCGATTCCCTGCCCCGCGTGGCGCGTATGCTCGCGGTGGCCAGGCTCGGAGCCGCGGACGAACATACGCTGGCCCCCGGTATCCCCCGCGCCCTCCGAACGTAGCCGATTTCATCGAACTCGGGCGGGTGGCGCGCGGCCCATCCGGCGGAGCGACCGCCCGCGCCCGCCTGGGAGTCATGTCATCGCCTCGATCGACCTGCACGTTCCCTACCACGCCCTGGACGCGGCCGATGCGGCGGGACGGCTCCGGACCGATCCCCACATGGGCCTCAGCGATGCCGAGGCGGCTGCTCGCCTGGAGCGATTCGGCCCGAACGTCGTCCGTCGGCGCGCCGGACGCGGCCCCCTGGTGCGTTTCCTGCTGCAGTTCCGGGCGGCGCTCGTGTACATCCTGGTGGCCGCCGGCGTGATCGCGATCGCGCTGAGTGAATACGTCGACGCGGGCGTGATCTTCGGCGTGGTGATCGTCAACGCGATCATCGGGTTTGTTCAGGAGAGCAAGGCCCTCGAGGCCATCGGCGCGCTGTCCCGGTCGATGCGGTTCGACGCGACCGTCCGGCGCGGCGGCCGGAACCGCCGCGTGCCCGCGCCGGAGCTGGTCCCGGGTGACCTGGTGGTGCTGGAGCAGGGCGACCGGGTGCCGGCGGATCTCCGCCTTCTTGCCTGCCGCGACCTGCACGCCGACGAGTCGATGCTGACCGGTGAGTCGGCGCCCGCCTCCAAGCGGCCGGAGACGCTCCCGGAATCCGCAGTCCTCGCCGACCGCCGGAACATGGCCTTCGCGGGCTCCCTGGTCACGCGTGGGCGAGGCGAAGGCATCGCGACGGCCACCGGCGACGGGACGGAAGTGGGCCGCATCTCCGCGCTGATCTCCTCTGCCGGGCAGATCGCTACGCCCCTGACCCGCAAGATCGCCTCGTTCAGCCGCCTCCTGCTCTGGGCCATCCTCGCCGTGGCGGCCGTCACCTTCGGCGTCGGGGTGCTGCGCGGCCGGCCGGTCGGAGACATGTTCATGGCGGCCGTGGCGCTCGCGGTGGCGGCGATCCCCGAGGGCCTGCCGGCGGCGCTGACCGTCATGCTCGCCGTCGGGGTCTCGCGCATGGCCGCGCGCCGCGCGATCATCCGCAGGCTCCCCGCGGTCGAAGCGCTGGGGAGCACGACGGTCATCTGCTCCGACAAGACCGGCACGCTCACCCAGAACCAGATGACCGTGCGAGCGGTCCATGCCGCGGGCCGGACATGCGCGGTTTCCGGCTCCGGCTACGACCCGGCGGGCGAGATCCTTCTCGACGGGGCGCCCGGCACGCCGGACATCGCGATCTCGGAGACACTCCGCTGCGGGGCGCTGTGCAACGACGCCGCGCTGCTGACGCACGCCGGCCGGTGGGAGATCCACGGCGACCCGACAGAGGCGGCGCTGGTGGTTGCGGCCCACAAGGCCGGGTTCGATCAGGAGATGCTCGCGACGCGGTTCCCCAGGCTGGACACAATCCCCTTCGAGTCCGAGCGGCAGTTCATGGCCACGCTGCACGCTTCGGAGGACCGCCGGGCACGGATCGTGTACGTGAAGGGCTCCGTCGAAAGTCTGGCCGCCATGTGCGGGTCGTCCCTCGCGCGCGACGGCTCCACCGTTCCGTTCGATCACGCCGCCGCCCTGGCCGCCGCGGGCGAGCTTGCCGGCCGCGGGCTCCGCGTGCTGGCGATGGCCCGGTGCTCCGCGCCGCCGGGTGCCCGGGAGCTCACGCACCCGATGGTGGAACGCGGGCTGACGTTTCTGGGCCTGGAGGGGATGCTGGACCCGCCCCGGCCCGAGGCCGCCGAGGCCGTGCGCAGGTGCCGACGGGCGGGGATCTCCGTGAAGATGATCACCGGCGATCACGCCCTGACGGCGACGACGATCGCGGGCATGATCGGCATCGACGGCGCCGGCGCGGCGCCCAGGGTGCTCACCGGAGCGGACATGGCGACCATCACCGATGCCGACCTGCCCGGCGTGGCGGAACGGACGGCGATCTTCGCGCGGATGACCGCCGAGCAGAAACTCCGCCTCGTTCGCGCCCTTCAGGCCCGCGGGCACGTCGTCGCCATGACCGGCGACGGCGTCAACGACTCGCCGGCGCTGCGCCAGGCCGACATCGGCGTGGCGATGGGCGCATCGGGCACCGAGGTCGCCAAGGAGGCGGCGGACATGGTGCTCGCGGACGACAACTTCGCGTCCATCGAGGCCTCGGTCGAGGAGGGGCGCTGCGTCTTCGACAACCTGGTCAAGTTCATCGTGATGACGCTGCCCACCAACGGCGGCGAGGCCCTGGTCATCCTCGCTTCGGTCGCGTTCGGGGAAGCGTTGCCGATCCTGCCCGTGCAGGCGCTCTACATCAACATGGCGACCTCGCTCCTGCTCGACATCCCCCTCGTCTTCGAGCCCCGGGACGCGGGGATCATGGACCGCCCGCCGCGCGACCCCGGCAAGCCCCTGTTGACGTTCGAGCTGGTCATGCGCACGGGCCTGGTCAGCCTCCTCCTCTGCGCCGGGGCCACCGGCATGTTCCAGTGGGAACTCGCCCGCGGCGCGGGCATCGCCGCGGCCCGGACCTGCGCGGTCTCGGTCGTGGTCGTGGGGGAATCGTTCTACCTTCTCGCGTGCCGCTCGCTCGCCCGCCCGTTCTGGGCGCCGGGCGTCTTCTCGAACCCATGGATCTGGGCGGGCCTGGCGTTGATGACGGCGGTCCAGGTGGCGTACGCGCACGTCCCCGTCCTCAACCGGCTGTTCCACTCGGCGCCGCTCAGCGCGGGCACGTGGGGGCGCGTGATTCTCTGCGGGATCGTGATCTGGCTGGCCGTCGAGCTTGAGAAGTTCATCCGCCGGGCGACCGGCCACGGCCCGCGCGGCGATACCGCCTGAGACCGTCGGCCCCGGGGTTGGCCGTCTAGAGTCCGCGCCATGCACGTCATGATCACAGGCGGCACCGGGTTCATCGGCGGCGTCGGCGCCAGGCGGCTGCTGGCCCGCGGCGATTCCGTGGTCATCCTCGCCCGCTCCCCCGCCCGCGCGAAGGCCCTTGAGGCGCTGGGAGCCACCATCGTCCCGGGCGACCTCCTGGACCCCGCGGCGGTGGCCCGCGCGGCAGAGGGGTGCGACGCCGCGCTGCACGCCGCGGGCGTTCCGCGGCCCGCGTCCTGGCGGACCTTCCGCGCGGTGCACATCGAGGGCACCCGCAACGTGCTCGCCGCCGCCAAAGCCGCCGGCCTGCGCCGTGTGGTGAATATCGCCTCGCAGGCCGTTCTCTTCGACGGGCGCGATTTCGTGGACGTGGACGAATCGTGGCCGTACCCGCGACGGTACATCGATCCGTACTCGGCGACGAAGGCCGAGGCCGAACGCCTCGCGCTGGCGGCGAACAGTGCTGCGGGGCTTGAGGTCACCAGCCTGCGCCCCGCGGTGGTGTGGGGACGCGGCGATACGACGATCCTTCCGATCATGGTCCGGCTGGCGCTCTCGCCCGTGGGCGTGCCCGCGTGCGGCGATGGGACCAATCTCGAAGCGACAACCCACATCGAAAACCTGGCGGGCGCCATGCTCGCGGCGCTCACCGCCCCCGCGGCGCCGGGGCGGGCGTATTTCATCACGGACTCCTTTCGAACCGCGTCGCGCGAGTTCATGGCTCGGCAGCTCGAGGCCGCGGGCGTCCGTCCGCGATTCCTCCGTGTCCCCAGGATCCTGGCCGAGCCCGCGGCGTGGATGCTGGACCACACTCTGTCGGCGTTGCGACTGCCGGTGCCGCTGGCGTACTTCGCCGTCCGGGCCGCGATCACCTCGCGGAGCATCAGGAGCACCCGCGCCGCGGGCGAGCTGGGGTACCACGCGCACGTCGGGCTCGAGGAGGGCCTGGCCGACCTGCGGGCGTGGGTGGCGGAGATCGGGGGCGCCCGGGCGCTGGTCCGCGGAGCCGGCGCACCCCGATGAGACACGGCGGTCGTGGCGATCGCGCTCACCTCGCCCCCCCTCCCTCACCCACCCTCGCGCCCCGTTTCAGCACTGCACCAGCTCCCTCGCGAACTCCGGGCGCCCGCCGGTGCAACCCGGCGCGCCGGCGATCCGGCGCAGCACCTCCATCGCGCGGTCGTGCGCCGGCGTCGGGACGCCCACCCTCGCGCCCTCGCTGGCGATGGCGCCGCAGAGGTGGTCGGCCTCGCCCAGCTCGCCGCGCCCGAGCTCGCGGGCGAGCGTGCTGACCACGGCCCGGGCCTGCCACGCCGCGGCGCGCGCGGCGTTGACACGCACCAGCGGCGTGGAGAAGATCGCCGACAGCACGTCCGGGCGCACGCCCTGCACCGCGCGCAGGCGCCAGCGCGCGGCGCGGGCGACGTCGAGGGCCTCGCCGAGCAGGGCCCGGAAGGCCCGCAGGCTCTCCGGCCGGCGGAAGACGTCGCCGATCGCTCCGCCGATGATGGCCGCCACCGGGTCCAGGCTCGCGTTGAGCATCAGCTTGCCGTGCCGGTGGGCGTCGATGTCGTCGGTGAGGCGGGCCCGCTGGAGGCGCGGGTTCAGGGCCGCGGCGAGCCAGGCGGTGGCGTCGCCCGGGCTCCGGCGCTGCAGGGTGAGCCACCCGGTGCGCGTGCGGGCGGATCCTCCCGGCGCGCTGGATGAGACGGCGAACTCGACCACGCCGTAGGAGAGCGAGCCGGGGCGCGCCGCCGCGAGGTCCGGGGTGAGGCCGTTGGTGACGCAGACGATGGGGACCCACGACGGCACGGTGATGGCGGCGAGCGAGGCCGTCGCGGCGGAGGTGGCCAGGATCGCGACGTCGCCGCGCCGGAAGAGCGGCGGCTCGGAGGCGGGGCGCCGGTCGGGATCGACCAGCGGCGACGCGGCCTCGACCCCCCGCGCGCTGAAGGCGGCGCGGACGCGTTCGGCGCGATCGATGACCAGGAGCGGCAAGCCGGGGCGGAGCGACGCCGCCAGGTGCGACCCCACCGCGCCGCCGCCGATAATGACCGCACGAGACGTCACTCGGGGCGATACTAGGGATTGGGGGTGTTGGCTGCCTAGGTAGCATTTGGAGGGGATTGGGGGGAGGGACTGGGGGACTGGGGGACGTGAAAAGTGATCAGTGAGCAGTAAGCAGTGAGCAGAAGAGAAGAGGGCTGTGGGGAACAGGGGACGAGAAGGATCGAGAGATGTTGAGAAGGGTCGAGAGTTTTTGAGAAAAGCAGAGAAGGGCGGGGAAAGGACGAGAAAAACAGGGCAGGTT
>JBGPJM010000196.1:0-9453 GCA_041485385.1 Phycisphaerae bacterium | reverse complement strand
GAGCAACCGCGCCTACGACGACCGCGCCCACATCGAGGCTGCGATCGACGAGAGCTGCGGACGCCTCGACGCCGATCGCCTCAAATCCATCTGCCGCACCGCTTGGTTGGAACGCACGAACTAGTTGGAGGCCGTATGAGCTATCAGTAGCGCCATGCTTGATCTATTGGAAAAAGTTCCAGAGCTGGAACCTGTTTATCGAGATCACCGGGGTTTCTACGATGAGGTGCTTCCTCATGTATTGCTTGCCGGCGTCACAGACTATGTCTGTACCGAGGTCCGAGCCGACAAACTGGGTCCCGGTTCTCCTACGGCTCGGATTGCACGGTACCTTGAGGATCTGCTTGAATCGGACTCTGAGGAGCTCCAGGAGATGGTCTGCGTCTCATTCGCCGAAAACCTCATCGGCGAGAGTGACGTCGCTCGCCGCCTGATCGACGGCATCGTCGGGCCATGCCTTCGCAAAGAGATCGCGGACCGGCAATGAATCTGCTCTCTCTTATCCGCGTTGATCCGCGTCAATCCACGGCCAGGGAACGCGCCTCCACATGAAAGAGAGCGGGGAGAAGGACGGGGAGGAGATCAAGCTGAGGTAGTCGCCGCCGGGCTCAGCCGCAACCGACGAAGAACGCGTTGACGAACTCGAAGAAATCCTGCGAGTTGAGAGTCCCGTCGGCGTTGAAATCGGCCGCGGGATCCCCGGCAAAGAATGCATTGAGGTAGTCGAAGAAATCCTGGGAGTTGGCGGCACCGTCGCCGTTGAAGTCCGCGGCGCAGCGGAGCGAGCGCCACATGAGTGCTTCCGTGCGGGCGGGGTTCACGCGCGAGCCGTAGCCGACAACCGTGACCGAGCCGTCCGGCAGAATCTCCATCGCGCGTGCCACCGATGAGATGAACTCAGAGGGCAGCCAGCTGTGCAGATCGACGCACACATCGCCGCTGCCCGCCCAGATCACTGCTCGCGTCTGGCCGGCGACTGTCGCCGACCCGGCCTGCAACCCCATCTTGCAGGCGAACGCCTCGCTGGCCGTCGCACCGGGGGGATTGAGGTCAACAAAGGACCACGTCGAGAGCGACCAGAGGCCGGCGTGTATGCCGCCGAGATCGGCCATCCCCACCTGCTGGCCGTCGCGGGCCCCGTAGACGCTGCTGCGCGCCGCCCCGGCGGGATGAAGGTCGACGAACGTGTCGGAGGACGCCCCCCACATCGTCGCGTGGCTGACCAGCCCGGGCTGCACATGGACCCAGCCGAAGACGTGGCCATCGCTGACCGCGTTGGCCCCGCTATTCACCGCGACCTCCGGGTGCAGAGAGCGGAATCCCATCTCCGGACCCGACCAGTACCCGGCCTGGTAGACATGATTGCCGACGGCGTCCGTGCGCCAGATCGTCCCGACATGCATCGTGCCGTCGGTGTCGATGGCGGTGCTGAAATCCCAGCCCGGGACCTGGAGGTTCACCGACTCACCCCCCGACCAGAGGCAGGCCTGGCGCGCATAGCAGGTCTGCGGCTCGCCTCCTCCATCGCAGGTGTAGGGCGACCACCACCATCCGACGAGATCGTCGGCAGCGGCGCCGAGGGCGCCGCCTCCCACCGAGCCCAGCGGCGTGAGGTCCACCCCCGACTCAGCGTCGCCCGCCCAGACAACCGGGCGCTCGATGTTGGAGTAGGGGGGAACGGCCATTCCCGCGCCGCCGACCTGCCGGCCGCCGATTACACCCATGGCCCGCGACCACAGCGCCCACGCGGGGTGGAGCGACGTAGCCGACCATCGATCGGGAATCGCTGGCGGCGTGCGGATGCTCAACGACACCCTGTTGCTGGCGACCGCGCCGCAGTCGTTGGACGCCATCAGGTCGTACCAACCGGCGTCACCATCGGCGGCCGCCGAGACGACCAGGCAGATCGTGCCGGCCCCCGAGATCGTGCCGCCGCCGGGGCCGGGGCCGTCGCTGAGGCCCTGACCGTCGCGGCGCCAGCGGAACACCGTTCCCATGCCGCCGGTGACATCGGCGGAGAACACCGCCGGCGTGCCGCGCCAGACCGCGGCCGGCGCCGGCTGGCGCGTGAACTCCGGGCAGGGCGTGGTGTAGAGTTTCTCAACGGTATTCGTGCCGCCATCGCCGTTACGTCCGCCCATCGCATAGATGAAATCGTCCGCGCCCCGGGCGGCGCCGAAGTCCGCGCGCGGGACGGTCATGGGTGGGAGCTCAGTCCACACGAGCGCATCGAGATCGAGGCGGAAGACCGCACCGACAACGCTCCCGACGGGGTCTTGGCCGGCCTCGCCGCCGAGCACGTACACCCGGCCGTCGGCGCCGAGCACCGCGCAGTGGCGGGAAATCGCGACGGGCATGCCGGGTATCGCCGAGTCGGACCACGCGCCCGAGGCGACGTCGAACTGCGCGACGTTGGCCGTCCGCGCGGAGCCGTCGGCGATGACTCCGCCCAGAACAAGCACGTGCCCGCGCCCGTCGTAGACCGCGGCGGCGGCACCGACCGGTGTGGGCATATCCGGCAGCGACTCCCAGGCATCGCCCATCGCGTCGTACCGCGCGGCGACCCCCGTGTTGGGATTGTCAACAGTGGCCAGCGGCCCCGGCCCGCCGCCGAGCGAATACACACGGTGCTGAGCGTCGGTGCAGTACGCGAACCAATCCGCGGGCACTCCGTCGGCGCGCGGCGCGATCACCGTCATCAGACCGGCCGCCGGGTCGTACGCGCAGTTGTCGCCAAGGTCGCCGCTCTCCGGATCGAGGCCGCCGAAGACGACGACCCGGCCCAGTGTGTCCACGCCGACTCCGCGGTGGATCGCCGCCCCATGGAGCGGGGTCAGCGTGATCCACGCGCTGTCGCCCGGCGACAGACTGTGCACCGGCGCGTCGCGATCGGCCCCATCAACGAGCGGACTCCCGCCGATGGCCATGATCACACCCCCCACCCTCAATCCCGCGGCATCGAGACGCGGTTCCGTACCGGGGAAGGCCGGCGCCGCGACCCAGGACTGCGCGCGCGCACCGGGGCCCGTCAGGCTCACCATAGAGGCGAGCACAACGATGACATGATGATGAATGCGCACGCGCTCTTCCCTCCAAGAACAACGAAGAAAGCACTCGCATCAAGCCTACGAGCGGGTCCCTCTACCGCAAGGCCGCGCCGGGACTACCCGGGCAAAACAGGGAAATTTCCCTGCTCGGGCGCTTGGAACGGCGGGCGTTAGGTTTTGTCACCGGCCGTCGCACAACAGCGTCGCGATCAGCGCGGTCCACCCCGTCTGGTGCGAGGCGCCGAGGCCCTTGCCGGTCTCGCCGTGAAAATACTCGTGGAAGAGCAGCAGGTCGCGCCAGTGGGGGTCGATAGCAAACCGCGGGTCGTCGCCGTGACAGGGGCGCCGGCCGGACGAATCTGGAAGGAAGAGTCGGCCCAGACGGAGGCGGAGTTCCCCGGCGACCTCCGCGAGGTTCATCCGGTGGCCTGAGCCGGTGGGACACTCGACCTTGAGCGAATCGCCGAAGAAATGGTGGTAGCGCTCGAGCGATTCGATGAGCAGATAGTTGACCGGGAACCAGACGGGTCCGCGCCAGTTGGAGTTGCCGCCGAAGAGCGGCGTCGTGGACTCGCCGGGCGCATATTCCACGCGGTGCTCCTGGCCGCCGAGCTCGACGGTGTACGGCTGATCACGGTAGGCGCGAGAGAGGGACCGGACGCCGCGGGGGGAGAGGAACTCGCTCTCGTCCAGGACGTATCTCAGCGTACGCTCGAGGCGTTCGCGCGAGGGGATGGCCAGGAGGCGATGGGCGTGGGGCAGCGGCGTGCCGGATTCGTCGCCCTCGCCGGGGCCCTCGGCACGCATGTACGAGATCTGGCGGCCAAGGTCCTTGCGGTTCTCGAGGAACCACTGCATGCGCTTCTTGAAGCCGGGGGCCCCGTCGATCACGCTCTGCTCGAGCACCTCGACGGCGAACAGCGGGATGATGCCGACCATGGAACGCAGCCGGAGGGAGGTCGTGGCCCCGTGGATCCGGAGCTGGTCGTAGTAAAAGCCGTCTTCCTCGCTCCAGAGGCCGGCGCCGCCCAGGTGGTTCATGGCGTCGGTGATGGCGACGAAGTGCTCGAAGAACTTGGAGGCGACGTCGTCGTAGGCCGAGTCCTCGATGGCAAGCTCCAGGGCCATGGCGAGCATGGTGGCGCAGTAGAAGGCCATCCATGCGGTCCCGTCGGCCTGCTCGAGCAGGATGCCCGAGGGGAGGGGCTGCGAACGGTCGAAGACGCCGATGTTGTCCAGGCCGAGAAACCCGCCGGAGAAAATGTGCTTGCCCCCGGGGTCCTTGCGGTTCACCCACCAGGTGAAGTTGATGAGCAGCTTCTGGAAGGCCCTCGCGAGGAACAGGCGGTCGCGTCCCCCCTCCCCATGAGCGCCGCGTTTCCCGGTCATCTTGTAGACGCGCCAGCACGCCCATGCGTGCACGGGCGGGTTGACGTCGCCGAAGGCGAACTCGTAGGCAGGGATCTGCCCGCTGTGGTGCATGTACCACTCGCGGAGGAAGAGGACGAGCTGGCTCTTGGCAAGCTCGGGGTCGATTCGCGCCAGCGCCACGCAGTGGAAGGCCAGGTCCCACGCCGCGTACCAGGGATACTCCCATTTGTCGGGCATCAGGATGACGTCCCGGTTGAAGAGGTGTCCCCAATCCGAGTTGCGGCCGGTGAGCCGCTCGGCCGGAGGGGGCGGCTGCGCCGGGTCCCCCTCCAGCCAGTCCTTGATCACGTAGTGGTAGAACTGTTTGGACCACAGAAGGCCCGCCCAGGCCTGACGGGCGATGCGGCGCGGCTCGGCCTCCAGGTGCGCCGGGAGGGCCTGGTTGTAGAACTCATCAGCCTCGCGCTGGCGCTGCGCGAACGTCTGCTCGAACGCCGGGCCGAAGGGAGCGGGCGCGCGCGTCGCCTCGCCCTCCGGCTGGAGGCGGAGGCGGACGACGGCCGAGGCGCCGGGCGCCAGCCGCAGGCGGTAGAGCAGCCCGGCCTTGGTCCCCTCCATCGCCGGGTTGACGGCCGCGCTGTCGCCGGCGATCACGAAGTCGTGGAACGCGTCCTTCACGAAGCGAGTGGCCCTCGGCGTGCCGAAGAGGCGGGCGGTGTTGGTCTCGTTGTCGGTGAAGAGGAGCCGCGGCGGGCGAGCGCGGCCTGAGGACGAGCGGCAAGCTTCGGCGGCGAGGATCGTCTTGCCGAGGGAGAGATGGTCGCCGCGGACAGCCGTGGCGGCGCCCTCAGGAGGGTCCGTCTGCGCGAGGGTCGCACGCGGCCAACTCCCCTCCGTGGTCGAGCCCCAGCACCAGGTGTTGCGGTACCAGAGGGTGGGCAGGAGGACCAGTGGCGCGGCGTCGGGGCCGCGGTTGGTCGCCGTGATGCGGATAAGGATGTCGTCCGGAGCGGCCTTGGCATATTCGGCGACGACGTCGAAATACCGGTCGCCGTCGAACACGCCCGTGTCGGCCAGCTCGAACTCGGACAGCGCCCGCTCCCGACGCCCGTTCTCCTCGACTAGGCGGGCGTATGGAAACTCGGCCTGCGGGTACTTGTACAGGGCCTTCATAGACGAGTGCGTGGGCGTGGAGTCGAGATAGAAGTACGCCTCCTTGACGTCCTCGCCGTGGTTGCCCTCCGGGCCGGAGAGGCCGAACAGCCGCTCCTTGAGGATCGGGTCGCGCCCGTTCCAGAGGGCCAGGGCGAAGCAGAGGCGGCACTCGCGGTCGGTGATTCCCAGGAGGCCGTCCTCGCCCCACCGGTAGACGCGCGACCGCGCGTGCTCGTGGGGGAGATAGGTCCAGCACGAGCCGTCGGCGGAATAGTCCTCGCGGACGGTCCCCCACTGCCGCTCCGACAGGTACGGACCCCAGCGCTTCCAGTTGTGCGTGCGGGCCGTGTCCTGGCGCAGGCGCTCGGATTCGGCGCCCCGCGCCGACGCCTCTGCGGAAGGATCTTGCTTTGGCGAACTCGGCGGTTTGGCCAAGATGAGGCTCCGGCTGCGCGGGGGCATGGTAACCGAAGGCCGCCAGAGAGGAGGCGGTTGACGTCGCGAAGGCGGGGACCAGCGAGCGTGCACGCGGGGCGGCGACAAAAAAGCCCCCTGCGGGCTGCGCGGGGGGCCGAGAGGTGTTACGGGTTCGCGACCGGGGTCAGTCTTCCTTGCCGGCCTTGGCGGTGGCCCCGGCGGCCGCGCCGCCGATGATGCCGTCCGGCACCTCGACCTGCGGGACCCCCAGCGCGACGTGGCGGTCGGCGCCGAGGGCCTCGGCGGCCTTGGCGGCCTCGGCGAGCATGCCGGCCTCGTCCTCGTCGCCTCCCACTGTGGGAACGCCGAACGTCTTGACCCGGATGGACTGGTGGGGCTTGAAGCCGGTGCCGGCCGGGATGAGGTGGCCGAGGAGGACGTTCTCCTTGAGGCCGACCAGGTCGTCGATAGCGCCGCGGAGAGAAGCCTCGGTAAGCACCTTGGTCGTCTCCTGGAACGAGGCGCCTGAGAGGAACGACTCGCTCTGCAGCGAGGCCTTGGTGATCCCCAGCAGGAGCGTGCGCCCCGTCGCGGGACGCGCGCGTTTGCCCTTGGCGCCGTCCTTGCCGGCGGCCTCGGCGCGGGCGTTGGCTTCACGGACGACCGCCTTGGTCACCAGCTCGTCGGCCTTGAGGTCGGTGCCGCCGGGCTCGGTGACGCGGACCATCTCGGAAATCTGGGCGTTCCTCTGGCGGAACTCGAACTTGTCGACAACATCATGGGGGAGAAGATCGGTGTCGCCGGGGCTCTCGACGCGCACCTTGCGGAGCATCTGCGCCAGGATGATCTCGATGTGCTTGTCGTTGATGGTCACGCCCTGGGCGCGGTAGACGTTCTGCACCTCGTCGAGCATGTAGGTCCAGAGGGCCTCCTCGCCCTTGATCCGGAGGATGTCGTGCGGCACCAGCGGCCCCTCGATGAGCGGATCACCGGCCTGCACGTAGTCGCCGGTGTGCACCAGGAGGTGGCGGTCCTGCGGGACGTGGTGGTCCTTCTCGATCCCCGAGTCGGAGATGACGCGGATGGTCATCTTGCCCTTGCGCTTGTCGGAGTGGATCTCGACCCGCCCGGAGATCTCGGCCATGACGGCCGGGTCCTTGGGCTTGCGGGCCTCGAAGATCTCCGTGACGCGCGGCAGGCCGCCCACGATGTCCTGCGAGCCCGCGGCGGAGCGCGGCTGGCGGGCGAGCATCTGCCCGGCCTTGATCTCCGCGCCGTCCTTCATCTCGATACGGGCCTTGGCGGGCAGGTAGTGGAAGTCGAGGATGTTGCCGGCCGCGTCGACGATCGTGATCTGCGGGTGCTTCTCGCCCTTGTGCTCGATGACGACCAGGGCCTTCTTGCCCTGCCCGGCGTCCTCCTCGCGGACGGTCTCGCCGATCTCGACATCGATGTACTTCACCACGCCGTCCTTCTCGGCAAGGATGGGCAGGCGGTGCGGGTCCCAGTTGGCCAGCACCTGGCCGCGCTTGACCTCGTCGCCGGTCTTGACGCCCAGGTACGCGCCGTAGGGGATCTTGTACTTCTCGAGCTCGCGCCCCTTGGAATCCAGGACGGCGACCTCGGCGTTGCGCTTGAGAACGACCAGGACCTCCCGCCCGTCGGGGTCCTTCCCGGGGACCTCGTTGCACTCGCGGAGCTCGACTATGCCGGCGGCGCTGGCCTTGACCTCGCTCTCCAGGATCTCGCGCGAGCCGATGCCGCCGGTGTGGAACGTCCGCATGGTTAGCTGCGTGCCGGGCTCGCCGATGGACTGGGCGGCGATGATGCCGACGGCCATGCCGGGCTCAACGAGCTTGCCCGTGGACATGTCCATGCCGTAGTCCAGCACCGAGCAGCCCGTGCGGGAGTCGCTGGTCAGCGGGGAGCGGACCGTGACCGAATCGATCCCCAGCTCCTCGATCCGCGCCGCCGCGACGGCGGAGATCATCTCGTTCTCACGGACAATGACCTCGTCGGTGATCGGGTTAGTGATGTTGTTGCGGCTGACGCGCCCGATGACCTGGTCGCGGAGCTGGACATCGACCTTCTCGCCCTTGTAAATCGCTCGCTTCACGATGCCGCGCTTGGAGCCGCAGTCGTGCTCGGTAATGATGACCGACTGCGCCACGTCGCAGAGCTTGCGGGTAAGGTATCCCGAGTCGGCGGTCTTGAGGGCCGTGTCGGCCAGGCCCTTGCGGGCGCCGTGGGTGGAGGAGAAGTACTCCAGGATGTGCAGACCCTCCCGGAAGTTGGCGCGGATGGGGGTCTCGATGATCTCGCCCGAGGGCTTGGCCATGAGGCCGCGCATCCCGGCGAGCTGCATCATCTGGCTGATGTTGCCGCGTGCCCCCGAGTCGGACATGAGGTAGACCGGGTTGAGGTACAGCGAGCCGGTCTTGGCGTCGGTGGGGAGCTCGTTGCCGTCGGCGTCGCGCCGGTCGGTCTTGAGCGTCGTGATAAGCTTCTTGGTGACCTCCTCGCGGCAGTGGGACCAGATGTCCAGGAGCTGGTTGTACCGCTCGCGCTCCGTGATCAGGCCCCGCTCGAAGTTCTTCTCGACGCGGTCCACCTTCTTCTGGGACTCGTCGATCAGGGCCTTCTTGGCGTCAGGGATCCGCAGGTCGGTGATGCCGAAGGACAGGCCAGCCAGGGTCGCCTGCTTGAAGCCGATCTCCTTCATGCGGTCCAGCAGCTCGATCGTGGCGGGCCGGCCGCGGCAGGCGTAGGTGTCGTCGATGACGCGGGCGCACCCCTTCTTGCCCAGCGAGCAGTTGTAGAAGGGCATGTCGGAGCCCTCCTCGGCCCGGGCGGGGTCGCGGGTGAGGCTCTCGACGATCTCGTTGAACAGGATCCGGCCGGCGGTGGTGATCACCCGGCGGCTGGCGGGGATGGGCTTGGGCGCGTCGGCCTGGCCCTCGACCATGCGCTGGAAACCGTCGAGGCGCACGAAGATGCGCTCGTGCAGATTGATCTTGCGGTGGTCGATCGCCAGCAGGGCCTCGCGCCGGTCCTTGAAGCGGGGGAGCTTCTCCATCGGACGCTCGTCGGGCGTCTGGATCGTGATGAAGTACACGCCCATCACGATGTCCTGCGACGGCGAGATGATGGGCTTGCCGTTGGCGGGGCCGAAGATGTTGTGCGTGGAGAGCATCAGCACGTGCGCCTCGGCCTGGGCCTCCACCGAGAGGGGAAGGTGCACGGCCATCTGGTCGCCGTCGAAGTCGGCGTTGAACCCGCCGCACACCAGCGGGTGGATGCGGATGGCGTTGCCCTCGACGAGCACCGGCTCGAACGCCTGGATGCCCATGCGGTGGAGCGTGGGGGCACGGTTGAGCAGCACCGGGTGCTGGTAGATGACCTCCTCCAGGATGTCCCACACCTCCGGATCGCGGCGCTCCAGCATGCGCTTGGCCGACTTGAT
>JBGPJM010000195.1:0-9508 GCA_041485385.1 Phycisphaerae bacterium | reverse complement strand
CGGACGTGCAGCGCGAGACGATGCCCGGGGCCGTCCGTATCGAGTTGTTCAGTCATCGCCTGGAATCCGTCGCACATGAGATGGGGGAGGCGCTCCGGCGCATGGCAATCTCCACAAACGTGAAGGAGCGGCTGGACTACTCGTGCGCACTCCTGGACGCCGACGGCGAGTTGATCGTCAACGCACCGCACGTCCCCGTGCACCTCGGTTCGCTCGGGCTGTGCGTCCGCAGCGTGCGCGAGGCGATCGCGATCGGCCCGGGCGACGTCGTGATCACGAACAATCCCGCGCTCGGCGGCTCGCACCTTCCGGATATCACCGCCATCACCGGGATCTTTACTCCCGGTGGTCGCCTGCTGGGATACGCCGCGAGCCGGGCACACCACGCGGAGATCGGCGGGACCCGGCCGGGCTCGATGCCTCCGATGGCCCGGACGCTCGCGGAGGAGGGAGTCGTGATTCCACCGATGTACCTCGTGCGAGCCGGCCAGGCGTGGTACATGAAAGTCTCGGATGTACTGCTGCGAGGGCCGCACCCCACGCGCTGCGTCTCGGACAACCTCGACGATCTGCTCGCGGCGGCGGCAGCCAACCAGCGCGGCGTCTCATCGGTGCTCGAGCTCGCGGGCCAAATGGGGGAGGACTCGGTCCGCAGGATGATGGGCGCGATGAAGGATCGGGCGGCGCGCGCGGCGGGCCGGGCGTTCGCGGCGATCGGTGACGGCGAGTTCGGCGCGGAGGAACGCCTGGACGACGGCTCGCCGATCGTCGTCCGCGTCCGTATCCGCGCCGGCAAGGCGGAGATCGACTTCTCCGGGTCGGCGGGCGTGCACCCGGGCAACCTCAACGCGACGCCGGCGATCGTGCGCTCGGCCGTGATCTACGTCTTGCGCCTGCTCGTGCGCGAGGACCTGCCCCTGAACGAGGGCCTCATGCGGGCGGTGCGGCTGACGATCCCGGAGGGGATGCTCAACCCGGTCTTCGGCCCCGACCCCGGGCTGGCGCCGGCGGTGGTGGGCGGCAACGTGGAGACGAGCCAGCGGCTGGTGGACACGCTGCTCAAGGCGCTCGGCGTGTGCGCGTGCAGCCAGGGGACGATGAACAACGTGGTCTTCGGCGCCGGGGGAACCGGCGGGATCAGCTACTACGAGACCGTCTGCGGCGGGTGCGGCGCGGGGCCCGGCTGGCACGGGGCCAGCGCTGTCCACAGCCACATGACCAACACGCGCATCACCGATCCCGAGATCCTCGAGACGCGTTACCCGGTCAGGCTGGAGCGGTTCTGCGTCCGTCGCGGGTCGGGCGGGGCCGGGCGGTGGCGCGGCGGCGACGGCGCCACGCGGGAGATGACGTTCCTGGCGCCGATGTCACTCTCGATCCTGAGTCAGCACCGGACGGCAGGGCCGTACGGGCTCGAGGGCGGCGGCGCGGGCCAGCCGGGCCGGCAGCGGGTCGTGCGGGCCGGCGGAGAGGTCATCGAGCTCGGGCCGATCGACGGGTGCGAACTCGGCGCGGGCGATCGGCTCGTGCTGGAGACACCGGGCGGCGGCGGATATGGCGAGCCCTAGCCGGCCGCTTACTTGTTCTCGTCCGGGGGCGCCTTGTCGGGCACCGTCTTCGGCTCCGCCGGGGGCGTGCCGAGGGCGGGTGCGCCGGGGGTGATCGTCTCGACCTCGCCGGTGGCGGTGAGGATGTCGATGCGGACGGGCGTGATGATGTTCACGCGGAGCGACGGGTCGAAGTGAGAGTCACCGGCCACGCCGACGACGCGCCCGATCTTGTCCGACAGCCCCTCGGCCGACCTGGGCGCAATGTACGCCAGCGTGCGGGCCGAGGTGGGCTCGGCGGAAACGATCCGGTACATCAGCGGCAGCCGCTTCCCGTCGTACACGGTGCTGCCAACGAGTTTGCCGACCGTGTCGTACTGCCGGAGTTTGTTCAGGGCCGCGACCTGCGCCGCGACCTCGTCGGATTGCCTCCGCAGCGACGTCGTCACCTCGGAGTTCTTCTTCATCGACGCCTGGAGCTCGGCCCGCATCTTGAGGACCTTGAGGCGCGGCGCCAGTTGCTTGCTCAGCCGCTCATCGTCCGGCGTCTTGCCCAGGGAGTCGATGGTGCGCTGGAACTCGGCGATCACCGTGTCGAGCTCGGCCTGTTCGACGGGCTTGCTGCTGGCCTCGTCGTAGAGGGCAGAGAGCACATCGAGCTTGGCGATCGGGCGGTTCGTGCCCGTGCCCGTCGGCGGCGGCGGAGCCACTGTCGGCGTGCCCGGAACCGGTTGTGGAACAGTCGCCGTCGGTGTGACCGGCGCGGGCGGCTGCGACGGGGGCGGCGCGGGCGGGGTGACCGGTTTGTCGACCGGCTTGGCTGGCGTGGGCTGTGGCGCACCGGCAACCGGCTTGGCCGGCACGGCGGGCTTCGATTCGGCCGGCTTCGTCGGGGCCGCCTCGGTCTTGGGCTTGGCGGGCTCTCCGCCGGGGGAGCCGGTGGCGGAGCGGTTGTACGCGTCGATCTCCTCGGTTGTGGCCTTGCGGACGAACTCGCGCTTCACGTAGCCGCGCGCCTGCTTCGGCGCCGGGACAAGGTACCCATATTCCTTGCCGTCGGGGTTCTTCAGCGTCTGCGCAACCACGAAGGACGTGCCCGCGGGCAGGTCGGCGTCGAGCAGGTACCACCAGCTGCCACGCTCGCCCCCGGCGACGTTCGCAGCCATCAGGCGCGAGGGCTTGGTGAGCTTCACGACCTTGCCGCTGTCGGCCGGCGCGACCTCTTCGGGCCTCGCGAAGGCCAGCAGGCCTGGCGGGTATTCCACCCGCACCCACCCCTCGCTCTGTCCGTCCACCTTGAGGACCTGTCCGGACGAAAGATTCTTCACGGCGTAGTACGGGGAGCCGTCGCGGCACTTCAGCGGCACGCCGTCGCGGCTGACTGTGACGAAATACGGCTCGACGGGGTCGACCTGGGCGGTGGCGGGCGCCGAGGGCAGCAACCCCGCAACCATCAAGGCCACGAGGGCCGCAGCGCGGGAGATCAAGCGTCGCATCGTGGAAACCTCCATGCTTCCGTGCATTTCAGGAACGTGGGAACATGGTACGCATCGGCACGGGGCGGGTCTTGGGTGTAGAAGAAGGGGAGGTCATCGCACCAACTCGGGCATCCCGCGGCAGGAGGGGGCGCCAGGGAGCCCGAAGGTGTCCCGGGGGGAACAGGCGGGCCGGGAATGCGAAGAGGGAGGGACTTTCGGGTCTTTGACGGATCCGGTGCTGCCCAATACCGTTTGGCCCTTATGAATCTCTCTCTCTCTCGGCGAGCCGCCTGGCGCTTGGGTTGTAGGTTGATCCTGCCGGGGGCGCTGCTGGCCGCCAGCGGGTGCGCTTCGCCGCTCAAGCGTCCATCGGACCAGGAGCTCCGGGAGTCGATCCTGGACTCGGCCCGGCGCGAGATGCGCGAGGCTTCGCGCTCGCCGCAGCCCATCACGCTCACGCGCCAGGAGCGGGTCTCCTCGCTGGAGCTCAAGCCGCACGTGATGGCGGAACTGGAGGGGATGGCCGGCCCCAGCGCGCAGCGGGGCGTCTCCCCGCCGCTGGGGCCGTCGCTCCTGGGCCTGGAAGGCGGCGGGGGCGCCGGGGGGGCGCCGGCGGCGACCGAGCCGCGCGTGGTCAGCCTCACGCTCGAGCGTGCGGTGCGGACGGGCGTGAACAACAACCTCAACGTGCAGTTCGCCCGCCTGGCCCCCTCCATCAACGAGGCCCAGGTGGTCGCCGCCCAGGCCGCGTTCGACTGGGTCTTCTTCTCCAACTTCAACTGGAACGACACCGACGAGCCCCGCACCAGCCCCTCGATCGGCGGCTCGACCGTCGGCGTGACCACCGACCAGCGCCAGGTGGTGGAGCTGCAGACGGGCATCCGCCGGCGGCTGGTCACGGGCGGCCAGTTCACCGTCCAGCACGATTTCAAGTACACCGACGTCAACACCAGGAACCTCTTCAACCGCCCCGACCCGGCGCGCGAGACCAACATCGTCGTCCAGCTCGACCAGCCGCTCCTGCGCAACTTCGGCTCCGACGTCGCCCAGGCCCAGATCCGCCTGAACAAGAACATGGAGCGCGACGAGATCCAGGCGCTCAAGGCCGCTCTGCTGCAGAACGTCACCGACGTCGAGACCGCCTACTGGGGCCTCGTCGGCGCCTACAACGAGCTGAAGATCCTGCAGCGGCTGCTCGACCGCGGCGAGGCCGTCCGCATCGTCATCAAGAACCGCCTGCCCGTCGACGCCAAGCAGTGGCAGTACTCCGACGCCGCCGCGAGGGTCGAGTCGCGCCGGTCCGACGTCGTCCGCGCCCAGGAGGCGCTCTCGACGGCCAGCGACCGCCTCAAGCAGCTCATGAACGACCCGGAGCTGACCATCGGCTCGGACATCCTGATCCTCCCCGCCGACGAGGCGGTCGACGCGCCGATCCGGTTCAGCCTGCTGGATTCGCAGGCCACGGCCTTCACCAAGCGCCCCGAGGTGCAGCGGGCGCTCATCTCCATCGACAACACCGCCATCCGGCGCATCGTCGCCGACAACGGGCTCCTCCCCAAGTTCGACCTGCGCCTGCAGACGCAGATCACCGGCCTCGGCAGCTCGACGCACGGGGCCTACCACGAGCTCACCGCCGGCGACTTCATCGACTACGCCGCCTCCCTCCAGTTCGAGCAGCCCATCGGCAACCGCGAGGCGCAGGCCAACTCGCGCGTCCGGCGGCTCGAGCAGCTCCAGGCCGTCATCGCCTACCGCAACACCGTCCAGGGCATCGCCGGCGAGGTGAACACCGCCCTGCGGAGCGTCGTGAGCGGCTACGTGCTCATCGAGCAGACGCGCGCCGCCCGCATCGCCGCCACCGAGAACCTCCGGGCGCTGCTGGTCGAGAAGCAGCTCATCCAGGGCCTCACGGCCGAGTTCCTCAACCTGGAGTTCAACCGCCAGGAGCTCCTCGCCCAGACCGAGCGCCAGGAGGTGGCGGCGCTGACCAACTACAACGTCTCCATCGCGAAGCTGCACCAGGCGATGGGCACCGCGCTCGAGCGCAACCAGATCGATTTCCAGGTCCCCGACGTCGAGCCCGTCACGCCGCAGTGGCCGCTCTTCCCGCGCTGGGATTTCCAGACCGACGAGGACCGCCGCCTGCGGGCACTGGCCGCTCCGCCGCCGCCCGCGCCCAGGCCCGCGCCCCCCGCGGGCGATGGGGCGCCGAAATAACGTCGCGCCGCTGGCCCTGCAACGATCAGCACGATGTCCACGCCGCTGGAGCAGATCAGGCTGGGCGCCCGGCGCCTGCGCGAGGGGGGCGTGGTCGCCTTCCCGACCGAGACGGTCTACGGCCTGGGCGCCGATGCGCTGAGCGAGGCGGCCGTCGCGCGCGTCTACGAGCTCAAGGGCCGCCCGCGACGCAACCCGCTGATCGTCCACGTCGCCGGCCCGGAGATGGCCCGGCAAGTGGTCGCCGCCGGCGCGTGGACGGACGAGGCCGAGTTGCTCGCCAGGCGCTTCTGGCCGGGGCCCCTCTCGATCATCCTGGCCCGTAGCCCCGCGCTCCCCGAGATCGTCACTGCGGGCAGCGGGGGGGTGGCCGTGCGCTGCCCGGACCATCCGACGGCGCTGGCGCTGCTCTTCGAGTTCGGCGGGCCTCTGGTGGGGCCAAGCGCCAACCCGTCGGGGCGCGTCTCGCCGACGACCGCCGCGCACGTCCGCGAGGCGTTCGATGAGCGCGACGTGCTCGTGCTGGACGGGGGCGCCTGCGCGGGGGGCATCGAATCGACGGTGCTCTCCTTGATGGGGGGTCGCGGCGTGCCGGCGCGCATCCTGCGCCCGGGCCTCATCGGCGCCGAGGAGCTCGCGCGGGCGCTGGGGCGACCGGTCGTGTCGGGTCCGCCCGCCGCCGTCGCGGAGGGAGCGCCCCTTCCCGGCCCGGGCCTGCTCCCGCGCCACTACGCGCCGGCGACGCCGGCGAGCCTCTTCTCCGGGCGCGACTGGCCCGGCGTGCTCGGCGCCGTGGCCGGGCCGGCGGTGGTGATCTCCCGCACGGCCCGCGCCGTCGCGCCGCCGCACACGCTCATCCTGATGCCGACGAACGCCCACGCCTACGCCGCCCGCCTCTACGCCGCGCTCCGCGAGGCCGACGCCCTTCACGTCGCGGCGATCCTCATCGAGCGCGTGCCCGAGGATGGGCCGGGGCGGGGGGACGGCCCCGTCTGGTCGGCGATCGCGGATCGGCTGAACCGCGCCACCGCCCGCGCCGATAATCCCTGAGGCGGGTCCGCGCCAGATCGGCCTATCGTTGGCCCTCCTCGCATCGCCACCAGCGGAGCTTCCTTATGCCCGACAAGGTCCGCATCGCCCTGGCACGGGGTGACGGCATCGGCCCCGAGATCATGGACGCCGCGCTCACCCTCTTCGAGGCCGCCGGCGTCAACCAGCACGTCGAGTTCGTCCCCATCGAGATGGGTGCCGCGGTCTTCTTCCAGGGCAATACGCGCGGCCTGACCGACGAGGCCATCCGTACGGTCGAGGATTGCGGCCTGCTCTTCAAGGGCCCCATGGAGACCCCCAAGGGCGGCGGCGGCAAGTCCATCAACGTCACCGCCCGCAAGATCTGGTCGGCCTTCGCCAACCTCCGGCGCTTCCAGTCGCTGCCCGGGGTGCAGACCGTCTACTCGCGCGCCGGCATCCCGGTCGACTTCCTGATCGTCCGTGAGAACATGGAGGACACCTACGGCGGCATCGAGCACCGCCTCTCGGCCGACGCGGTGCAGTGCAAGCGGCTCATCACCGCCCCCGGCTCGGATCAGGTGCACCGCTTCGCGTTCCAGACGGCCCGGCGGCTGGGGATCGACATCGTCCACTGCGGGCACAAGGCCAACATCATGAAGATGTCCGACGGCCTGTTCCTGGAGCGCTTCCGCGTCGTGGCCCGGGACTTCCCCGAGATCAAGACCGCCGACGTCATCATCGACGCGTTGTGCATGAACCTGGTCCTGAGGCCGCAGACGTACAAGATGGTCGTGCTCACCAACCTGCAGGGGGACATCGTTTCGGACCTCGCCGCGGGGCTGATCGGCGGGCTGGGGTTCGCGCCCTCGGCGAACATCGGCAAGCACATCAGCATCTTCGAGGCGGTGCACGGCACGGCGCCGGATATCGTGGGCAAGGGGATCGCCAACCCGACGGCGCTGATCCTCTCGGGCCTCATGATGCTCCGGCACGTCGGGCTGCTCAAGCAGGCCGACGCGATCGAGAACGCGCTGCTGACGGCGCTGGAGGACGGCATCCACACCGGCGACTTCGGCGCCGGGCCGGCCACCGCGCTCTCCTCGCGGGACTACGTCAGGGCGATCGCCGCGCGCCTGGGGAAAACGCCCCGCACGTTCCCCGTGCACCTCACGCCCCCCGGGGCGGGGCACGACCGGCCGACCTTCGAGTGCAGCGCCCGCCCCATCGCGCAGACGGTCCTCCGCACCTTCACGCAGGTGGTCAAGACGATCGCCGGGTGCGACGTGTACATCGACGACCCCGTCGCGCCCTTCGAGCTGGCCGAGCACATGTCCCGCATCGCCGCCGACTCCCCCTTCCGGCTCACGCTCATCTCCAACCGCGGCACCCAGGTCTGGCCAACGGGGTCGGTGTTCACCGAGGTCACCGACTACTTCCGCTGCCGCTTCGAGCTCAAGCCCGGCATCACGCCCGGGTGCTTCGGGAACGGGCCGGTCATGGCGCTGGTGGACAGGATCGCGGAGAAGTTTTCGATCAGTTGCTTCGAGCTGCTTCGGACGTTCGATGACAGGCCGGGGTACTCGCTGGCGCAGGGGCAGTAGGAGAGCTCGCGCAGAGGCGCGGAGGACGCTGAGGAGACAGCTCCCGTCCTCGTTCCCCCATCTCCCGTCCCACAAGCCCCATCCCTCATCCGACATCCGGCATCCCCCATCATCTCAGCCCGTACTCCTTGAGCTTCCGGTACAGCGTGCGCTCGCCGATCCCGAGGAGCTCGGCGGCCTTTTCGCGGTTGCCACCGGTGAGGCGGAGCGTCTCGCGGATGGCGCGTTTCTCGATCTGCTCGAGGCTCGTCCCCGCCAGCGAGCCCGTTCCCGGGCCCGGCGTGCTCGCGGAGTCGGGCGCATCGTCGGGCATGTCCTGCGAGGTGATGTCGTCGGGAATGTGTCGCACGTCGAGCGCAGGCACCCCCCCTCCCCCTGTGGCCGCGGCCTCGCCCATCGCCATCACCAGCATGTTCTGCACGACGTTGAGGAGCTGGCGGACGTTGCCGGGCCAGGCGTAGGCGGTGAGGCGCATCATGGCGGCGTCGGTGACGTCGGGGGGCACGACCGAAACCCCGTTGCGCCCGCCCTGGGCCTTGCCCTTGCCGCTCCCGGCCAGCTCGGTGGTGAACTTGGCCACCGCGTGGCGGACGATCCTGGGGATATCCTCGCGGCGCTCGCGGAGGGGCGGCAGGTGGATCTGGGCGCCCTTGATGCGGAAGAGCAGGTCCTCGCGGAACGCCCCCTGCTCCACGGCCTTCTTGAGGTCCTGGTTGGTGGCCGCGACGAAGCGGACGTCGATCTTGCGGGGCTCGTTGGACCCGAGGCGCACCACCTGGGCGTTCTCGAGGACGCGCAGGAGCTTGGCCTGCATGGGGAGGGGCATGTCGCCGATCTCGTCGAGGAAGAGGGTGCCGCCCCCCCCTCCCCCGCCGCCGCCGCTGGCGTACTCGAAGACGCCCTCGCGGTCTTTCTCGGCGCCGGTGAAGGCGCCGCGGACGTGGCCGAAGAGGGCGTCTTCGAGGAGCGACTCGGCCTGGCCGGCGCAGTTGAAGGCGACGTAGCGGCCCCTGGCGCGGCGGCTGTTGCGGTGGATGGCCTGGGCGATGAGCTCCTTGCCGGTGCCGCTCTCGCCGGTGATGAGGACGGCGATGTTGGAGGGGGCGACGGTGCGGACGGTCTGGAGGATGCGGCGCATGGGCTCGGAGCCGGCGACGATGCCCTCGAAGCCGTCGTGCTGGACGAGCTCGCCGAGGGCCGTTGCCTCGGGCGCGCCCTCTCCGGAGGCGACGTGGCGGAGGAGGACGACCTCGGCGGCGCGGTTGACGAGGTTGCGGAAGACCTCCAGGTCGAGGGGTTTTTCGATGAAATCGAAGACGCCGTGCTTGAAGGCGGCGCGGGCGGTGGCGACGTCGCCGTGGGCGGTGACCATGATGGTCTCGGCGGTGGGCTGCATGGAGCGTGCGGCGTCGAGGACCTTGAGGCCGGCGTCGGCGCCGTCGGGGGCGACGCCGGCCTTGCCGGCGGAGTTGGGCATGCGGAGGTCGGTGACGATGACGTCGAAGGTGCCGTGGCGGAGCTCGTCGAGGGCCGCGGGGACGGCGTTGACGATGGTGCAGACGTGGCCGGGGCGGCGGAGGGACTCGGCCATGACCTCGGCGTGGTCGGGCTCATCGTCGACGATGAGGACCTGAGCGGCGAGCCTGTCGGTGGG
>JBGPJM010000194.1:0-9573 GCA_041485385.1 Phycisphaerae bacterium | reverse complement strand
CGCTTCGCGAGGTCCTCCAGCGCCAGCTTGAGCGCATCGGGCGCATCATCAAAGCATGGCGCGCCGGGGGCAGAGCCATCGAGCAAGCGGCACGTCGCCTTCGCCGGGACCGTCGCCTCCAGCCCCGCGGCCGAGAGCTCGACGATCCCTTCGGTCACGTGGAGCCATACGTTGCCGGCGGGATCGACCGTCAGCGTGTACCGGCACCCCAGATCCGTCGCCAGCCCCGCCGGCGTGTTCACCAGAAACGTCCTGGCCGCGACCCCGGGCTTGATGACGGCGTGGATCGTCCCCAGCGCCAGCTCCATCCGCTGCTCGCTCGCCGTGGCTTTCAGCAGGCGGACCCGCGACCCGGGATCGACGGTCACGTCGCCGATTGTCCCGACTACCAGCCTCGCGCTCGAGCCGGTGTCGGTCACGAGCCAGCGATCGGCCCGCAGATGCGCCGTCGACGTCGTCTTGGTTCCGGCGACCTCCGGCGCCCCCGCCAGCGCCTCGACCCTCCACGACGGCCGCGTGTACCTCCAGCCGGCCCACGCCGCGCCCGAGACCATCACCAGCATCGCCGCGACCGCCACCAACCGCCTGAACCCGCCGAATCCGATCCGAGCCACGACCGGCGACTCGTCACCGAGCTCCGACGGCTCCCCCGCGTGCCGCAGCACCGCCAGATCCTTCTCCAGCCGCGCAACCAGCGGGTCCGGCGCCCCGCTCTTGTCCCACAGGTACGCCTCCGCCGGGTCCGTCGGCGTCGGCACTCCGTCCGGCCCATCCTGCCCGCGTCCGGTTGGCTCGGTGGTCATGGCCGGCCCTCCATCATCGTCAGTTGCTCCCGTAGTTGCTTCATCCCCCTGCACAGGTTCACCCGCACCGACCCCTCCGTCAGCCCCGTCGCCCGCGCGATCTCCGGCCCCGTCATCCCCTCCACCAGCCGAAGGATCAGCGTCTCGCGGTACGCCTCGGGCAGATTCCGTATCGCGTCCAGGATCGCCTGGGCCTTCGCGCTGTCGGGCGACGCTCGCCCGCTCTCCTCTCCGGCCTCGCCCGCCCCGCCGTCCGTCGAGGGTTCCCGCTCGGCGATTCGCCGCAGCATCAACCTTCCCCGCAGCGACGACCGGCGCAGGTCGCTGGCGCTCCGCCGGGCCACCTTGCACAGCCACGCCCCCAGCGACGCCCCGTCACGGATGCTCCCCATGCTCCGCCAGGCCTTGATGAACACCTCCTGCACAAGATCATCCGCATCGGCCCGCCCCACCCGCGCCAGCAGCACGCCGTGCACCACCCGCGCGTGCCGCGCGTATATGGACGAGAACGCCGCCCGGTCCCCCTGCCGGGCGGCGACGACAAGGTCGGCGTCGGTTGGCTCCGTCGCCCCCGGGCCTGCGTGCGCGCTCGCCGGCCGCACATCTGATATCCCACATCCGACATCCGACATCGGGTCACTTGCCTCCGGGCTTCTTGCCATCCGTCGGCTTGCCCTTCTCCGCGATCTGCCGACCGTCCTTGGCGGCCTCGGCGCGGATCTTCTCCAGCGAGTCCCCCCAGATCGCCAGATGGCTCGACAGATTCTTCTCCACCAGCGACCCCTTGGGCGCCAGCTCCGCCGCGCGGAGCACGTGCTCACGGTACAGCTTCTCGGCGGAAGGGTGCATGCCGGGCATCGTCGCCAGCGCGCCGACGAACTGGATCTCCGGGCTGTCGGGGTTGAGCGCCGCGGCCTTCCTGATCCACGCGTACCCCTGGATGCCGCTCTCCACTCCGGGCTTCCAGCCGACGTCAACGCCGAGCTGGCCGTAGCAGGCGGCGAGGTACCCGGCGTCGAACCACGCCGTGGCCGCCCCGGTGCCCTTGCGCTCGCTCTCCGGCTGTGCCTCGGCGTCCAGGGTCATCCACGCGAGCTTGGCCAGCAGCTCGGTTGCGGCGGCGAGGTCCTCGTGCACGTACATCGTCGCCCGCCTGAGCGTCTCCATCCGCACAAGCAGCGACTTCTCGGTCTTCAGGATCGCCAGCGTGTCGTCGATGGCCTTCCTTGGCGTGTAGTCGCGGGCCTTGCCGTCGTCGCGCGGAATCGACTTGGCGTCGCCGATGTCGATCGGATGGCAGACCAGCGGCGGGCCCTGGTTGGGGAACGCCCAGCTCGCCCCAACGGCCGCGACCATCCCGCTCAGCACGACCGCCGCCGCTCCGATTCGAAGGAAGTTCCGCATCGTGATCTCCTTTGTTCGCCGGGGCCCCCCGTCTCGCGGCGGTACATGAACGACGCCGCCCGAACCTCCGGTGTTAACCCCGCTACCCCTCCGAGGACCACGCCTTGGCTTGGAGGGGGCCGGATCGAGGGCGCAAATCTCACCAACCCTCTTGCGAACGATCGTCGCCGCTTGCTAGATTACGCCCATGAACATCCTTTCTGCAACGCTCCGGCCCCCGCTCCTGGCTCTCCTCGCGGTGCTTGTGCTCGCCCCCCGGGTGCGACAAGCACCAAGCCGACAAGGAGGCGATCCGCGACGTCTTCTCTCAGTACGGCGCGGCAAGACAGGCCAAGAACGGCGTGCACGCGGCCTCGCTGGTGACCGCCAACACCCTCGAGTATTTCCGGAACCTGGTGAAGGTCGGCCTGGACGGGAAGAAGGCCGACATCGCCAAGCTGTGCGCGGCCGACCGCTCCGAGATCGTGATGATGCGCAACCGCGCCACGCGCAGCCAGCTGAAGAACCTGGACGGCAAGGGGTACATCGTCTTCGCCTACACGCAAGGCTGGTACGAGAACGACGGCATCGATGCGCTCGAGCTGGGGAAGATTACCGTCAGCGATTCCTGCGACCGCGCCTCGGCGCAGGTCACCTTCCAGGGCGAGATGGTCGGGTACTTCGTCGTCTTCGTGAAGGAGGGCGAGGCGTGGAAGCTCGACGAGACGTCGATCTTCCCCCTCTTCAGCAACTCCTGGGCGGTCGCGGCGGCGGAGGCGGGGATCACCGAGGACCAGGTGATCCTCCAGGAAGAGGAACAACGCACGGGCAAGCCGGTTTCGCCGACGGTGTGGGACCCGATGAGGTGACGGTCGCGATCGGTCGAATCGACGCGGCCAGCCCGCGGCAACGCGGTCCCGCCCCGATTGCACCTCCGGGTTTTTCCTTGACAGTTGTCTCCCGCGCGGTAACGTGTGTTGGCGTGCGCATGTCCTGTGGGCACGAGTCTCTGGGGTTCCAGTTTGCGGGCGTGTCTCTCTCCTGCCCGCTTTTCAAGGAGCGGTTCACATGCTCAGTCGCATAGCGACCTGGAGTTCATCGCGCGCGCTCGTGGCGGTCCCCGCGGCGATCATCCCCATCGCGCTCGGGTCGACGGTGGCGGCCGACACGATCTACGTCGCCAGCAGCAATGGCGGCCTGTTCGCAGTCGATGTCGACTATCCCGGACTCGGTGTCAATGCGCTCCGGGGCGCCGGCTACGGGGCGTTCAGCATCGCCCATGGCGACACGGCCGATTCCCTCTTTGTGCTCATCGGGTCGAGCATCGAACGATTCGATCTGACCCAGTCCACCTCCACCCCGACCGGCGTGACGATCCCCCACGGCCTCGCGTTCAGCGAAGGACCCGACGGATTCTGGTACATCACCGACTCCGCGGGACCGACGATCCGTCGGTTCCTCCCCGGCGACAACTCGTTCATCCCGCAGGCGCTCACGGGCGGCACACGCGCCTATGCCGGCGACCTGGCCACGAGCCCCGGCGGTCAGATGTTCGGCGCGACGGCCGACGGTGCGATCGTGCTGGTCGACCCGGACACGGGCGCTCAGTCGCCATGGGCCGACCCGGCACGCACAGTCTACGGACTGGCCTTCACCGCCGACGGCCGGATGTTCGCCGGCGACGGGAATGGCAGCGTCTTTCAGGTCGATACGACGGCCGGCGGCTTCACCCTGCTGGGAAACCTCGGCTTCGGTATCTTCGACATGGCGAGCGGGGCGCCCGTCCCCGCGCCCGGGGCCGCAGCGCTGATCCTCGCGTTCATCCCGCGAGGCCGGCGCCGACGCCCACTGCCCTGACCGACAACCCGCCCTGATCGGGACGCCATGCGCGGCGCCATTGCCGGGGCGATGTCCCCCTGCATTCCCCTATAGTTGGCTTTCTTCTCCCCCTCCAACGGACCCCCTGCATGCGAGCGATCGTCACCGGCCAGGTCGGCATGGACAAGAAGCCCTTCCTGGAGGGTGCCTGCGCCTTCGCCGGCCAGCAGGGGGAGCCCATCGATCTCTACCACGTCGGCGACATCATGTACGCCGAGGCGCGCGACGTCCGCTCCGGCAAGATCCTCGACCTGCCGCTCTCCCGACTCAACTCCCTCCGTCGCGCCGCATTCAAGGACGTCATCGCCGACTCCCGGGAGAAGAAGAACGTCATCGTCAACACCCACGCCACCTTCCGCTGGCGCCACGGCCTCTTCTCCGCCTTCGACTTCGACCAGATCCGCGCCCTCGCACCGGACCTCTTCGTCTGCCTCGTCGACAATATCGAGGTCGTGCACCACCGCCTGCACTCCGAGCACGATATCGACGCCACGCTCAAGGATTGCATGGTCTGGCGCGAGGAGGAGACCCTCGCCACCGAGCTGATGAGCCAGGCCCTTCCGGGCTCGAAGTTCTACATCCTCAGCCGCGGTCGCCACCAGGACACCCGCCGCACCATGTTCCGCCTGGTCTGCCGCCCCGACATGCGGAAGGTCTACCCCTCCTTCCCCATGAGCCACGTGGTGGACCTTCCGGACACGCTCGCCGAGATCGACCACTTCCGCGCCCAGCTCGCCGAGCACTTCATCACCTTCGATCCCGGCGACGTGGACGAGAAACTCCTGCTCGACCGCGCCGTCGCCATGGCCAAGGACGGCAAGACCGACCAGTGGCTCGAGGTCGCCCCGCACTCCTTCGGCGGCTCACGGGCCAGCGCCGCGACGCCCATCCGCGTCCGCGTCCGCGAGGTGCTGGACATCGCCGGCGACATCGACGGCCAGATCTACATGCGCGACTTCAAGCTCATCGACCAGGCCGACATGATCGTCTCCCTCATCCCCGAGCTCCCCGGCGGCACACCGGGCCTTTCCTCGGGCGTCGAACGCGAGCTCCAGCACGCCTTCGAGGGCACCAAGGAGGTCTACGTCGTCTGGAAGCCCAGGAAGAACCCCTCCCCCTTCATCACCGAGACCGCCACGAAGATTTTCCGCTCCGTCGACGAGGCCCTTGCACACTTCGAGACGCAGGGGATGTTCGGGCAGAAGAACCTTTTCGGGCACTGAGCACCCGGCAAGCCGAGACGCCTGCGTCCGGCGGCAGGAACACAATCGAACCTTTCCCGCTATCAGGAACCTTCACAGACGGTCTCCGGACGTCGCCGGTTGTCCTGTCCAAGAACAGCCACGAGGTGCATCCATGATCCCCGACGCGGCCTCCATCGCCCGCAAACGATACCGAATGCGCAAGACCCTCCGCTTCATGGCGCTTGTCCTGTTCATGATCTTCTTCCTCTGCGAATGCGCCGAACTGATCGCCTGGCTGTACAGGGGCGCAGCGATTGACAACCTCGCGCTCCAGGAGTTCGTCCTCTACAGCCCGTTCCTTGCCGGCGCGGCCTTTCTGGTAATCGCCCAGGGCCGGCTGATCGTGTGGCTTGTACCAATCCCAAAGAGATCCGTCTGCCCTGCCTGCGGCTACCACCTCCAGGGCCTCCGGGAGCCGCGCTGCCCAGAGTGCGGGCTGGACTTGCCCCCGGCCTTGATGCGCGCGCCCACCACCCAGGACTGAAAACCCGTCCTCCTCTTGCCCAATCAGTCGGCGGGAGACACGATCATGCAAGCCGCGGTCGCCGACATGCCCCCGAACGTAGACCAGCCCCGCTTCGTGGACGAGGCGTCCGCCCCGAGCGAGCGCACCTATGCGCTCCTGAACCACCTCATCTGCGGCATCATCAACGTCAGCAGCACAAGTGTTTCCTTCCCCGTATCCGTCGTCGTGGCCCTGGTCATGTGGCTCGCCCGCCGCGCCGATTCGCCCTTCCTGGACGACCACGGCCGGGAGGCGACCAACTTCCGAATCTCCATCATCCTCTATACGCTGGTCCTGGCCCTCATCTCCAGCGTCCTCCTCGGGCACAGCGGGTGGACGTTCATCCCCATTCTGGCCCTGAACATCTACGGCGTCGTCACCGCGTGCATCGCCGCGCACAAGGGCGAGTTCTACCGCTACCCGATGTGCATCCGCCTGATCAAGTGCACGCCGGCCCCGGCCACCTGATCCGCGCCACGTCGGTCTCCGCGCACATGATCCCGGCCCGCGCAGCGCGCGGGCTGAAACCGTCTCCCGGCCTTGCCTAATCAGACTGCCGGAGACACGATCATGTACGCCGCGGCCGCCGCCATGCCCCAGAGCGCCAACCACTTCGTCGATGATCAGGCAAGCAGCAGCGAGCGGACCTACGCGCTCTTCAACCACCTCACGCTCCTGTTCGTCCATTTCGGCGTGCCGGTCATCCCCGCCCTGGTCATGTGGCTCATCCGCAAGGCCGACTCCCCGTTCCTGGATGACCACGGCAAAGAGGCGGTCAACTTCCAGATCTCCCTGATCCTCCACGCCATCATCATCTTCGCCCTCGGCTTCGTCACCTGCTTCGTTGCCTGGCTTCTCTACTTCCCTCTGTGGGCACTGGGCATCTACGGCTCCATCATGGCCGCCATCGCCGCGAACAAGGGCGAGTTCTACCGCTATCCGATGTCCATCCGCCTGATCAGGTAGGCAGCCGCTCCTCCCGAGTGCGCTCGCCCGCCCACTCCCTCCCATCATCCGAACATTCGGGCTCGCCGGCGGCGCAACTCCTACCGCCCGGCCCGACCCTCTGCCGATAACTCCCTCACTATGGCAGAGAGATCTCTCACCCGGAAGGCCGGACGGCTGGCCCACGCGCACTCCCCGGCCGCATGGAGCACCGATTCCGCCCTCCTCTGGAAGCGCATCGGCTGGATCGCCCTCGCCGCGGTCTGGGTATTCGCCGCCGCCAGCATGCTGGGCTTCGATGCCGCCGACCCCCCCGCCGCCGGCGTCGCCCCGCACAACTCCCCGGTCGTCAACTGGTGCGGGCGTTTCGGCGCCGTCGCCGCCTATTACGGCTTCGAGATGTTCGGCCACGGCCTGTGGGTCATCCTCGGCCTCACCGCCCTCCTCCTGTACTTCACCGCCGCGGGCAAGCGAGTCGGCCACGTCGGCATCCGCATGCTCGGCGCCGTGCTCATGGCCGGCGGCGTCGCCGGCCTCCAGGCGATGGCCTTCCCCAGGTCCGGGCCCGTCACCGGCCTCGGCGGCGGCCTCATCGGCACCGTCGGCGAGCGCGAGCTCTACGAGCGATTCAGCGGCCTGGGCACCTTCCTCTGGCTCTGCCTGGCCATCGCCATCGGCGCGGTCGTCGCGCTGGACGTCTGGGCGATCCTCGCGGCCATGTGGGCCGGGCGAGCCTTCGTCAGCGCCGGAAAACGCGGCGGCCAGCTCGCCGCCCAGCTCGCCGAGATGCGCGCCCGCTCCAAGGAGGCCGCACGCGTCGAGATCCGCCTCAACGACGTCGACGACGACCCCGGGCTCCCCGGGCGCAAGGCCCGCAGGGCAGCGCCCGTGCTCGTCGAGGAGGAGCCGGTCTCCGAGGCCGACGACCAGACGCCGGAGCTCGTCGAGGCCAAGCCGCCCAGGAAGGGCAAGTCCAGAGCCGCCGATGAGGACCTCGACACGGACGCCGCCGCCGAGGACGCGCCGCTCGCCCTCGCCGATCCGGCCGTCGCCGACCCCGACGATACCCCCGGCCCCCCGCAGGTCTTCGACCCCGAGGCCCTGCGCGCCAAGATCGCCCGGCTGCCTGTTCGTTTCGCCAATCAGGACAAGCGCAGCGCCACCGACGAGGACCTGCGCGACATCCAGACCTCCGGCGAGATGGAGGGGTACCGCTTTCCCGGCCTGGACCTGCTCGAGGAGCCCGAGGCCAACTTCAGCGAGACGATGCAATCGTACGTCCGCGAGCAGGCCGAGGCCCTGGAGCGCGCCCTCAAGGAGTACCGCATCGACGGCGAGGTGGTGGGCATCGACTCCGGCCCGGTCATCACGCTGTACGAGGTGCGCCTGGCGCCGGGCACGAAGGTGGCCGCGCTGGGCGCCGTCTCCAGCGACCTGGCCCGCGCCCTCAAGGCCGTCAACATCCGCATCGTGCCCAACACGGTGGGGCGCGACACCGTCGGCGTCGAGGTCCCCAACGCCCAGAAAGAGAAGGTCCGCCTCAAGGAGCTGATGACGCGCTTCCAGGAGGTCATGGCCAGCGGCGGCAAGATGCGCCTGCCGATGTTCCTGGGGAAGGACGCCAGCGGCCAGCCGCTCATCGAGGACCTCACCCGCATGCCGCACCTCCTGATCGCCGGCACCACCGGCTCGGGCAAGAGCGTGTGCATGAACGCCGTCATCATGAGCTTCCTGTACACCAAGAAGCCCAACGAGCTCAAGCTCGTCCTGGTCGACCCCAAGATGGTCGAGCTCAGCCAGTTCAAGGACATCCCGCACCTGATGTGCCCGGTCGTGACGGAGATGAACAAGGCCGCGGCCATCCTGGAGTGGGCGGTCGGCAAGATGGACGAGCGGTACGAGCTGCTCTCCGAGGCGAGCTGCCGCGACATCGCCACGTACAACGAGCTGCCGTGGGAGGAGCTCAAGGAGCGCTTCGCCTGCGAGACGCCGGAGGAAGAGGCGCGGATCCCGCGGAAGCTCCCGTACATGGTGTTCGTGATCGACGAGCTTGCCGACCTCATCCTGACCAACAAGGAGGTCGAGAGCTCGATCGTGCGGATCGCCCAGAAGGCCCGCGCCGTGGGCATCCACCTGATCGTCGCGACGCAGCGCCCGCAGGCCAACGTCGTCACCGGCCTCATCAAGAGCAACATGCCCGGGCGGATCTGCTTCAAGGTGGCCAGCGGCATGGACAGCCGCATCGTCATGGACCAGAAGGGGGGCGAGCTGCTGCTGGGGCAGGGGGACATGCTGTACCTCTCGCCCACCAGCCACAAGCTCACGCGTTCGCAGGGGACGCTGGTGGACGACAAGGAGATCCGGCGCGTCGTGAAGTTCATGCGCGACGTGGCCGCGCCGACGTTCGAGCGACAGCTCATGCAGATCCGCTCGACGGCGGGCGGGCCGACCGACGAGGAGGCGCGCGACGGCTTTGTCAACGCGCAGGAAGACCCGATGTTCGACCAGGCGGTGGAGATCGTGCTGGAAAGCAAGCGCGGCAGCGTGTCGATGCTGCAGCGGCGGATGGCGATCGGCTACACGCGGGCCGCGAGGCTCATCGAGATGATGGGCGAGGCGGGGATTCTCGGCGGGCACAAGGGGACGGTGGCGCGCGAGGTGGTGATGACGATCGAGGAATGGCAAGCAATGAAGGCGCAGGCCTTGGCGGACGAGGCGGCGGGCGCCGAGGGCGCTGCGCAGGGGGAGCTCTTCCCCGATGGCGCGAGCGCGCCGGTGAACGGCGCGGCGAGTGGCGCGCCGGCGCAGGTGCCGG
>JBGPJM010000193.1:0-9646 GCA_041485385.1 Phycisphaerae bacterium | reverse complement strand
GATGTAGTAGCGCAGCTCGCCGCCGGGACGGGTGAGGACGACGTCGCGGTCGAAGGGGTTGGTGATCTGGAAGACGATGACTTCGGTCAGGAAGTCCCAGTTGCTTGCGGCCACGGTGCCGTTGATGGTGATGTTCGCGGTCGGCGGGTTCCCGGGGCCGCCGTCGTCGTCGCCGGGATGAGGCGACGCATGGTTGGGCGTATCGACAAAGAAGATGAAACTGCCGACCTCGGAGATGAAGGGCTGGGCCTCGATGCCGAAGATGTTGACCTGGGGCGCGCCGACGAGGGGCGTCAGCGTGGCGGGGAGATCGGCGTTGTCGAGGCGGAGCTTGGGGAAGGGGAACGCGGTGGGCGGGGCGGCGGGGTTGGCGTAGATCTCCAGGGACACGGGCGTCGGGCCGCTGTTGCCGGGGCCGAAGGGCTCGGTGTCGTCGTCCAGGGCGTCGAGCGTGTTGACGTACATATGGGCGATGGCGCGGTAGGCGCGCTCGGCGGAGCCGCCGTAGAAGAGCGAGGCGAAGGTGTTGCTCCAGGTGTTGGAGGCGCGGTAGGGCATGAGACAGTCGGCGAGGGCCTTGAAGAACTCCAGCTTCTCGGCAGCGGTGGGGGTCGAGGGCGGGGTGGTGAGGTAGTGGAGCTTCTCGAGGGGGTTGAAGCGGAGCTCGGTGGAGGTGATCGTGCGCGGATTGGCGGCGAGTGCCGCGGCGTCGGCGGGGGAGAGGAGGCTGGTGAAGGGGCGGGCGCCGTTGATGGTGGTGAAGCGGTGGCGGGGATCGGCGGAGGCGGCGAGGAGGGCGTAGGCAGCGGGGAGGCCCTGGGAGGTGTTGGCCAGCAGGCGACGCTCCCAGAGGAACGGGCGGTTGGAGCGGAGCGGGCCGAAGTTGGGGAAGACGTAGGGCGCGGCGAAGCCGCGGCCGTCGAGGGTGTCCTCGGCGCGGGAGGTGCGGGCGGGGTCGTTGACGCGCTCGAAGGTGCGGAGCTCGGCCTCTTCGGCCAGGCCGAAGGGCGCCCGGGTGGCGGCGACGGGGGTCGGGCCGCCGCTCTGGCGGGCGCCGGTGGGGTCGAAGCCGAACTTGTCGTAGTACTCGGCGCGGTCCTTGGCGGTGAGGTTGACGGTGGCGCGGAGGATCGGGGTGCCGGGGGGCGGCACGGAGCCGAGGTCGAGGGCGGTGCGGAGCGCGATGTAGCCGGCCTCGCCGACCTGATAGGCGACCGGGTTGGCGGCGGTCTGCACGTAGCCGGTGTAGTCAGAGGCGAGCGGGGGGACCTGCGGCTGACGGGGCTGGAGGAACGCGTTGTAGCCGGCGGGGTTGTTGCCGACGGGCTCGATGTAGCTCTGGTAGACGTTCTGCAGCGTCAGGGCCGACTCGAGGTCGACGTCGGCGGGGCCGATACCCAGCGGGTAGGCGACGAGCTGGCTGGCGGGCAGGAGCTCGGGGAGAGACGTGGGGTGGCCGATCGGCATCGCGCCGTTCATGGCGGAGGTGTCGGTCGCCGTGTTCAGGTTGATCTTGGAGGAGAGGTCGACAGCGCGGGCCGCGAAGAAGAGGCGGGCCCGGCCGGCGGTGGGGATGACGGGCCGGATCTCGCCGCTGGCGGTGAAATCCAGGAGCTCGGCCCAGCGGGCGTCGACGAAGCCATCGCCGTCGGTGTCGACCCACTGGTTCCCGAGGTACTCGTTGGCGCCGGGGTCGGGGGCGGTGGCGTAGTAGGGAAGATCCCTCGCGGGGCGGAAGGCCGCGACCTGGTTCATGGTCCAGTGGGCGGGGACGTTGAGGCTGGCGGGGGAGCCGTCCGGGAGGAGGATCGGGCCGGCGGTGGACTGCGGGAGCCCCGAGACGGCGTCGAAGAGCGTGAGGCCGTAGCCGGTCTGGGGCAGGCCGCTCGCGCCCAGGGCGAGGATGCCGGGCTCGGCGGTGAAGTTGTTGCGGAGGTTGGCGAGGTTGACGAAGTTGCCGCGGGGGACGAAGTTGGAGATGCTCGCCCAGTCGCGCATCGTGTTGTACATGCGGAGGCGGACGGGGTCGGGGAGGTCGGCGGGGGTTGCGCCCCTGGAGAGGTTGGTGGGGTCAGTGGGGGCGAGCCAGGCGTCGTAGGCGCCGCCGGAAGGTGCGAATCGCTTGGCGACTCGTGGAGGAGGGGGTGGTGGTGGAAACGGGAGCGTTGGGTCAAACCGCATGTCAGGGTCAACAGAAGGGAAGTCCCAGTTGGCGCGAATCGTGTGCACGCGAGCGGGATCTATGCCGGACTGGCTGTAGTTCTCATTGAGGGTGCTGAGGGCGTCGTTGCCGATGACGGAGGCGAGATAGGCCACGATGTCGGCGGCCTCGTCGTCGATGGCGACGGCGCGGACGTAGGCGGCGCTGGCGCGGCGATCGGCCTGGCCGATGGCGCCGTAGAGCACGGCGAGGATGGCGATGAGGGCCAGGACGCCGACGACCATGAGCAGGACGGTGCCCCGCTCGCGGAGGGAGCGTCTGCGCCAGGACGTGGCCCGGCGGCGAACGGCGCTGGGGCCGGAGTCTCGCGTCTTTGCGTGCATTGGGGTGCTCCTGGTACGCATGCGGTGCTCCGTCCCCCACCCCCCTCCCCCTCCCAAAGTCCTCGCCCCGGCCTTGCCGTTGCGTTCGTCGTCGGGAATACGGCCGAGCCTCGCCGCCCTAGCCGGCGTGGTCTTCGGGGTTGCCGGGGGTGGTGAAGATGAACTGGTAGGTCTGCTCGGTGAGAGGGTCGGTGGGATCCACGAGAGAGATGGTGACGCGGATGAGCTTGGGCCAGGCCCAGGCGATGGTCTCCGGGTCGCCGGCGTTGACCGGGCGATAGGAGGGATCGACGTAGCCGAAGTAGGAGTACTCGGGCGGGCGTCCGCCGCCGAAGGGCGCGGTTGGGATGCGGATCGTGTCGAGCTTGACCTGCCAGGTGCCTTGCGAGCCGTTGGCGTTGCGGTAAGGCATGTTGTAGATGTCCCAGCCGTTGTTGGCGGGGTCGCGGTAGGGGCGGACATCGGGTCGCTCGGGCGTGTTCATGCCGTGCCAGATGAGCTGGCCGGCGCGGATGTGCGTGGGCGGGTAGACCTTGCCGAAGGAGTACTCGACGATGAACTCCGTGCAGTGGGGCACGAAGTTGAAGGAGGAGAGCATGTTCTGGTCGGTGCGCTTGTACTCGCGGTTGTAAGGGAGGCCGCCGGAGCCGCGGACACCGAGCAGATCGGGTGGAGAGGGCTCGCAGCGGATACGGGCGCCGGGGGTGTTGGAGACGGTATCGGAGGGGGCGGGGAAGGCCTGGCGCATCCAGGCTTGCATGCGCCGGGTGGAAGAGTTGGGGAGGGCGGGGTTGGTGTCGAACTGGAAGACGGCGCCGTGGGCGCCGTCCTGGAAATAATCCTGGTCGAGGCTGAAGGGGCGGGTGATACTGGTGTCCTGGGCGTCGAGGGTGGTGGAGCGGATCTCGCCAAGGTCGGAGGTGATGATGTCGACCACACCGCAGGTGCAGCGCGGGTGGACCGGAGTCTCGTCGCGGACCAGGGCGGAGTCGGGGGGCAAGAGGTTGGGCTTGTAGCGGGCGTTGTTCTGGAAGACGCTTGAGACGGCGGGCTGGAGGCGGACCTGGATGTCGTTGTCGGGCTCTTCGGAGACGGTGGGCTCGGGGGGAGAGCCCACGGGGGTGGAGAGCCGGTCGCGGGTGGTGGCGTTGGGGGTAGCGAGCAGCGAGACATAGCGGAGAAGGGTCCAGTCCATGGCGTACTGGTTGGGGCCGCGGCCGCCGTGGGCGCTGGGGAGGCCGAAGGCCGGGGTGATCATGGGGTCGGAGTTGGTGTCGTCGAGGTGGACCTCGTTGTAGTAGTTGGGGTCCTTGGGGTCCTGGGAGAGGCCGTGGCCGAAGTAGATGCGGGCCTGGGGGGAGCGGACGACGCGGTCGGGGTGGACGGGGTCGCGGAGGGAGGCGAAGTCGCCGGTGGCGAAGAAGAGGATCTCGTCGATGTGGCGGTTGCGGCGCTGGGTGGCGGGCTCGTCGGGGCTGAGGGCGGGGTCGCCGCCGGTGATCTCGTTGCGGATGACCAGGAAGCCGTCGCGGGTCATGGCCTCGAAGTCCTTGCGCATCTGGCGTTCGATCATCGCGGCGTAGTTGTTGATGTTGCTGATGCGGCGGCCGACCTTCACGGTCTCGCCGGTGGCGCGGAAGATCTGCGCGACGCCCACCGAGAGGATGGCCAGGGCGCCGACGGCGATGATCATCTCGACGACGGTGAACGCGCCGGCGCGCCCGGCGCGCTGGATGAGGCGGGCGGCGCGGCTACGGGAAGGACCGGTCGTGCTGCTGTTCATGGGTTCACCACCGTGAATACGGAGACGGCGACGGGCACCTGCGGGGTCAGGACCACCTGCTGGATGACGCCGCCCGAGGCGGCGGACGGGGCGGCCTGATTCTCGCTGATGAAGGCGGGGACGGGCGGATCGATCTTCACGAAATGCCCGAGCATCGGGTCCTCGCCGAAGCCGACGACGCTGTGGACCGTGCCGAGGTTGTCGACGAGCTTCTGGCCGATCTGGCTGACGATCGCCCACTGCGCTGCGGAGAGAGTGCCGAGGCCGCCGGTCTCGAAGTAGAGCCGGTCGCGGTCGGGGCGGACCAACGTGGAGTGGAAACGGACAGGGATGGTGATGGGGGGCGCGTAGGTGCCGGTGCCGTCGAGCGTGGGGAGACCGGTGGCGGCGACGATGCCGACCGGGACGCGGCGTGCGGCGCCGGAGGCTATGAACTGCTGGTAGAGCGTCTGGGTGCGGGGGACGCGCAGGCGCGGGTCGACCCGGCGGACGAAGAGGACGACCTGAACAGGGTCGTTTGAGGCGGGGTTGCCGGGGACCGCGTCGGAGAGGCGGTGGACGGCGATATCCCAGACGAGATGGGGGTCCTGGGCCTGCGGGCCAAAGGGGAAGAGCCGCTCGCGGAGGGGGAGGGAGAACGAGTTGTAGATTGAGCCCGGAATACCCATCTCGGTGGACGAGGGGGAAGCGCCCTGGGCGCCCGGGAGGTCGATGGCGGGAACGAAGAACTCGCCGTGTTCGAACTCGACGCGGTTGAGGCCCCCCGTGGCGGCGCTGTCTCGCCAGTTGCGCCAGATGTCGCGCGGCGGGGGCTGGGGCGCCGGGGGCGGTGGGGGCGGCGGGGGAGGATTCATGGCGCCGTTGTAATCCCACGAGAGCAGGACGGCTCTTGCTTGAGCGGCAGCCTGCGCGCCGTTGAGGGCGTCGGCGCCGATGCGCTGCTCGCGGATGACGGCCGGGAAGACGGCGCCCAGGCCCAGGAGGCCCAGGGCCAGGATCAGGACGGCGATCAGGATCTCGATGAGGGTGAAGGCGCGGCGGGGGTGGGTCATGGCTGCGCCTCCACTTCGTGCAACACGGCGGTGTAGCGGTCGATGGTGAACATCTTGGCTTGCGGGGAGTCGCCCGTGGCGCTCGGGGATTCGATGCGGCCGTCGAAGTCGGTGTCGCCCTCGATCCAGGCGTTCATGTGGGCCGCGTCGACGAGCGCGCCGCGGACCCACAGGACCGTGACGTTTCCGGGCCCGGCCCGGGTCACCGTGTACAGGCAGCCGGTGTCGCGGTCGGGGTGCACGCCCAGCCCGGCGGCGAGCTTCTTCTCGTCGTACAGGGCGATCTGGCTGACGGCCTTGGCGCGGACCATGTCGGAGGAGACCGAGCCCAGGAGGGCCTGACGCTCGAAGAGGCGGATCGAGTTGTCGGTCAGCACCCGGCGCACGAAGCGCGAGTAATCGGAGGCGAGGTCGGCGCGCTTCCATTGGTCCGAGCCGACGGGCGAGCGCCCAGTGGCCGAGGGGCGGGGCGAGAGGACCAGGACGGGGGCGGAGTAGGCGGTGGAGAGGAGGCCGGTGCCGGCCTCGAAACGGATCATGAACGTCTGTCGCTTCTGGCCGTCTCTGCCGGATTCGACGTCGTAGAAACCTGTCTCGGGAAAGACCCAGTCGCCGCGTGTGCTGCTCATTCCGTAGCCGCCGCCGCCGATGATGCGCGGTCCTTCGTACCAAAGGGTGCCGAGGGGCAGGGGGCTGATGGAGTTGACCGGGGCGTAGCCGCGCACCATCCAGTTCTTGGGGAGCTGGACCGGCTCGAGGGTGTCGGAGGGGATCCAGATCTCGATGACGGTGGGACGGTTGAGGGTGCCTTCCTCGAGCTCGCCGGCCTTGACGCAGGGGACCAGGAGGGTGCGGCCGCCGGGCTCGAAGAAGAAGACGATGCCGGCGTCGCTGCGTCCGGCCGAGCGGATGGCGGCGTCGCGCCCGGCGCGGAGCGCGGAGCGGAGGAGGCTCTCGGCCATCGAGGCCTCGGAGGAGTACATGAGCGAGGAGAAGGCGGGGACGGCGATGAGCAGGACCGTGACCAGGATGAGGATCACGACCAGGAGCTCGGTGAGGGTGAACGCGGCGCGGGGCCGGCGCGGGGGATGACGGCGAGGGGTGTTCATCGGCCGATCTCCACGATGTTGTCCCGGTTGTCGGTCGCGGCGAAGCCGGAGCGGTCGATGACGCCGTCGGCGCCGGCGCTGACGATGGCGAACTCGGCGTCGCGCTGCTGGGCGGAGCCGGCGGGGTCGCGGAGCTCGGCGGGGACGTTGTAGTTCTGCACCTGGCCCTGGTTGGCGCCGCCGGGGACGAAGCGCGGCATCCAGCGGTAGTAGCGGATGGGGTTCTTCCAGCGGTCGACGAGGGTGACGCGGTTGATGTCGGAGGGGTCGCGGACGAGGCGCTCCGGATCGCCGGAGGTGTCGAAGAACGGCTCGTAGGTCTTGCCGCGACGGTGGAAGGAGCCGTCGGGGTCCGGGCGGGTGAAGCCGGGGCCGGCGACACCGTCGAACTTGACGTCTAGGACGCCCATGAGGTAGTAGGGGAGGGAGTAGACGCTGTAGCGGGGGTCGGCGGGGTTGGTGCCTGGCTCGTAGCGGAGGAAGGCGGCGTCGCGGATGATCGGGTTGAACGTGAGCGGGTCGACGGGGCCGCCGCGCCCGTTGTCGTTGACGAGCGGGGGGAGGAACTCGAACTGCTGCTTGAAGTGATCGACGCCCTGCTTGAGGGACATGATGGTCTGTCGCTGGGCGGCGTCGCGCGAGGACTTGATCACCTTCGCGAGGGCCACGAAGGCCAGGGAGGCGATGGTCGCGATGATGACCACGACGATGGCCACCTCCAGGAGGGTGAAGGCGCGGGGCGGCGGGCGGCGTGCGGCGGGGTGGGTCACAGCTTGCCTCCCTGGAGGGACTCGATCATGGCGACCAGCGGCAGGAACATCGAGACGACGATGGTGCCGACGATGGCGCCGAGGAAGACGACGAGCATGGGCTCGATGAGGGAGACCAGCGCGGCGACGGCGACGTCGACCTCCTCGTCGTAGTTGTCGGCGACCTTCAGGAGCATGGCGTCCAGGTCGCCGGTCTCCTCGCCGACATCGATCATGTTGACGACGATGGCGTCGCAGACCTTGCTCTCGCGGAGCGGCTCGGCGAAGGACTCGCCCTCGCGGATGGAGTCGTGTACCTTGGTGAGGGCCTTCTCGAAGACGTAGTTGCCGGAGGTGTCGCGGGTGATGAGGATGGCCTCGAGGATGGGCACGCCGGCGGAGATGAGGGTGCCCAGGGTGCGCGTGAAGCGCGCGGTGATGGTCTTGCGGACGAGCTTGCCGAAGATGGGCGTCCACATGACCATGGTGTCGAGGGCGGCACGGCCGGGGGTGGCCTTCCGGGCGAGCTTGACGAACACGAAGATGAAGATCGGGGACAGGAAGATGTAGATCGCGCCGGGGATGGTCTGGCCGATGTTCTTGCCGGCGATCCAGTTGCTGGTGTTGATGAGGAAGCGGGTCATCAGCGGCAGGGGGACGCCGAAGTCGCGGAAGATCTCCTCGAACTTGGGGATGATGAACCACATGATGAAGGTGACGATCGAGGCGGCGACGATGACGACCACCGAGGGATAGACCAGCGCGCCCTTGACCTTCCTCTTGAGGCGCTGGGCCTTCTCCATGAACTCGGCGAGGCGCTGCAGGATGATGTCCAGCACGCCGCCGATCTCACCGGCGTTGACCATCTTGGTGTAGAGGCGGTTGAAGCAGCGAGGGTGCTTGGCCATGGCCTCGGAGAGGCTGGAGCCGCCCTCGACGTCCTCGCAGACCTCCTGGAGGATGTTGCGGAGCTTGCCGGGCTTCTGCTGGCCCTCGAGGATCTGCAGGGAGCGGAGCAGCGGGAGGCCGGCGTCCTGCAGCGTGGAGAGCTGGCGGGTGAAGAGCGTGAGCCGCTTCTGCGACACCCCGCCGATGCTCAGCGAGAGTTCGCCCTTTTTCTTCTTCTTCTCGCCCCCATCGACCGGGCCGTCGGTCTTCTTGCCCTTCTGCTCGCGGACGGAGGTGGGGAAGAAGCCCTGGCTCTTGATCCGCTGGATCGCCTCGTCGGTGGAACCGGCCTCGACGGTTCCCTTCTGCGGCTTCCCGGCGGCGTTGAGCGCCTCGTAGGTGAACGTTGCCATCGACTTGTCTCCCGATCAGCACGTACGTCTCCGCCCGCGGCGCCGTCGGCGCCAAGGGCGGGCTCCTCCTCCCCCGCTCGCCCCCCACCCACCCTGTTCCCCCGTCCTCTCGGTCCCTACGAGCTCACGTTCCCCCCCATTCCCCCGGATCGTCGGTCGGCGTCGCGTATCGGCCGATCATCCCTCTGATCACCCCTCGGATCATCCCTCCTCGGCGATGGTCTCGCGGACGACCTCGTCGATGGTGGTCTGCCCTTCGAAGATGGCCAGCAGGCCGCACTCGCGGAGCGTGCGCATCCCGCCGCGACGGGAGGAATCTCGGAGCACGTTGGTGCTGGCGTGCTTCATGACCAGCTCGCGCAGCTCGTCGCTCATGGTCATGAGCTCGAAGATGGCCATGCGGCCCTTGAAGCCGGACTTGTGGCAGGCGTCGCAGCCGCGTCCGCGGTAGAGCTGGCGGCCCTCCGTGTCCTCGGGGCGGATATTGAGCTCCATGAGCTCCTCCTCCTTGGGGGTGTAGGGCTCCTTGCATTTCTCGCAGATTCGCCGGACGAGGCGCTGGGCCAGGATGCCCTCGATGGTGGCGGTGAGGAGGAAGGGTTCGATGCCCAGGTCCATCAGACGCAGGATGGAGCTGGGGGCGTCGTTGGTGTGCAGCGTGGAGAGCACGAGGTGGCCGGTGAGGGAGGCCTGCACGGCGATGACGCCGGTCTCGAGGTCGCGGATCTCGCCCACGAGGATGATATCGGGGTCCTGGCGGAGAAAGCTCCGCAGGCACCGTGCGAAGGTGAGGTCGACGTCGGTGTTGACCTGGCACTGGCACAGGCCGTCGATGTCGTACTCGACGGGGTCCTCGGCGGTGAGGATCTTGGTGCCGATGTCGTTGAGCTCCTGGAGGGCCGCGTAGAGCGAGGTGGTCTTCCCCGAGCCGGTCGGGCCGGTGACGATCACGATGCCGTTGGGCTTGTTGATGAGCATCCGGACCTTGGTCAGGTCGTCCTCGCGCAGGCCGATCCGGTCGATCGCCAGCTTGACGTTTGAGCGGTCCAGCACGCGCAACACGACGCTCTCGCCGTGCATCGTCGGCAGCACCGCGACGCGGAGGTCG
>JBGPJM010000192.1:0-9656 GCA_041485385.1 Phycisphaerae bacterium | reverse complement strand
TGGGGTTCCGGCTGGCGCCGCGGCTGAACGCCTGCGGACGGATGGGGCACGCCCGCGACGCCGTCGAGCTCTTCACCACCGCCGACGGCGCCCGCGCCGCCGAGCTGGCGGCCCAGCTCAGCCGGCAGAACAACGAGCGCCGGGCCGTCGAGAAGGAGATTTTCGAGCAGGCCGCGGAGCAGGCCGAGCTGCTCGGGATGACGGGGGTCAGCCGGAGGGCGATCGTGCTGGCGGACGAGCGGTGGCACCAGGGGGTGGTGGGGATCGTGTGCTCGCGGCTGGTGGAGCGGTACAGCCGGCCGACGATCCTGTTGCAGCGCCGCGAGGGGGAGTGCCACGGATCGGGGCGGTCGGTCGACGGGTTCAACCTGCATGGGGCGCTGCTGGCGTGCGCGCCGCTGCTGGAGCGGTTCGGTGGGCACGACATGGCGGCGGGGCTGGGGCTGGCCGAGTCCAGGCTGGACGAGTTCGTGGAGGCGTTCATGGCGCAGGCCAATGCGGGGATCGGCGAGGACGATCTTTCGCCGACGGTGGCGATCGACTGCGAGGCCACGCTGGAGGAGCTGACGCCCGACGCGGTTGCGCAGCTCGAACGGCTCGGGCCGTTCGGGCGGGGCAACCCCCGGGTGCGCGTGCTGGTGAGGGATGGGCGGGTGGCCGCGCCGCCGCGGGTGCTGGGGGCCAACGGCCGGCACCTGGCGGTGAACATCCGGCCGGCGGCCGGTCGGAGCCTGCTGCGCGTGGTGGCGTGGGGATGGGGGGAGCGGGCCGAGCACCTGAGCGCCGGGTCGCCGGTGGACCTGGTCGTCGAGCCGAAGCTGTCGTTCTACAACGGTGGCGTGACGGTTGAGCCGGAGCTTACTGACGTGCGCCCGCATCCGGCTGGGTGATGGGGCCGCGGGCGGGTGAGGGCGAGCCGTTGTCGTCGGGGTTCGGGGGAGTCGGGGTGCCGCACTCCGGGCAGGGCCCGGCCGGCGTTCCCGCGAGGTCGTACCCGCATTTGACGCAGAGGATCGGCGCGCCCGGACCGGCGCGCACGCGGCCGAACTGGAACGCCCGGATGAGCAGGTGGACGCTCGCGGCGAGCAGCCCAGTCAGCACGAGGAAGCCGACGGTCGCCACCATCGTCTGCATGATCCCCGAGGTGTTGATCGCCGCGCGCCAGCGCCAGGCGGCGGCGAGCAGCAGCGGGATCGGCACGCCGCACGCAACGCCGCGCAGGAACGCCGGCAGCGAACGGTCCGGGCGCCTCGCGAGAACCATCCACGCCCCCACCACCGCAAGGCATGCGGCCAGTCCCTCTCTCGCGACCAGCAGGGGCAGCAGGCTGTGCGCGTAGAGCTGCTTGCCGGCGCCGAGGTATCCCAGGTAGGCGGCGACCGCGGTGACGGCCGCGACGCACCCAAGGGCCATCGCCGGCCCCTCGCGGAAGCGGCCGAGGCCGGTCAGGATGCCCATGGCCGATGCCGCAATCATCACCAGCTCGAAGCCCATCATGAACCAGGCCGGCTTCGGGGAGTGCAGCGCGGCCAGCACGGCGAACACGACGGCGCTGAGGCCCAGGAGGGCCGAGAGAACCAGTGCGCCCGCCGGCGCGCCCCTGGGCGGGGCGGGCATCAACGGGAGCGGAGGGATGGCCTGTTGATTGTCGGTCAAGCGGAGTTCCGGTTCAGGAGGCGACAGGGAGGCCTGGCTAGCGAACATTATCGGCGATCGGGGGCCGGGGCCGTGCTTTTGCCACGGCGCGGAGGGGGACGGATGTTCGCCCGGGGCTCGCCGCATCTCGACGATCAGCGTGTCGTCGCCGGCGGGGCCGTCACCGTGCCCGGCGACCGCGCCTCTGAGACGAGCACGGGGGGTCCCGGGCCGACGGAGAGACCTCGGCGTCGGCCAGCCCGTCCAGCATCGCCGCGGTCGGATCGAGAAAGACGATCTCGCCCCCGGCCCGTAGGATCAGCGCCGGCGCACGCCCCGCGCCGGCTCATTCAACGGACACAGGTCGGACGGGATCCGCAGGCACAGGGCCGTGCAGAAGACGCCCTGCGGCGGCAGCGCTACGGGCAGCCGGCGAAGAACGCTGTCAGGAAGTCGAAGAAATCCTGGCTGTTGGTGATGCCGTTGTGGTTGAAGTCGGCGTTGCCCACGAAGAAGCCGGTCAGGAAATCAAAGAAATCCTGGCTGTTCGCCACGCCGTCGTTGTTGAAGTCCGCCGCGCAGGCAATGCCGCCGTGAACGATGAAGGGGAAGTCCTGCGGGACATCCGGCGCCGAAGCGGGCTTGCCCTCGTCGAGAACGTCGGCCCAGACGCCGCCGGCCTTGAGCTGACGGGCGTCGGCGCCGGCGATGGCGCGGATGCCGGGGAGGGTGGCCGGGGGAGAGAAGGCCGCTTGGTCCGGTGCCGCGGTGGTGTACTGCCAGTCGAGCCAGTAGGTGCCGGGTGCCAGGACGAGCCCGCCGAGGGCGGCATCGGTCTGCCAGACGAGGCGGGTGGTTTCGGGCGTAGCGCCGAACACCACGGAGGTGTTAAAGACCCGGTAAATGTTGGTGGCGGTTGAACTCAGCAGGCGGTTGGCGACGGTGTCGCCGAAGACGACCGTGCTGCCGGGGTCGCCGGGCCGGCCGTTCCAAACCTGCAGGTTGACGCCGGCGAACGGGGAGGGCCCGGGCAGGGCGCCCGTCTGGTAGGCATAGAGCGAGACCGAGGTGATGCGCCAGCCGGCGGGGGCCGTGACGGTGAAGTTGTCGGCAAGCCGGTAAGCACCGGACCCGGCGGCGGCGCTGAGCTGCGTCGTCAGCCCGCCCAGCGCGTTGGAAACGCCGGTGGCGTCGGCCTGCGCCTCGCTCCACTCCGCGCCGACGGGCGCGGGCGTGCCGCCCGAAGTCGTCGCGCCTGTGGCCAGGGCCGGCGACGAGGGATTCGCGGAGGCGTTGCTGTACAGATCCGTCTGGGCCGCGGCGAGACCGGCGGCGCAAAGAACCGCAGAGCCGGCGAGGGCGGCGAGGCGGGAATGGGTCGAGGGTGCGCTGGTCATCGGTTGCACTCCTGCGATCGAGCGGGACGGGGGAGGGGACAAGGCGCGGGGCGGACGGCTCGGCATGACTAGCAGGCGACCGCGGCGCGGTCGGTGGGCGTGTAGCCGGGGAAGACGTAGTCCAGGTTGGTGTTGCCGAGCCGCTGCTGGATGATCTCGGCGAGGATGTCGCGGTAGTCGATCGTCACCTGCAGGTCGCGGCCCTGGTAGAGCTGACCGGGCGACAGGCCGGGCCACTGGCGCATCACCTGCCCCCCGGCGATGCAGTTGCCCATCACGAACAGCGCGTTGCCGTGCCCGTGGTCGGTGCCGAGGCTGCCGTTCTCCGCCAGGCGCCGGCCGAACTCGGACATCGCGACGAGCACGAAGGTGGGCGCCGTGCCGGTCGTCATGTCGGTGTAGAACGCGCCCACGCCGGCGGCGAGCGTGCTCATGAGCGTCGCCATGCCCCCGCTGATGGGGCCCTGGTTGATGTGCGTGTCCCAGCCGCTGACGTCGATGGCGACGGCCTCGACGCCGACCTGGGCCTTGATCAGCGCGGCGGTGGATTTCAGGGCAAGCCCGAAGCCGCCGGCGGGGTAGGCCGCGCTCCCCGCGGGGACGTACCCCGCGAAGTTGATCGTGTTGAGCAGGTCGATGGTGGCCAGGGTGTTCTCGGCGGCCGCGTGGACGGGGTCCGGCACTACGGCGTACATGTCGTTCAGGGCGCCGCGCCGCTCGGCGTTGGTTGTTGAGCTGCCGGAGAGGCCGAAGTTATCGAGGTCGGGGATCGGGAGCGTGGAGGGCCCTCCCTGGAGCGAGCGCTGCAGGCCCGTGGAGATCCCCACGGCGCGGAGGATCGCATTGGGGTCCATCGGCGCGACGCTGTAGAGATGCCGGCCCAGCCAGCCGCTGGTGTACGTCACGCCCGCGACGCCGACCTCCATCAGCCGCTGGGCGTCGAAGTGCGACCGGGAGGTATCCGTCGAGCCGCAGGCGTGCACGATCAGGAGCTTCCCGGCCTGGTAGGCCGGCAGCAGGGGCGACATCGCGGGCGGCAGGCCGAAGAACCCGTCGAGGTCGGTCGCCCGGTTGGGGTCAGCGCTGTCCGGGCGCGGGATGTTGAGCGTCGGCCGGTTGGTGTAGTACGCGTTCTCCCCCCAGGGCACGCAGAGCGTCAGCCCGTCCGACGCGCCGCGCAGGTAGATCGCGACCATCACGTCCCGCTGCGTGCCGCGGTGGTCCTTCGCCACCGCCACGCGCGGCAGCCACGACGGCGCCGAGAGCGCGGCCATGGTCACCCCGCCGGTGACGGCCATGAAGTTGCGGCGTGAGAGCTCGCGGTACTCCGTGCAGCCAAGGCACTCGATGGATTCGTGGTCGCTCATGAGGTTCCTCTCTGGGGCCGATGGGACGAGAAGAGAAGAGTGAGAAGCGAACAGGAAGGGGCCGCGTCGGGTGCTGTTCCGCTCCGCCGCGCCTAGTGCCACTGGAAGGTCGGTGCGCCGATGGCCAGGCCGATCGTCTCTCTGCGGCGCGTCGTCGAGGCCACGTTGACCAGCAGGTACTGTCGCAGGCGGCTCCGCTCGGTGGCCGTCAGCTCCCCCGCGAACATGGACTGGTTGATCTTGTCGATCATCTGGTCCGCCGTCGTGAGCCCGCTGAAGAACGCGGTGCTGTCCACCGTCACGCCGCTGATGCTCCCGGTGGTCCCGTTCATCAGCGAGGCGCCGAAGTTCCACCGCGGAAGGATCAGCCCGAACCAGTAATCCAGCGCGTCCGGGTAGCCGTCGGGCGAGCCCCAGTAGAACGGCATGTGCCCGGTGGCCAGCAACAACGAGCGGATCCCGGACGTGTTGGCGATGCTGGTCGGCAGCCCGCGCATCGCCGACATGAAGTGGTGGAACGGACGCTTGTACTTCGGCGCCGCGTCGTGGAGCACGTTGGGGGCCAGCGCCGCCCGGATCATCGTCTTGATATCCCCGCCCGACTGCGTGTAGGCCGCGGCCACCGAATCGATGACGCTCTGGGTGACGTTGTCCGCCAGCAGGTGCCTGCACAGCTTCTTGGCGATGAACGCGGCGCAGCTGGGGTGGTTGGTCAGGATGTTCAGGACCGTCAGCGCGTCCTGCATCCCGCCGCCGGCGGCGATGACGTGCCCCAGCACGATCTTCTGGCCGTTGTCGTGCACGCTGCTGTTGTAGCGGAAGGTGCCCGCGTTGGGCTGGCCGTTGCGCCCGAACCAGGTCCACCCGGTGAAGCACCGCGCGACCTCCTGCACGTCCGTCTGCGTGTACCCGCCGTCGACCCCCAGTGTGTGCAGCTCCATGAGCTCGCGCGCGTAGTTCTCGTTCGGATTTCCCGCGACACTGGTGGTGTTGTCAAGGTAGTACAGCATCGCCGGGCTGTGGGCGCTGGCGTCGAGCAACTGCGGGAACGTTCCCAGCGCGAACTGCCGGATCACGTCGCGGTCGTCGATGGTCTTGAGGTAGTTGTCCGCTTCCTTGTTGATGTCGATGTTGAAGTGGTCGGTCCAGAACTCCACCATCCGCTCGAAGAGCTGCCGGCTCGAGTACACCGCCCGAAGAATCACCGCCTCGATCAGCTCGCTGATCACCTGCCCGTTGGGGAGCAGGATGAGCTGCGGGTACGGCATCGTGAGCGTGGTCAGCGGCGCCAGGCGCGCCTGCAGCGCCGAATCGTCAATCGCCGTGTAGTTCAGGTGGTACTCGAGGTACCCGGAGTATCCGAACTGGTTCGCCAGCGCCATCTCCGCCGGCGACGTCCCCATGGTGATGCGCCGCACCAGCTTCGAGAGCAGGCTTCCCGGATCGACGTCCGCCGAGACGTCCGGCGGCGTCGCCCGCGCGCCCCGGACGCCCCCCCACCCCCCCCAGAACGCCGCCGCGGTGCTCCCCACCCCGACCCCCGCTCGGCGCAGGAGCATCCGGCGCGAGACCGCCGGGACCCGCTCCTCCACCGCTGCATCGATCCGGGAGTCCGCGGAGTCGTGGACGGGCGCTTCGGCCTGGTTCATGGGCGCGCTCCTTGTCTCGGACGCCGGCGGGAGCCATCAACGTGGCAAACGAACCTTCGCGCTCGTCTCACCGTGTGCCGCTTCCGCCTCACGCCGGACTCCACCCGCCCCGATCTCGGAGATCAGTCTGGCAAATCCACAACACTCTCAGACGCGGCCGCGAACGGGCCGCCCCGCCTCCCCGCCTCGTCGCTCATCCTCGCACTTCTTCGCGTCCGGTGCAAGCCCCGCCCCCGCCGCCATCGTGAAGCTGCGCCGTATAACGTGTCGCGGCCGCGGGCCATTGCAAGCCGGCCGCGGGGGTTTTGCCCGAATATCAGCACGGCGCGCTCCTCCGGCCCCTCGAACGTGGGAACCCACGCGTTGCCGCCACCCCGCCAGCCACCATCAGCACCGCCGCGCCCAACGGGCCGGGCACGTACGAGTACTCGATCACCAGCGCCGGCCGGAACGCTTCCTCCGGGTTCTCTCGCGAGTCGAACCGCTTCGCGCTGGCCTCCACCTCCTCGTTCCCCATGACCAGCCACCCGAAACCCGACGCCGGGTTGTCCACCCAGGCCTGCACGTCTGCCACCATCGAGGGGGTCGAGCCCCAAGAGTAGAAGCCATTGCCGGTGACGAGGATCGACGCGCTGGCGTCCTGCACGAAGTCCCCGCCGGGCGTGGACCAGAGGTCGGTGTCGTAGAAGGCATGGAGCCACGTCGCGTCGCCGGGCTCCGCGTTCGTGCCGGATCCCTCCTCTCCCTGCCCCACCGACGCTCCCTCGCCCCAGTCCGCGAGCGCCCGGTGGAGCGAGACCGGCTCGCTGGCCGTGTTGGTGCGCGACATATGCAGCGTGAGCCGCACGGCCAGCACCACGGTGTTGGCAGGCAGGGTCGGCGCGACGTCGAACCGAACCATGCCGCGCCGGATGAAGAGGTTCGCGGTCGTGCCCGCGAAGAAATGCGCCCCCGCGCCGTTGGAGACCGTGCCCTCCTCGTTCTCATACAGCGTGTTGTCGCGGTCGGCGCCGAGGCTCACCACGTCGGCGCGCACGACCGGCTGCGCGGCGCCCGCCACGCACACCCACCCCGCGAGCAGCACGAATCGCTCACGCATCCATCACTCCGGCCCTGTCCCCGACCCCGCGGTCGCGCGGCTCGCATGTCTCCCGGATTGCCGGGACGACCGCGGCCACCGCCCCGCTCAGGGTATCGACCGCGATCGCCGTTCCGCCGTTGTGCGGCGGATCGCGGCCACACAACAGCCTGCCGCGCAAATCCCGCGGCGGCAACCGTTCCGGCGGCGAATCTGCGATCCTGTTGCGGAGGGCGCGACGTCCCGGGCGCCCGCGTGCAATGATCGGCAGCCTGCCGCGTTTTAGTTAGCAAGCGAACGAACCTTCCACCCCTTCCATGGCCCGACACCCCCACAGAGCGACGTCCAGCAGCCCGCGCCCGGCGGAGGCCGCGTTCCGTGAGTTCTGGCGCGTCACCGGCCTGCTCCGGCGCGTGGCCGAACCGCACTTTGCGCGATTCGGCATCAGCCCGGCGCAGTGGGGCGTGCTCCGGGCTCTTTCCCGGCGCGAATCGGCCGGCGACGCTCCGCCGCGCCTGACCGACCTCGGATCGCTCCTGCTCGTCCGCCCGCCGACCGTCACCGGCGTGGTCGGGCGCCTCGAGCGCATGGGGCTGCTGGCCAGGACGACCCCGGGGGGCGATCAACGCTCCCGCTGCGTGTGCCTCACCGACGAGGGGCGCCGGGTCGTCAAGCAGGTGCTCGCCCGGCACCCACGGTGGATCGGCCAGCTCATGGCCGGCCTCACCGCGCCCGAGCAGGCCGAGTTCCTTCGCCTGCTCCGGCGGATGATCGCGCACGTCGAGCCGCTGGCCGAGCGGATGGACGGCCAGGGCCCCGCCGCCGATCGGACGCGGGCCGGACCGGGCGGGGTCAAGAAAACAGGAGGTGGCGTCGATGTCACGTCTGCTTAAGGTGATCGCGGCGGTCCTGGTGCTGGGCGGCGCCGCCGCGGGCGCGGCGTGGTACTTCTTCGGGCGGTCCGGCGCGCCGAGCACCTACCGCACCGCGCCGGTCCGGCGCACCGATATCGTCTCGACCATCTCCTCCACCGGCACCGTCGTGCCCGAGGACGTTGTCGACGTGGGCGCGCAGGTCAACGGCCAGATCGCCGCCTTCGGGCTGGACAAGGACGGCAGGACCGTCGACTACCGGTCGTCGGTGGACGAGGGAATGCTGCTGGCCAGGATCGACGACTCGCTCTACGCGGCCGACGTGAAGGCCGACCTCGCGCAGCTCGACCAGGCCAAGGCGCAGGTCGAGGTGGCGCAGGCCAACCGCGAGCAGGCCCGGGCCAAGCTCGATCAGGCCCAGCGTGACTGGGACCGGGCCCAGCGGCTGGGCCCGTCGATGGCCCTGGCCCAGGCCGATTACGACGCCGCCCGGTCGACCTTCGAGCAGGCCGTCGCCAGCCTCGCCGTCACCGAGGCGTCGATCACCCAGGCCAAGGCCTCGGTCTCGATGGCGGAGGCGGGGCTGCTGCGGTCGCAGCGGAGCGTAACGTACTGCGTGATCAAGTCGCCGGTAAGCGGCGTCATCATCGACCGGCGCGTGGACATCGGCCAGACGGTCGTCGCCAGCCTCAACGCCCCGAGCCTCTTCCTCATCGCTCGCGACCTCAGCCGCATGCAGGTGCTTGTGCAGGTCAACGAGGCCGACATCGGCAACGTCAACCCCGGCCAACGCGCGACCTTCACCGTGGACGCCTGGCCCGGGCGGAACTTCGACGGCGAGGTGCACCAGGTCCGATTCAACGCCACCATGACCCAGAACGTCGTGACCTACACGGTCGAGATCGTCACCGAGAACGCCGACCTGAAGCTGCTGCCGTACCTGACGGCCAACGTGCGGTTCATCGTGGCCAGGCACGAGCAGGTCCTGGCCGTGCCCAGCGCCGCCCTGAGATGGTCGCCGCGACAGGCCGGCGCGCCGGCCGCCGGGTCGCGCCCGGGCGGGGCGCAGGGACAAACGCAGCAGCCCCGCCAGGGGCGTTCCGGCGGCGATGACGCCGGCTCGGGCAGGCCCGGCGGCCGGTCCCGCGCAGGCGGGGCCGGCGCGGCCGTCTGGATCCTCAAGGACGGCAAGCCCCAGGCCATCTCCGTCAAGGCCGGCATCAACGACGGCGTCATGACCGAGATCGAAACCAGCGACCTGTCCGAGGGGGACGAGGTCATCGTCGCTGAGGTCACGGCGGCGAGCGCGTCGAACGGGGCCGGGGGCCCTTCCGGCGGCGGGGCCAGCCCATTCACGCCGCAGATGTTCCGGGGCCGCGGACGGTAAGAGGGAGCTGGGCATGGCGCTGATCGAACTCAACGACATCCACCGCATCTACCACCTCGGCGAGATCGAGCTGCCGGTGCTGAACGGGATCTCGCTCTCGATCGACCGGGGCGAGATGATCGCGCTGATGGGCGCCTCGGGCTCCGGGAAGACGACGCTCATGAACATCCTGGGCTGCCTGGACAGGCCCACGTCCGGCCAGTACCGGCTCGACGGCGAGGAGGTGAGCGCCCTGTCCTCGGACGAGCGCGCGATGATCCGCAACCGCAAG
>JBGPJM010000191.1:0-9812 GCA_041485385.1 Phycisphaerae bacterium | reverse complement strand
TCCACCCTGCCTCCACCCCCCCCACCCCGGCGCAGCCGCCCGGCCCCCGGGGGGCGGGGCGGCACGCCCGGCCAAGCCCCCCCCCCGGCGGGGGGGGCCGGGGGGCCATGTACTGCCTAACAAAGGGAGCCCCTGCACGGGGCTCCCTTTGGGGTCGTCTCGAGAACTTGGGGGGATTGCGGGTGCGGCGATCAGCAGCCGGCGAGGAACGCGTTCACGAAGTCGAAGAAGTCCTGCGAGTCGGTCGTTCCGGAGTTGTTGAAGTCAGCCGAGCCCAGGAAGAAGTTGTTCAGGAACGCGAAGAAGTCCTGGCTATTCACGACGCCGTTGCCGTCGTAGTCGGCGCGGCAGCCCGCGCCGAGCGTGGCTGTCCACGCCTCGCGCACGCCGGAGGGGTTGATGCCGGTGCCGACGATCGTCTGGCCGTCGGCGCTGAGCCCGGTGGCGCTGGTGAGCCGCCACCCGGCGACGTTCGTGATGAAGAGCGACGTGAGCACGGCGCGGAGGTTCCTGATCCCGTTGACCGAGTCCCAGATGAACGCCTCGCCGCCGGCGGAGGTGTGCGCCACACCCACGACGACCGAGCCGTTGCCATTGACGCCGTGGGCGATGCTCTGGGATGCGCCGCCGGGGAGATCGCCCAGGCCCTGCATTCCGCCCGAGGCCGTCCAGCGGAACGCCTGGGTCCTGGTCGGGGAACTGGACCAGCCGACGATTGTCTGGCCATCGTCCGAGACGGCCGTCGCGCCGCTCTCGTTGCCGGTGGTCGGCGCGCCGCCGATGACACCAAGGCTCTGCATGCCGCCGGAGGCGGTCCAGCGGAACGCGACGCTGCCGTACGTGCCGTTGCTGGCGCCGACGATGACCGAGCCGTTGGCCGAAACGCCGTCGGCCCTGCTGAAGAAGGTCCCGCCCGGGAGGGCGCCCAGTCCCTGCAGGCCGGTGGCGCTGGTGTAGCGGAAAGCCTGGAGGCCGGCGGTGGAACCGCTCATGCCGATGGTGGTGAGGCCGTCGGCGGAGACGGCTCGCGCGACGCTGGTGTTGCCTCCCGCGAGATAGGCGAGGGGTTGCACGCCGCCGCTGAGAGTCCACCTGTACGCCTGCTCGCTGGTGGTGAGGCGCCCGACGATGACGCCGCCGTCGGCGGAGGCACCGTAGGCGAACCCGTTACTGGTCGTGACCTCCTGGATGCCGCGCGTCGCCTCCCAGCGGAAGGGCTGGTACCCGCCGTTGCCGGCGCTGGTGCCGATGACGACCGATCCGCTGCTGACGATCGCGGCCCCGATGCTCTCGCTGGACCCTCCGACCAGGTCGCCGACGCCCCGGAAGGTCGGGGGGTTGGCCCATGCACCGCTCGAGAGAAACACCCCCGCCATCCCCAACACCCGCGCCCGAAGCAGAACACGCACGACACGCCTTGGTGTACTCAGCGTCACTGCCATGGTGACGGCTCCTTTTGAATCTCCAACACACAGCGCCTCGGCCGAACGGCACGGCGCCGGTCGGTCGCGGGCGAGGACAAACACAACGACGAGGACGGATCGACCTCGTACCGGTCAGCGCGCAGCCGATTCGGTGCGACGCGCCGGCCGTTGACGATCACATACCAGCACTCTCCGAGGGAGCGAGGAAGTTCTTCACTCCCGGAGACCACGGCTGAAGGTCGCGCTGGTCGAAGCGGCCGCCGGCTCCGGGACTTCCTCAATCAGAGAAGGCACGTGAGGCCATTTTCATTTACGCGTTCACCGTGAAGAGGATCTAATCTTGTGGAAAAGCGCGCAAAATTGGCCCAGAACAGGGGGTGTTACGGGCGAATGAGCGCGGCGCGTCTCCGGTTCCGGGGGCCATGAATCGGTGGTGCGCGAAGGCTCAGCTCGTGAATGCGGCGGTTGATCGGGGTGTGCGGCGTTCATTGCGCTGCCGGATAACTCCCTCGTGGCGCTCGTGCCACAACCGCCTGCGCAAACCAGCGCAGGCGGCCGGAGTCCGAGCGCAGGGACGCCGCCCGTGCCCGCAGCATCGCGCCGGCCTGCTCGGTTTCGCCGATGAATGCCGCGTACGTCAGGTACGGCGCCGCCAGCATCGTTCCGCCCTCCTCTCTGGCCGGCCCCGATCCGCCAGTGCGGAGCGGGCAGCATGCCCGCGCCCGGCGCGCCTGCGCGGCATCCTCGGCGCCGGGAACGGGCATCTACCATCGGGCGAGTCCGTCGGCACCGTTCAAGGAGGCGATCATGACCACCGAGAAGTTCCGCTCTATCGCCCTGAGCATGCCCCTGGCCACCGAGGAGGCCCACATGGGGCACCCGGATTTTCGAGTGAAGGGAAAGATCTTCGCGACCCTCTGGCCCGATGACGAGTGGGGCATGGTCAAGCTGACGCCGGAGCAGCAGGGCCGTTTCGTCAAGGCCAAGCCGAAGGTCTTCGCGCCCGTCAAGGGCGGGTGGGGCCTCCGGGGGTGCACCCAGGTGCGGCTCGACGGCGTCGACAGTGCGACCCTTCGGAAGGCGATGATCGCCGCCTGGCGCAACACCGCTCCCAAGGGCCTCGTCGATGAGCTGGGCCCGCCCGAGGCCGCGCCCGGGAAGCCAGCGCCCCGCCGATCGGGCGCGGCCTCCACCCACGTCGCGCTGCTGCGCGCGATCAATGTCGGGGGCAACAACATGCTCCCCATGCGCGAGCTGGTGGAGATCTTCACCGAGGCCGGGTGCGCGGATGTCCGCACGTATATCCAGAGCGGGAACGTCGTCTTCTCAGCGACGCCCGCGTGCGCGAAGCGAATCCCGCGCGTGGTTCCGGACAAGATCGCCGAACGCCGCGGGTTCCGGCCGCCTGTGGTGCTCCGCACGGCCGAGGAGATTGACCGTGCGGCCTCGGGGAACCCGTTTCTCGGCGCGGGCGCGACGGCCGGGGAGGGCGGGGCGGCCCTCTACGTGGTCTTCCTGGCCGAGGCGCCCGCCCGTGGTCTCATCGCGGCGCTCGACCCCGGGCGTTCGCCGGGTGACTCCTTCGAGGTCCGCGGCCGGGAGATCTACCTGAATCTCACGACCGGCGCGGCCGACACCAAGCTGACGAACAGCTACTTCGATTCCAAGCTCGCCACGATCAGCACCGTCAGGAACTGGCGGACGGTGCTGAAACTCCAGGAGATGGCGCGGGTGCCGCGCTAGCGAGAACCCGGTTCGGTCGCCGCCGCGAGCCTCGTCGGCTCTTCGCCGAGCCGCCACGGCCGCGCGGCCATCGAGCTTCAGAAGCCGTCATGCCTTCTCGAGCTCCAGCCCCATATACACGTCCGCGTCCTTCTCCTTGAATCCCAGGCTTCTCGCCCGATCGATCTCGCGCCCGCGCTTGAGGTTCAGCGTGAAGTACGCCCCCGTCGCGCCGTGCGCCCGAGCTGCTCTGGACAGCCACGCGAGCAGCCCCTCCTCGCGGCCGGGAAGGCACGCGAAGAACTTCACCTCCGCCCGCGGTGGCCTGACCTGCAGCGCGACGGCCCCGTCGTCGCAGACCCAGAACGTCTCCCAGGACAACCACCCCTTGGCGAGCCGCTGCTCAAGCGCCAGCGCGGTCGGCGGCTCGGCCAGGCATGGGTCCCCCGCGGCCAGCGCGGCGACGGAGGCCAGCAGATCCTTCGTGACCGGGGCGATCGTTCCCGTCGCCGGCGCATCGGCCAGGCCGCGCGCCAGGATCGGCTCGCGGAACCGCTCCTTCCACCGGCGGGCCTTCACGAAGTCGAGCTGGCGTGACCACGACGCCCGGAACCGCTGTATCAGCACCCGTGGGCGCTGGGCCGCGTACCCGCCCGGGATGGCTTCCATCATGCGCCGGTAGAGCTCCTGCTCCAGAGCGGGATCGTGCGGGAGCGTCCACGGGAATCCGGTGGGGGCGACGGTGCCGATCCCTTCCCATTCAAAGGGCATCATGGTGCCGATGTAGCCGACGAGGTCGCCCGCGCCGTTCTCGGCGTAGATCCGCGAGCCGGGAAACCTCGCGGCATCCGCGGCGTAATGGCGGGCGTTGGCGAGGCTGGAGGACCAGGCGAAGGGGAGGCCCTCCGTCGCGCGGAGCCAGAGGGCGTACTGGCGGTCGGCGTCCAGGGCATCGCGGGTGGAACGGAACGTGATGCTGGCAGGGGGCATTGGCGTCCTCACACGGATGCAGTTCGACGGCAACGTACCGTACGACCGCAACCGGCCACGGAGGCAAGGAGGAAAGGGCCGCAGCCGCCGCGCCACGTGGAAGGACTTAGCAACCGGCGAAGAACGCGGTGAGGAAATCAAAGAAGTCCTGGCTGTTCGTCGCGCCGTTGCCGTTGAAATCGGCGTCGCCCGCGAAGAACGACCCGAGGAAGTCAAAGAAGTCCTGCGAGTTGAGCGTGCCGGAGTGGTTCCAGTCCGCCGCGCACGGCGGGGGAGCGACCGTGAACGTGTACACCGCGGCACCCCCCGGCAGGCCCTCGCCCGACGGCAGGGACGCCGGATTGGCGGGGTCGGCGATCTCCCCATCCAGCGCGAGGCCCGTCGAGGCGCCGACCACCGAGGCGGCGACCGTCACCATGTAGGTCCCCGGCGAGAGCGCCGAGGCGAAGGTCAGCGTCGCCACGTCGGTGGCCGTGGAATACGCGAGCGTGAAGGGGACGGGCGTCGCGCCGCGGAGCACCGTGAACGCGGCGGCGGCGGCCGTAACGTTGTCGCTGAACCCGATGGTGAGCTGGCCGGGCGCACTCGGCGCGGCGATCGTCTCCCCAGGGGCCGGCGAGGCCGTCACCACCACCGGCGGGCCCGCGACGAACGCCTCCTGGACCTTGGCGGTGTCGAGGATCCAGTTGAACTCGTCGAAGGCGATCGAAGACGCCGGCGCGTCCAGCGGGAGCACGAAGTGCTCGCTCAACGCGTCGCTCTGGATCGTGAAGCCGCGGTCGCCGGCCGGGGTGACCACCCGGATGTCGATCGGCATCGTGAACGTGCCGAAGCTCGCGCTCTGCGTCTGGCGCACGCGCAGGCGCAGATAGTTGTGCCCGTTGACCGTCGCGGGCTGGAACCCGTAGGCGTAGGCGGGCGCCCCGATCCCGAAGATCCACTCGTTGAAGAACCACGACAGGTCGCGCCCGGCGACCTGCGACGCCACATCGGCGAACTGCGCCGAGGTCGACCCGCCGCCCTGGTAGGTCGCGCGGTAGGCCGCGAGGATCGCGAAGAAGGTCTGGTCGCCGACCACGTGCCGCAGCTGGTGCAGCACCCAGCCGGCCTTGCGGTAGCTGAAGGTCGAGCTGAAGATCCTGTTCACGTTGGTCGTGTCGTAGACGTACACGGAGTCGTCGACCGCCGAAGGGCGTCTGGCGGCCATGGCGCTGAACAGTGCCGGCAGCCCCGACGAGCCGGGCTGCCGCTCGAGCCACAGCGCCTCGGTGTACGTCGCGAACCCCTCGTTGAGCCAGATGTCGTGCCAGGTGGCGCACGTCACGTTGTCGCCCCACCACTGGTGGCCGAGCTCGTGCGACGTCACGCCCTCCGAGAACGTCCCCTGCCCTGTGTAGGTCTGGTGCTCCATCCCGCCGCCGAAGTTGAACTCGTAGATCCCGTACTTCTCGTTCACGAACGGGTACAGGCCGTAGATCGTCCGGTAGGTGTCGAGCATGACCACGCAGCGCTCCCAGGCCGCGCGGTTCGTCGGCGTGTCGTTGGCCGGGTAGACGCTGAACTCCACCGGCATCGACCCCGTCGAGCCGCCGGGGAGCGGGTAGGAGTAGGTCTGCGTCCAGGTGGTGTAGTTGGTGGTGGCGAAGAAGGCCAGGTACGTCGCGGTCGGGTAGCCGGTAGCCCAGTGGTACGTGCGCCGGTTGCCGGGGAGGTCGGTGGTCGACACGAGCAGGCCGTTGGCCACGGTGCGCAGGGTGTTGGGCGCCGTCACGGAAATGTCGAACGTCGCCTTGTCGGTGTTGTCGCCCGGGGCGCTCACGTCGCCGTCCTTGCAGGGCCACCACGTGCCGGCGTAGTACGGCTCGGAGAGCGACTCGACGAGCGCGGTGCCGTTCTGCGTCGTGAAGTCGATGGAGCCGAACCCGCGCGAGACCGCCGTGCCGGTGTAGGCGATCATCAGCGTGAACGTCTCGTCGGTGTTGTACGCCCGGTCCAGCGTGACGACGCGACCGTACGAGGAGTTGTCCGCCGGGGGTGTCGTCACCGACACGCTCGTCGATCCGTTGATCAGGGCGGAGGTCACCGTGAAGTTCCCCCGCAGCCGGAAGGTGAACTCCGTCAGCCCGTCGACGCGGCTCCGGATGGAGAACGTGTTGCTGCCGGTGATCACCGATGTCGAGGGGAAGATCTCGATGTCGATGGCGTTGTGCAGAACGTCGGTCGCGTCGGTCGCCTCGCGCGGCATCGGCCCCGGAGGGGCCACCGGGTCGGAGATCGGCAACCCGGCCAGGAACCTGGCGCGGAGCATCGCTGCCTTGCCGCAGCCGATGTCGTCGTCGAACCCCAGGCCGCTGGCCGGACCGTCGCAGCAGGGATCGTGCGTCACCGCCTTCGCCGCGGGCGCGCCGGGGCGCGCCCCCTGCCCCCACGCCGTCTCCGGCCACGGCCCGGCACAGCACAGACCGGCCAACGCACCCAGAACGCCCTTCGCAAGGGTGTAACCCATAATCCGACCTTTCACCTGACGAGACCGCGCCGGGCCGCCAACGACCGCCAGCGCCAACACCTACGCACTCAGTGTGCCTCAAGATAGCGCCCGCCGCCATAGACCGGTTCCGGTCGAGGCGCGCGGCGGCGCGACTTTAGTCACAACTCCCGGCCCGTGCCGCCGCATGCCGCGGGCTCACTTGGGCGCGGGCGGCAACTTGATGGCTTCGACCTGGCCCTGTCGCGCGAGGTCGATCGCCTCCGCAAGGATCCTCGCGGCTTCCTGGGGCGCGTGGAATCCCATCGAGTTCTCGGCCGCGACGAAGTCGAGGCGCCACTGGCCCTTGCGGTGGAAGTCCCTCGCGCCCTTGAGCTGGTCGTCGGTGGCGCCGGCCTTCTGGGCCGCCTCGATGGCGTGGATGAGATCCAGGTTGGCGTCCTCGGCGCGGGTGAGCAGGCCCCTGGTGCGGTCCTGGATGGCCTCCACGCGGGACTTGATCTCGGTCTCGGAGTAGTTGTGGCAGGTCTGGCAGGCGCGGGCGATGTTGAGGATGGGGCTGCGGACGTGGTGATCGGAGATCTTGATGGCGCCCTCGCGCTGGTAGGGCATGTGGCAGTCGGCGCAGGCGACGCCGCTGCGGGCGTGGATCCCCTGGCTCCACATCTCGAACTCGGGGTGCTGGGCCTTGAGGGTGGGCGCGCCGCTGACGGCGTGCGTCCAGTCTTTCCAGCCGACGTCGTCGTAGTACCTCTCGATCTGCTCGACCTTGAGGCCGTTCTGCCAGGGGTACGTCAGCAGCTTGCCGTCGCCCTTGAAGTAGTACTCGACGTGGCACTGGCCGCACGCCATCGAACGCATCTCCTGGCGCGAAGCATCGATGTTGGGGTCGTACTCCTTTGTGCGCGGGCCCTTGCGCCAGCGCTCGATGCTGGGGAGGTGCGGGACAGCGGCGTCGGATGTCGCCAGGGCGCGGATGCCGGTGATGAAGGCGGGGCGGGTGACGCGGAGCTGCATGCTCTCGGGGTTGTGGCAATCAACACAGGAGACCGGGTGCTTCACCAGCCTGGTCGCGTCGTTGTAGTCCATGGCGCAGACCGCCTCGAACCCCTTGAAAAGCTGCTGCTGGCCGGTGTCCGAGAGGAGCGGGTCGGTGAGCGCGCCGGGGGCGCCCTTCTCCAGGCCGGCTGTGCGGTAGGCGACGAGGTTGGAGGCGTGGCACTGCAGGCAGGCGCCGGGCTGTTTCTTCGTCGTCACGCGCTCGGTCTCGCGCTGGTCGGAGAGCATGTAGGCGTGCCCGCGTTCCTCGCGGTAGTCGATGCTGAAGGCGTAGCCGGCAAAGAGAACGCGCCAGCGGGGATCCTGGTCGAGCTTCGAGAACGCCTCGGAGCCGCCGTACCTGGTGCGCTCGACATCGACGGTGCGCTTGTACCCGTCGTACTGGCGCGGGAAGTTCTTGCCCCATTCGGCGGGGTCGACGGTGGTCTCGCCGAGATCGACGAGCTTGAAGACCACCTGCTGCGCCTCCTGCTTGCGCGTGCGGATGTTCTGCGACAGGAGCATGACGCCCACGGTGGCGCCCGCGACGACGACGACCGTCAGGATGTAGGTCATCCGCGGGCGCCACCTGCGCGGTCTGGCGGCGGCGTCGGGCTGGTCTGCGGACATGGCGTCTCCCTACTTGATCGGGCCGTGGCCCACGGAACCGTGGCAGTGCACGCAGTTGATCGACTCGACCGACGAGCCGTGCGCCGTGATCTCGGAGAGGAACTGCTGGTGGCAGCGGAGGCAGTTGTGCTGGACGATCTCCAGGTCCGCCGCGGTGATCTGGATGGGCTCGTGGAAGTCCTGGAAGGTGAAGGCGCGGGAGTGGCGGTAGCCGTGCTCGGCCTTGGCGAGGTACTTGCCGACCAGGTCGTGCGGGACGTGGCAGTCGTTGCACGTGGCGTTCGCGTGGTGCGGGGCCTTCTGCCAGCCGTCGTACTGCTCGCGCATGATGTGGCAGTTGACGCAGGCGCGGGGGTCGTTGGAGAGGTACGCCGTGCCCTCGGCGTAGGTGAACGTGTAGGTGCTCAGGCCCAGGAAGACGCCGACGAGGATGGCCAGGAACAACCCCGCCGCTGTGAGGCCTGCGGCAAAGCCCGAATCGGCGCGGCGCGGCGCAGGCGCCACGGGCGGGCAGCGAACCTCCTCGGAAATCGGCGAGTGGCCGCTGTCCATCGTGTATTCCTACCGCGCGGGGGTCCGCCTGTCCAAGTGGGTGCGTTCCGTGTCCGGGGGCACGGAGGGCGGGTCTCCGCCGGAGCCGAGCAGGATCTCACGCTGCACGCTGGAAAGGCCCAGCGAGGCGATCGCGCCGGCGGTCATCCAGCGGCCGCGCGGCGGCGTTCGCGGCGTCGCGGACGAGACCAACTCCCACACATCGAAGCGAAGCCGCCGGTGCGTGGTCTGGTGGATGAAGCGCCGGCGCACCCGGAGGTGGAGCGGAGACGGCGCGGCACCCGCGCTGCCGTCGAGCCAGGCGAGAATCTCCGCGCGTCTGGGCGCGCGATCGGCGCGCTCCAGCGTGGGGGCCTGCCACATGCCCGCCCACATGCCGCCCTCTCTTCCGCGCTGCTCGACGGCGAGGCGCCCCCGCCTGTCGCGGATAAGGACGGAGGCACAGTGGATGGTCTTCTGGCGGGCGCGGGGCTTGGGCGCGGGGATCTGGAGCTGGCGGCCCTCCCGCCGGGCGATGCACAGCTTCGCGAGCGGGCACTGCCCGCAGCGCGGCGCGCCGGGCGGGGGCACGCAGACGAGCGCGCCCAGCTCCATGAGGCCCTCGTTGAACCGGCCCGGGTCGCGCGCGACGCCGACAAGGTCGGCCGCGCGTGACCAGGCCCAGGCGTCCGTGGCACGATCGCCGCTGCCTCCTTCTCTTCCCTCTATGCGGAGCAGGACGCGCGCGACGTTGCCGTCCACCAGCGGCTCGCGCTGGCCCAGGGCCATGGAGGCGATGGCGCCGGCGGTGTACCGCCCGACGCCCGGCAGGGCGCGGATCTGGTCGATGTCCGCGGGAAAGACGCCGCCGTGGCGCTCGACGATCGCGCGGGCGGCCGCGTGCAGGTGCCGGGCGCGCCGGTAGTAGCCCAGGCCGGACCAGAGGGCCAGGACGTCGTCCTCGGTCGCGCCGGCGAGGGTGCGGACAGTCG
>JBGPJM010000190.1:0-10017 GCA_041485385.1 Phycisphaerae bacterium | reverse complement strand
GGACCGTTCCCATCACCCCCCCACCCCTCACCCCCCACTTGTTCAAGCTCAGGAGTACACGCACCATGTCCGCACGCCTCAACAAGACGCACCTGCTCGCCCTCGTCGCGGGCCTGGCCCTCGCCCCGCTGGCGCTGGGCCAGAACGTTCCGACCACGCCCAAGACGCCCGAGCCGGCGCCCTCGCTCAGCCCGGTTGGGCCGGCGGTGAAGCCCGCGCCCGTGCCCGGCCAGCCCAACGTCACGCCGGGGAAGGCCGTCCCTATCGACCCCAAGGCCGCGGCGGACCACGGCATCAAGCCGTCGGACCCGGCGCTCTCCCCGCTGACCTGGGACGACATGGCGCACGACTTCGGCAACATCGACGACACGGCGCCGGTCACGCACGTCTTCAGGTTCACCAACAAGACCGACAAAACCGTGACGATCCTCTCGGCGACGGGCTCGTGCGGGTGCACGGTGCCGGACCTCCCAAAGAAGACGTTCGCCCCCGACGAGAACGGCGAGATGACCGTCACGTTCAACCCGCAGCACCGCAAGGGCCCGCAGCCCAAGGCCGTGACCGTGCAGTACACCGTCCCAGCCGGCACGCCCAACACCATCGTCACGATCAACTCCAACGTCGTTCCGCTGGTGAGCATCGAGCCGGTGAAGATGTACCTGTTCGAGGTGGACAGCAAGAGCGGCAAGTCGACGGAGATCACGGTCTCCGGGCGGAAGCCCGACTTCCAGGTCACCGGCGTTGACTGCACCAACTCGAACGTCAAGGTCCAGATCGGGCAGAAGCGGGAGGTCGACATGGATGGGACCCAGTACCAGCAGTACCCGCTGACGGTCACCGTTCTTCCCGGCGCGGCCATCGGGCAGTTCGAGACCGAGCTCTCCATCAAGACCAACGAGGAGAAGCAGCTGGTGATCCCCTACATGTTCGTCGCCGACGTCGTGGGCGACCTCAAGGCCAACCCCAACCGGCTGGCGATCCGCGCCTTCACGCCGCACCTGGCCTTCAACAACATCGCCACGCTCGAGTCGCGATCCGGCAAGGGGTTCAAGATCAGGTCGGTGGAGGTCGAGGGCCCGTCGGACATGGACCTGGTCGTCGACGTCGAGGCCACCACCCTCGCCGACAACAAGACCGGCTACACCCTCAAGCTCAACGGCACCACCCCCAACCTCAATGGCACCGTCAACGGCGAGGTGATCGTCAAGACCGACCTCCCCGGCGACGAGGTGCTCCGGCTGCCGTTCAGCGGCGTGATCCGCACGGGCGGGGTCCCCAAGGTGGTGCCGACGGCCCACTGATCACGCACTCTGAATCTCCCTTGCCTCCTCTTCACGCACAGGACGGATCCCCATGGCGTGCTGCTTCAGGTCGATCTGGCTCCAGGCGCTTGCCCTGGTCGGCGTCGGCGCGGCGATCGGGCTGGCCGACTCCATGATCCGCCCTGTGATGATCCAGCGCCCCCCGCCCCCGCCGCTCGCCACGGCGGCGGGGGCGACGGGGACGCAGGCCCCGGCGGCCGACCCGCCGGTCAAGCCGGCGCCGACCCCGCCGGGAACAACGGTTAAGCCGCCGGACGGCGCGCCGGCGGTGCCCCCCCCTGCGGGCGAGGTGCTCACCGCGGACCTGGTCGCCAAGGGGCACATCACGGTGGCGCAGGCGCTGGGGTTGTACGGCGAGCAGGCGTACTTCATCGACGCGCGCCGGCAGGAGGAATACGAGGCCGGGCACGTCGCGGGGTCGTTCCGCGTGACGTTGGCCGCGTTCAGTGGGAAGACGCCGCCGATCGTCGGCGGGTTGCCGCGGGACGGGAAAGTGGTGGTGTACTGCGTCGGCGGGAACTGCGACGAGTCGGAGGCGGTCGCGAAGCAGATGAACCTGATGGGGTTCGTCAACGTGTACGTGATGCACGCCGGATTCCCGGGGTGGAAAGACGCGGGGCACCCCGTGGAGACGGGCCCGGGCGTGCAGGAGGAAGGGCATTGACACGGGTGAGCGATGCGACCACGACGCCGGGCGCGGGTCGGCGCGCGTGCGGGCCGTGCAATGCGCTGGGGATCGTGTGCGTGCCGCTGCGGCTGGCACTTGGGGGGCTGTTCGTGATGGCGGCGTACAACAAGCTGTTCATTCCCAATGGGCCGCAGCTCTTTTCGACGTCCATCGAGGCGTTCAAGATCTTCGATCCCCAGACGCAGGGGCGGCTGATCCAGATCGGCACGTTCGTGATGCCGTGGATCGAGCTCCTGGCGGGGCTCGCGGTGGTGCTGGGGGTATTCACGCGTGCGGCGGCGCTGGTGCTGGGGTCGCTGCTCGTGTTCTTCATCGGGCTGATCGCCTCGGCGCTGCTCCGAGGGCTGAACGTGAAATGCGGGTGCTTCGGCAGCTTCTCGCCGTTCTGCCCGGAGCAGCTGGGGATGTGCAACATCCACCAGGACGCGGCGATGCTGCTGGCGGCGGTGGCGATTATGGCCACAACCAGGCATGCGTGCGCGCTGGAACGGCTGCGCCGGCGGACGATCGAGGCATGATGGGCCTATAGTTGAGGCTCAACTGGTTTCACCGTCGCCCGGCGGTCCTTTGCGGCGTTCGCGGGTTGCCGGGCCGAAGACCATGACGGAGATTGAGCATGTCGCGATTCAACCGTTTCGGCAGCACGCCCAAGATCAAGATCATCAAGAAGAGCGCGGCGGGCGTGGAATACGTGGACTACAAGGACGTGGACAACCTGCGCCGGATGATGAGCCCCAACGGCAAGATCTACGGGCGCAAGCGGTTACAGACGAGCGCCCGGGAGCAGAAGATGGTCGCCCAGGCGGTGAAGCGGGCGCGGTTCCTCGGGCTCCTGCCGTACACGTCGGCGACGCTCTGATTCCCCGTTCCCCCGACGGCGGCCGGATTCAACGTCCGGGCGGAGTTATCAGCGAATCGGCCCGGGCGGACAATCAAGCGCGGGGTCGAACCGGGCGATGACGTGCCCTGTACGGTGGTGTAGAGTCAACGGGATCCGGTCCGGGCGGGGCATTGAAGCGCAGACATGGGATTGCTCATCCGGCTCATCCTGGTCGTGGCGATGGCGGCGCAGGCGCTGCCCCTGGGAGCGGAGCCCGGGTGCGCGACGGCTGCCGCGCCCGAGCGGGCGTGCTGCTGCTGCGCGAATGCGGGCGGCAGTTCGTGCGAAATGAGCGAGGGGTGCGGGTGCACGGCGGGCGCGCCCGAGCAAGCGCCCGCGTCGCCGCCCCCGGCGAAGGACCGGGCGCCCCAGCCGGAGCGGACGGCGGTGGTGATGGACGTGGCGCGGGTGGCGGGCGTGGTGTGGGGGCGTGAGGGTTCGGAGCGGCGGACAGGCTCGCCGGCGGTCTGCCGGTTCGAGGGCCGCTCGATCCAGGCTGTTCTGTGTGTGTGGCTGACGTGAGCCGGCCCTGATCGCAGGGATTCTGCGCGCGGTGAATCTGCGCGCCGGCGGTCGGTCGGTCACACACAGGAGCACGGTGATGACATCGCGGATGTGCGGGCGCGGTGGGCGCGCGGCGGGGGCTGGGCGATCGGGCCGGTCGGCCCCGGGTACTCGTTCGCTCGGCGGCGCGGTGATCGTGGCGGCGCTCGTCGGTGGGTGCGCGCTTGAGCCGAAGGGGACGGACCAGGAGCGTGCGAAGCTGGCTGAGACGGGGGCGCGGTACGAGCCGCGGTTCGAGGAGCGGACGCTGCCGGAGCTGCCGGCGGAGCCGACGTGGCGCGACGTGCTGCGCCGGAGCTTCCTGGCCAGCGGCGAGCTGGAGGCTGCGTACTTCGACTGGAAGGCGGCGCTCGAAAACGTGGGGATCGCGTCGGCGTGGCCGAACAGCGACGTGTCGCTGGGGTACTCGTACATGTTCTCGGGGGAGCGGATGAAGTCGTTCGACCGGATGACCTTCACGGCGGGGTTCGACAGCATGGAGAACCTGGCGTGGCCGCAGAAGGCGGCCCAGGCGGGGAAGGTGGCGCTGCACCAGGCGAAAGCGGCGGGGGAGCGGTTCCGGTTCATCAAGTTCGAGGTGCAGAAGAAGGTGCTGTCGGCGTGGGCGGACTACACGCTGCGGGCGCGGACGATCGCGGCGCGCCGGGAGGGGCTGGCGCTCGTGCGGGTGCGGGCGGAGAACGCGGGGATCCGGGCCGGCGTGGGGATGGGGCAGGAGGAGCTGCTTGAGGCGCAGCTGGAGGCTTCGCGCGCGGCGAGCGAGCTGAAGGACCTGGAGGCGGAGCAGGAGGGGACACGGGCGGTCCTGAACACACTCATGGCGCGGGACGCGCGGGCGGCGCTCGTGCCGCCGGCCAGGCCGTCGGAGCCCAGGCCTCTGCCGGACGACGATGCGCTGCTGCTGGCCGCGGCGGCGGACATCTTCCCGGAGGTGGGGATGTTCGCGCACGAGGTGGAGGGGAGGAAGGACGCGCTGGAGCTGGCGCGGATGCGGTGGCTGCCGGACATCAACCCGGCGGTGGCGCTGACGGGGGGCGTGTCGCAGACGGTGGGCGCGGTGATCGTGCTGCCGACGACGATCAGGGAGATCCAGGGGCGGATCAACCAGGCGGGGGCGGAGCTGCGGGCGTCGGAGGCGATGCTGCGCCAGAAGAAGCAGGACCGGACGGCGGAGTACGTGGGGCTGCTGGTGATGCTGCGGAACGCGCGGCGGCAGCAGCGGACGCTGGAGGGGGAGATCCTGCCGATCGCGCGCCGGCTGGCGGAGAGCCGGCAGCGGTCGTACGAGGCCGCGGCCGGGACGGCGGCGGAGATGATCGAGGCGAGGCGCGCACTGCTGGAGGTGCAGGTGGCGGTCGCGCAGGCGGAGGCGACCATAGAGAAGGCGATCGTGGAGATCGAGTGCTGCCTGGGGATTGACATCGAGACAGTGCAGGGGCCGCGGCTGGACGCGGCCGGCGCGGACGAGGGCAGGAGGAGCGGAGCGGCGGAGAGTCGCACGAGCATGCAAGCGTCAAGGAGGTCGCCGTGAGCACGGTTCATACGGACAGGGTGAAGCGGACGCCGGCGCCGGGCGGACGGGCCATTGTGCTGGCCCTTGTGGCGGTGGTGGCCGCGGCGGCTGGGGTGGTGGCGGGCGTGCGGTGGCGGGCGCCGATGCTGCGCGCGGTGGGGATGGAAGGGGCGCAGGGTGCGAGCGCGGCCGGCACGGCGGCGGGGCCGACCGAGCCCGGGCAGCTATGGACGTGCAGCATGCACCCGCAGGTGATCCAGGATCACCCGGGGGTGTGTCCGATCTGCCACATGGAGCTCACGCCGCTGAAGGCCGGACCTGCGATGGGTCGCGGCACGAACGGGCAGGGCGGGGACCGGAAGGTGAAGTACTGGTGGGACCCGATGATGAGCCCGCCGTACATCGCGGACAAGCCGGGGAAGAGCCCGATGGGAATGGACCTGGTGCCGGTGTACGAGGACGAGCGGCGCACAGCGGCGGGGGCGGAGGTGACGATCGACCCGACGGTGGTGCAGAATATGGGGGTGCGGACGGCGGTCGCGACCGAGGGGGAGCTCAAGCGGACGGTGCGGCTGGTGGGGTACCTCGACGAGGCGCAGCCGAACATCCGGGATGTGAACCTGCGGGTGTCGGGGTGGGTCAGGCGGCTCTTCGCGGACACCGAGGGGATGCGCGTGCAGGCGGGGGATCCGTTGTTCGACCTGTACAGCCCCGAGCTGCAGCTGGCGATCGGGGAGCTGATCGCGGCGCGCCGGGCGAAGGGGGAGGCGGGCGGAGCTGCGGAGAGTGCCGCGGCGCTGTACGAGGCGGCGGCGCGGAAGCTGGAACTATGGGGGCTGGAGGCCAAGCAGGTGGAGACGCTGGCGAGGCTCGACCGGCCGCCCGAGGCGGTGACGTTCACGAGCCCGATCGCCGGCGTGCTGACCGAGAAAATGGTGGTGGAGGGCGCGGCGGTGACCGCCGGGGAGCGGGTGATGCGGGTGGTGGACTACTCGACCCTGTGGCTGGACGCCCGGGTGTTCGAGCGCGACCTGTCGCTGGTGCAGGTGGGCAAGGCGGCGCGGGCGAGCGTGGCCTCTCGCCCCGGGGAGGCGTTCGAAGGGGAGATCGTGTTCATCGACCCGCGTGTGGATGCGATGACGCGGACGGGGATGGTGCGGCTCTCCGTGCCCAACCCGGGCGGGGGCCTGCGCCCGGGGATGTACGCGACGGTGCGCGTGGAGGCGGCCGGGGAGCGGGCGGTGCTGGTGCCGCGGGAGGCGGTGATCGATACGGGGGAGAAGCAGATCGTGCTGGTGGCGACGGCCCTGCCGCTGGGGAGGTTTGAGCCGCGCAACGTGCGGATGGGGCTGAGCAGCGATGACGGGATGGTGGCGCTGCTGGAGGGGGTGAGCGCCGGGGAGACGGTGGTGACAAGCGGGCAGTTCTTGATTGATTCGGAGAGCAGGCTCAAGGAGGCGATCCAAAAGTACCTGAGCCAGAAGCGGGCGCCGGCCGCGCCGCCGGTGAAGGGCTTGGGGGCGCTGGAGATGACGCCGGAGCACCGGGAGCGGGTCGATGCGCTGGTGAGCGCGTACCTGGAGTTGTCGGCGGTGCTTGGAGCGATGCAGACGAACGATGCGCCGGTGGAGGTCGAGAAGGTCGTGGCGGCGGCGCACGCGGTGCACGGGACGGGGGGAGAGCTGGGGTCGCTGGGGGCGGAGGTGGCCGAGGCGGCGGAAGGGATGAAGGGGCATCCGATCGATCACCAGCGGGAGGCGTTCAAGGCGCTGAGCGCGAGGGTGCTCGGGCTCGTGGAGCGGGCGGCGCCCAGCGCGGACGTGGCGCGGGGCGTATTTGTCATGCACTGCCCGATGGCACCCGGGGACTGGATGCAGAGAGGCGACGTGGTGGCGAATCCCTTCTACGCGGCGGAGATGAAGTCGTGCGGGGAGGTGGTGAAGAGACTGGAGAGCGGAAAATAGCCGCGCACAACAGAGAAGAGACAGGGAGGTTCGAAGAACAAGAAGGCACCGAGGCATGAGGCATCAAGGCATCGAGTGAGGAAGGAATGGCCGCACGTCGTCGAGAGAAACGCATGATTGCACGGATCATCGAGATTTCGATTCGGAACCGGCTGATGGTGGTGATGCTCACGGCCGCGCTGGTCGGCGCCGGCGTGTGGAGCGTGCTCAACATCCGGCTGGACGCGATCCCGGATCTGTCGGACGTGCAGGTAATCGTGACGACGGAGTACCCGGGTCAGAATCCACAGGTGGTCGATGACCAGGTGACGTACCCGCTGGCGAGCGCGATGCTGGCGGTGCCGGGTTCGACGGTGGTGCGCGGGTTCAGCATGTTCGAGCAGTCGTTCGTGTACGTCTTGTTCGAGGACGGGACGGACATCTACTGGGCGCGCAGCCGCGTGCTGGAGTACCTGAACTTCGCGCGGGACCGGCTGCCCAAGGGGGTGGAGCCGAAGCTGGGGCCGGACGCGACGGGGGTGGGGTGGGTGTACCAGTACGCGCTCGTGCCGGGGTACTACTCGCCGGACCATCCGAAGGGGTTGTGGCGGGACGAGGCGGAGGGGAAGTGGTACGAGCGCGCCACGGATGCGCCGGAGTCGCGCCGGGAATCGCTGACGAAGGTGCGGGCGTGGGAGAAACCCGGGACCGACCCGATCACGAAGAAGGAGCTCGTGAGCGCGGGGCTGGACCTGGCCCAGCTGCGGAGCGTGCAGGACTGGTACCTGCGGTACCCCCTGACGAGCGTGGAGGACGTCTCGGAGGTGGCGTCGATCGGGGGGTTCGTCAAGCAGTACCAGGTGGTGCTGGACCCGCAGAAGATGCAGGCGTTCCGGCTGGCGCTGCGCGACGTGGTGATGGCGATCGAGCGGTCGAACAACGACGTCGGCGGATCGGTGGTGGAGCTCTCCGAGAACGAGTACATGGTGCGCAGCCGCGGGTACCTGCGCGGGCTCGACGATCTGGCGAAGGTGCCGGTGGGGCTGGGCTCTAAGGGGACGCCGGTGATGCTGGGGGACGTGGCGGCCCTGCAGGTGGGCGGCGAGGCGCGCCGGGGGGTCAGCGAGTACAACGGCGAAGGCGAGGTGGCGGGCGGCGTGGTGGTGGCGCGGTTCGGGTCCAACGCCTACCGGGTGATCGGGGCGGTGAAGGCGAAGCTGGCGGCCCTGGAGGACGGACTGCCGCCGGGGGTGATGATCCGCGCGACGTACGACCGGTCGGCGCTGATCGAGCGCAGCGTGGGGACGCTGCGGGACACGCTGGTGGAAGAGATCATCGTGGTGGGGCTGGTGTGCATCCTGTTCCTGCTGCACATGCGGAGCGAGCTGGTGGCGGTGTTCGTGGTGCCCGCCAGCGTGCTGGCGGCGCTCCTGGTGATGCACCTGGCGGGGGTGAACGCGAACATCATGTCGCTGGGGGGGATCGCGATCTCGATCGGGGTGCTGGTGGATTCGGCGATCGTGATGGTGGAGAACGCGCACAAGCATCTGGACAGGGAGGAAGAGGCTCACGCCGAGGCGCGGAGGCGCGGAGAGGAGAGGGCGGGGCGGGCGCGGGTGGACGTCATCATGGAGGCGGCGAAGGAGGTAGGGCCGCAGCTGTTCTTTGCGCTGCTCATCATCACGGCGAGCTTCCTGCCGATCTTCGTGCTCGGGGGTGAGGCGGGTCGGCTGTTCAAGCCGCTGGCGCTCACGAAGACGCTGGCCATGGGATCGGCGTCGCTCCTGTCGATCACGATCATTCCGGTGCTGATGTACTCGTTCATCACCGCACGGGTGCTGCCGAAGAGATGGGGGCGGTGGCGGAACGTGGCGATCACGGCCGCGGCGATGGTGATTCCGGCGGCGGCGCTGTTCGTGCTGGCGGGGGAGTTGCCGCACATCCGGCCGTACCGGTGGTGGCTGGCGGGCGCGTGGGCGGTGTTGATGGGGATGCTGCTCATCCCTCAGAAGATCATCCACGAGAAGCACAGCCCCATCAGCCATGCCTTGCAGTGGATGTACCGCCCGTTGTTCCGGGCGACGATGGCGCACCCGTGGCTGACGCTCCTGGTGGCGGCCGCGGCGCTGGCGTCGACGTACTACCCGCTCAAGAGGCTGGGGAGCGAGTTCATGCCGCCGCTGGACGAGGGGGACCTCCTGTTCATGCCGACGACCGACCCGAGCATCAGCATCACCAAGGGCAAGGAGCTGCTCCAGCAGACCGATAAGCTGATCAAGACGTTCCCGGAGGTGATCAGCGTGCACGGGAAGATCGGGCGGGCGGAGACGGCGACGGACCCGGCGCCGCTGTCGATGGTCGAGACGGTGGTGCAACTCAATCCGGACCGGGAGAAGTGGCGGAAGAGGAACGTGGCGAGGTTCTTCGACGGCTGGCCCAACTGGCTGCGCGGGCCGCTGTCCCGGGTATGGGCGCACGAGCGGCCCATCACGACCTCGGAACTGAAGTTCGGCTGGGTGGAATCGGACGGCACGCGCCACCTCGGCCTGAACACGGTGGTGAACTTCCCGGGTGTGGCCAACGCCTGGCCATTCCCGATCGAGAACCGGATCAACATGCTGGCGACGGGGATCAAGACGCCCGTGGGGATCAAGATCCTGGGGCCGGACCTGAAGGTGCTCGGCGATCTGGCGGAGCGCGCGGCCGGCGCCGTGCGAACGATCAACGGCACCGTCTCCGCCTACGCGGAGCGCACGCTGGGCGGGTACTACCTGGATTTCGACGTCGACCGCGAAGAAGCGGCCCGCTACGGCCTGACGGTCGGCGACGTGCAGGACGTCATCCAGACCGCCGTGGGCGGGATGAACGTAACGACGACAGTCGAGGGCCTGGAGCGCTACCCGCTGAACGTGCGGTACCTGCGCGACTTCCGCGACGACCTCCCCGCGCTGGAGCGCGTGCTGGTGGCGTCGCCGATGCCGCCCCCGCCCGGGGGCGAGCGGCTGCAGGTGCCGCTGGGGCAGATAGCGAAGATCCGCATCTCGCCGGGGCCGCCGATGGTGCGCAGCGAGAACGCGCAGCGGACCGCGTGGGTGTACGTCGACATC
>JBGPJM010000189.1:0-10045 GCA_041485385.1 Phycisphaerae bacterium | reverse complement strand
GGCTCATCGACGAGCCTGCCGAAGAGTTTGATCATGTCGGGCGTGCGCCCGTACGACTGCTTCACCAGCGGACCCTTGCCCAGCGGCGCATACACCGGCATGGGCAGGCCCGAGGAGCCGATGTCCACCACGTCGAACCTGCCGACGACCATGCTGACCAGGTAGTTCACGTGGTCCTTGGCCTGACGCCAGTGGAAGGTCTCGTACTCGATCCCGGGCCTCAGGCCCGTCCCGCCTGCGGCCCGGGTCTGGCCGACCAAGGCTCCGTTGGAACAGACCAGGAACCCCTTTGGGACCGTGACGACCAGCTCGGTCGCCAGCCGCTCGTTGGGGAAGTCGTGGCAGGGGAACCAGTAGTGGTTGGATTGGGGCTGGCCCTGCGAATGCAACTGCGCGGGCCGCCCGGGCCACGCTGGTGATTCGGGCGTCCAGGTGATCCCCTCCGCCGGGTCCATCAACGTGTAGGTGATGACGATGCTGGCCCTGGCCGCAGCGGGGATTGGCGGGTCGAAGCGGAGGTCCAGCGACTCGCCCTCGTGCGTGAACGTGGTCTTCGGGTGCGTATCCGCATCGGTCGTCACACCGGCGATATGCATGCTCGGCTCGGGCCCGGCGTCGAGGGTGAGCTGCGAGAGCGGGCGGGAGATCGGAGAGATGGTCAGTGTGCACACGGCGCTGAACGATGGCGTGTTCATGTCCGGGATCGTGATCTCCAGCTTCATGTTCTGGTGATCGACGAACCGGTGCGGGGGGTAGTTGAGCAGCGATCTGCCCGTCGCGGCATCGAACTCGGCGTCGCGCGCCCGCGCGGGCGCCTCGTCCGCGGGGAGCGCCTCCAGGCGCGCGTGCAGGCAGCCGGTGTCGCCTTCCCACCAGTGAGCGTCGGGTCGGGCAACAGCGACGGCGGCGGTCGCGATGACCGCCAGCAGTGCGGGAGCGAAGAGAGAACGGGGGCTCATCGGATGGCTCCTGCGCCGGCGCGGAGAGCAGTCGTCGGAGCGTGGTCGGCCGGGGTGGTGGCCGCGGAGACGCGGTCGGCCGGGGCCAGATTGTTCACCAGGGCGACGATGGACCGCGTCAGCGACGCGGCGGCGTGCCGGGCGCCGATCGCCGCCAGCGAGGCCGAGGCGGTCTGCCGGAGGGCGTCGCTCGCGGCGGCGCTCGTCGCCACGCCGGAGAGCGCGCCGACCGCCTCCGGGTCGGGGAACTCCGACAGGGCATCGGCGGCCTGCACGCGGGCGTAGAGGGTGGGGCCGCGCTGGAGCTGGTTCAGCCACGCGCTGAGCGGCTGGCGGATCTTGCTGCTTGCCAGGACGGTGAGGTTGGGATCGATCGCCACGTCATCGGGCTTGGCGTCCAGATTGAACGATGCGTCGGTCTTCGTCGTGTCGATGTTCAGGTAGACGTACTTGCCCTTGTCGTTGCCGTAGTCGAGGTAGAGCGGAAGAGTGAAGGCATACGCCGGGTTGTCCGCGTCGATTTTCTGTGTCTGCTCGACGACGACGTTCAACGTCTTCTTTGCATCGTCCCACGCGAGGTCCACGTCGATCCTGGCGTGGCCGGGCCGCCTCGCCCATTGATCGAAGAACCGCTCGAGGCTCTGGCCGGAGACCTCCTCCAGGCACTTGCGGAAATCATCGGTCTCGGCGCAGGCCAGGTGCAGCCGGTCCAGGTAGAGGGCCGAGCCCTTGAAGAACGCCTCGTCGCCCAGGCGAGCCCGCAGCATGTGCAGGAAGAACCCGCCCTTGGAGTAGACGTTGTCGGAGCCGCCGAACCGCTGCTGCGGGTCGGTGTAGCGGTTGGAGATCATGCCCCCGCTGCGCGGGAAATACCCGCGGCTGGCGCCCTCTCGCCCGAAATCCCTGAGGATCACCTGCTGGTACCCGTCCGTCCCCTGCTGGTGCTCCGCCCACAGCGCCTCGCCCATCGTCGCCCACCCCTCGCCGAGCCAGAGGTTCTGCCACGATTTGTACGCCGCCAGGTCGCCGAACCATTGGTGGCAGAGCTCGTGCGAGATGACGCTGTCGGCGCTCCCGCGCCGCCCTTGCGCGAACTGCGGATGGAACGTCGTCGCCGATGTGTTCTCCATCGCCCCAGCGGCAAAATCGCGGACCAGGATCTGCGCGTATTTGTCCCAGGGGTACGGCTCGTCGAACAGCTTCTCGAAGTACGCGACCATCTCGGGGGTGTTGCCGAAGATGTCGCGGATGGCCTCGCCTCTTCCGACGGGCCCGTAGACCGGCATCCATAGCCCCGGGCGCTTCGAATCCGGCCCGCCGACGTTCACGACGTCGAACTTGCCGACCACCATTACCACCAGGTAGTACGTGTGCGGCTTGTCCTGCAGCCAATGGAACGTGCGCCGGCCCGAGCCGTCGGCGAACCGCTTGATCTCGACGAGGCGCCCGTTCGAGACGACCTGGTAGTCCTTGGGAGCCGTGACGACGAGCTCGGTCGTGAGCCGCTCGTTGGGGAAGTCGTGGCAGGGGAACCAGAGGTGGTTGGACTCGGGCTGGCCCTGGGAGTGGAAAAGGAAGTCCTCCTCGGGAGTGCGGGGATCGTCCTTGGACCACGTCAGGCCGGCGCCGCCGCCGCCGGCCTTCTCCCCGTCGTAGTTCATGACCAGCGTGATCCGCTGGCCGGGCGTGATGGGCTTGGGAAAGCGGATGTTCAGGATTCCGTCGCTGTGGGTGAAGCCCGGGCCGCTCGCGGGGGTCTCGGTCTTCGGCACGGCAACGCCGTTGACGGTGATGGAGGTGAACGTCAGGCCCTTGCCGGCGCGGAGCTTGATGAAGTCCCGAGCCGTACCGATCGGCGTCAACGTGAGCGTGTCGGACGCGGTGAACTTCGGCTCGTGCATGTCCGGGATGTCGATCTTCAGCAGCATGTGCTGGTGATCGAAGAGCCGGTCCGGGGGCCAGACCGAGACGTCCCGCCCGGTCGTGGGGTCGATCCGCGGATCCTGGGTGTCCTGAGCGAAGGCCGGGACGGCCGTCAGCAATGATGCGGCGACGAGTCCGACGGCGATCAGGGTCGGACGCGTCGGACGATGGCGTGTTCTCGGCATGAAACGGGGCTCCGAGTTCCAGGGGAGGTATGCGGAGTGTACCGGAAGGAAGGTCCTCCGGGTGCCGGGCCCATGGCCTTTTACGGGCCGTTGAGCGCCGAATGGGCCGGGCGTGAGGCGCCCTCGGCACAGGGCCGCGCCCAACGGTCTTCGTCGCTCAACTTGTGTTTCGCCGCGGGAGCGATACGATGTGTTATGCCCCATCCGGATGAGCGACCCCGACAGTCGTCAGGCTTCTCGAACAACCCGACAGACGGATCAGAAGGGGTGCCGACAGCGGGCAGGACGTCAGGCGAGGGGCTCCTGGCGGGCGCATCGGACCGGACCACCAGCACCGAGTTCTACAGCCCGATTCCCGATGGGTACCGCAAGGGCCGGCACAAGTACGTGGCCGTCTTCGGCACCGTTATGAGCGGCCTGGGGAAGGGGATTTTCGCCTCCAGCCTGGCCAAGCTGCTCAAGGACAAGGGGCTGGTGATCTCCCCGATCAAGCTGGAGGGTTACCTGAACATCGACGCGGGGACGCTCAACCCCTACCGGCATGGCGAGGTGTTCGTTCTCGACGACGGCACCGAGTGCGACATGGACCTGGGCACCTACGAGCGGGTGCTGGACCAGAACCTCTCCCGCAAGAACTTCACCACCTCGGGCCAGATCTTCAGCACGATCCTCGACCGTGAGCGCCACGGCGCGTACCTCGGGCGCGATGTCCAGATGATCCCTCACGTGACCGGCGAGGTGAAGCGGCGCATCCGCGAGCTGGCCGTCCACGGCGACGGGAAGAGCCCCGCCGACGTGGTGTTCGTCGAGGTCGGCGGCACGGTGGGGGACTACGAGAACGGGTTCTATATCGAGGCGCTCCGCGAGCTGGCGTTCGAGGAAGGGCCCGATTCGGTCTGCTTCGTCGCCCTTACGTTCATTATCAAGCCCAAGACGCTCGGCGAGCAGAAGAGCAAGGCGGCCCAGCTCGGTATCAAGCGGCTGATGGAGGCGGGGATCCAGCCGCACATCATCGCCTGCCGCGCCGCCGACCCGTGCTCCGACACGATCATGCAGAAGATCGCGATGTTCTCCAACGTCCCGATGCGCCGCGTCTTCTCGATGCACGACCGGGAGAGCATCTACACAATCCCCGATGAGATGCGCGCCGAGGGGCTGGACCGGGAGATCCTCTCGATCCTGCACCTGCACGACCGCGTCGACTCCAAGAAGGAGGACGTCAGCCGGGCGGAATGGACTGGGTTCGTGGGCGCGCTCACGCGCCCCCAATCGCGGTCGGTCACCATCGGGATCACGGGGAAGTACACCGGCCTGCGCGACGCGTATGCATCGATCGACAAGGCCGTCGAGCACTGCGCGGCCGCGCTCTCGTGCGACGTCGATCTGAACTGGATCGAGACCACCGACATCACCGACGCCAACGTGCGGTCCCGCCTGGAGGCGCTCGACGGGGTCATTGTCCCCGGCGGGTTCGGGGCCCGGGGAGTGGAGGGGAAGATCCGCTGCGTGCGGTACTGCCGTGAGAACGGCGTTCCCTACCTGGGGATCTGCCTGGGGTTCCAGGTGGCGGTGATCGAGTACGCCAGGAATGTGCTCGGGCAGCCCGAGGCGAACTCGACGGAGTTCAAGCCGGGGTGCGCAGAACCGGTGATCAGCGAGCTTCCTGACCAGAAGAAGATCGAGGGGCTGGGCGGGACGATGCGCCTGGGCGGCCAGGACGTCGAGGTCATGCCGGGGACCCTGGCGAGCTTCCTGTACTCGACGGCGGTGTACGGCTCGGAGCGCAGGGGCACGTGCACGCGGGTCCGCGAGCGATTCCGTCACCGCTACGAGGTCGATCCGCAGTACGTGGATCGGCTGGAGCAGGCGGGGCTGATCTTCTCCGGGCGGCACCCCACGCAGCCGATCATGCAGATCATGGAGCTTCCCCAGCCTCAGGCGGGGGAGCCGGCCGGGAGCGGGACTCATCCCTATTTCATCGGGGGGCAGTTCCATCCGGAGCTCACAAGCCGCCCGCTGCGCCCGCAGCCGCTGTTTCTCGGACTTATTGCCGCGTCGATCGCGCGAAGGTACGGCCAGCCCGGCAAGGGATCCGGCCTGGATGCGCCGGTGAGCCGGTGGCTCAGGCAGGGGAACGCGGCTCACCAGGTCGTGTGAGCAGGGCGGCCTCGCCGGAGTGGGGTGGGGAGGTCACGGCGGTTCCGCGGCTGCGCGTCGGAAGTCGGCATTTGGAGGGATTGAACCGAGGAAGGGGCGCGCGGTATAGTGGCGTCGCCATGACTCAGTTCAGGATCTGGGTGCCGAGCCGGCACACCCGCAGAGTGTGCCTCGGGTGCGGATACCGGGGGGCGGAGCTGCAACGAGACGGTTACGACGCCGCGCTGGTCTGCCCGGGCTGCGGGCAGGATCTGTACGCGCGCCCGCCGCGGAGCTACGCCGAGCTTGAGGGGTTCATCGAATCGTCGCGCCGGGTGAGTCGTCGTGCCGAAGCCGCGTCCGGCCGGGGCCGGCGCTCGCGGCGCTCTCGCGGTGTGTGGTGGTGGTTGGGGCGAGTGGTCGCGACGCTGCTGAAGCGCCCGATCGGGTGGAGGAGCGAGAGCGTCAGCCCGCCGTCGCGCTCACGCCCGTATGTGCGCTGATCTCCCGTCCGGGGCCGAGCGTCGTGCGGACCGGCTCGGGCTGTTCGATGGGGCTCTGCAGCCCGCGGCCGCAGCGCTGTTGCCAGGGACGGGCGAAGCGTGCCGCGTTCGGTGACTCTTCCCAGGCGGCGGGGGCGCGGGTGGGGTGGTGCTGGTGATAGACGATTGCCCGGGCAACCCCCACGGCCGGCAACGGGCCGGCCTTGTACAGCCTGCGCCCCAGGTCGTCGTCCTCTTGGCCGTAGCCGATGTACTCCTCGTCGAACCCGTTGACCCGCTGGTACAGGCCCAGGGGGACCGAGAAGTTCGCGCTCAGAAGCTTGGGCTTGTGCGCCTTGACCAGCCCCAGACGGCGGAGAAGCACGTGGCGCAGGTAGCGCCTGTGCCGGGCACGGAGAGCGTGAAGCTGCATGGGCGTGGGCTCGATCGGCAAGCGTCCCGCGCCGAGCGACGCTTCATCGAACAGTTCGGTCTGTTCTGGGCTCAGGTCGATGCGGAAGGCGACGACAGGGCGGGCGGTCACCCCCGAGTCGCCGAGCCGGTGATGCTGCGCCAGCGTGTCGGGGAGCGGGCAGCAGTCGCCGTCGAAAAAGACGAGGCGGTCGCCCGGATCGGTCCGGCGTGTTTCGAGCAGCGCCCGCACGCCGTTGTTCCGGACCTGGCTGCTCCGTGACTGACCTTGGAACGCCCGTCGGACAAGATCGATCGTCATGGCCAGCTCGGATGCGCTCGCGAGGACGAGTGGGCCGATGCCGGCCTCGTTGTTGTCGCAGGTGACGATCACCGTCGTTGGGCGGATAGTCTGGCAGGCGATGCCCAGCAGCACGCGCCGAAGGTGGCGCGTGGTGTGGGTGGAGACGATGACGTGGATGGCGGCCATCGATGGTTGAGTCTACCCGCGGCGTCGCGGGGGCTGGGCCGTGCCGGAGGGTTCTCGGGCGTGCCCGCTTCAACCTGTGCGGAGGCGGTGGCCTCGTCCGATCGCGGGGTGGACGAAGGGCGCCCGGCAGCAAAGAACCCGGCGCAAGGGCACGATGGAGGAGTGTTCCGGGGCCGATGTTCAGAATCGGCCCGCCCCCGGCCTTGACCGGGCAGGGAGGAGTCATGGATCGTTCAGCCAGACGCGTGACCAGAAAGCCGGATATCACGCCCGGACGGGGCGAACGCGCCCCGGTTTCGCAGGCCGTGACGGGCGAGTTGGACTCACCGGTCGCGGAGCTCCCGCGCCGCGAGGGACTTCCGTTCCGGGCCGCGCTCGATCTGGCGGAACTTGACGAGCGAGGGCGCCCAGGCACAACGTGGACGGGTCGCGCGTGCGAGCTGAGCCGCTCGCACCTGGTCTTCCGGTCTCGGAGGATGTGCTACCCAGGCAGGTTGGTTGTGCTGGCGGTGCACCTTGTGGACGATTCGCCGGTGGCGCTGTGCGGCCAGGTGGTGGAGTGCGAATACGACGGGGTGGGGCTGCACCGGACACGCATGAACCTGCTGCGGATGCCGGATTCAGAGCCGGTGAACGACTGGGTGGAGCTGCGGGAGGCCCGGGGAACACTCTGATGTTGCGAGTTGACGCGCGACGCCCGACCGGCGAGCCTTTGGGCGATGATCGTGCTTAACAGCGAGGCCGGGCTGGAGAGGTTCGCGGGCGGCGTTGTCGTCCCCACCATGGGGGCGTTGCACGCGGGCCACCTTCTGCTCATCCGGGCGGCAAGGGAAGCGGCCGATCGCAGGGGGAAGCCGGTTCTGGTCACGATCTTCGTGAACCCGACCCAGTTCGGCCCGAGAGAGGACTTCTCCCGCTACCCGCGGACGCTGGAGGCGGACCTCCTGGCGTGCGAGGGGGCGGGGGCGGACGCGGTCTTCGCCCCGGCCGCCGAGGTGGTCTACCCGTCTGATCGACCGGCCCGCGTGCCGGCATTGCCGGCAGTGGCGACCGAGCCCAGGCTCGAGGATGCCATCAGGCCCGGGCACTTCGCGGGCGTGTGCCAGGTGGTGCTGCGGCTCTTTGAGCTGACGCGTCCGGACGCGGCGGTGTTCGGTGAGAAGGACTGGCAGCAACTCCAGGTGGTCAGCGCGATCGTGCGACAGGAGGGTCTGCCGGTCGAGATCATCCCCAGGCCGACGGTCCGCGAGCCCGACGGGCTGGCGCTGAGCAGCCGCAACCAGTTCCTCTCGGCCGCGGAGCGGCAGCGTGGATTATCGCTCAGCCGTGCGCTGATCGAGGCGAGGGCGCAGCCGGATGCGCCCTCGGCGGAGCGGGCGATGCGCCGGATCGTGGAGGCCGCGGGCGTGGAGGTGGACTACGCGGTCGTGCGGCACGCGACCACGCTCATGCCCGTCGGGCGGGATAGGCCGGTCGGGAACAGGCGGGCGCTGGTGGCCGGGCGGGTCGGATCGGTTCGGCTTTTGGACAACGCCGAGTGGATGCCGGTCGGGTAGCCGCTCGACAGGGGCAAGGTGGGCCGGTTGTGCGGGCCGGTCGAAACAGGTGTGTCCGGACATGAGCGACGGCCGCAAGTCGGCGCGCATCTTGGTCGAGTCTCTCTCGCCGGAATACTTCACCCGATCGGATCCAGGCGCCCAGGACCGACGCCGGCCACCAGGGAGGGCGTCTCTGATGAAGATCAACAGCGCGTCGGGCACGGTCAAGAAGGACGACAAGAACGTCGCGCCCGCGAAGCAGGCCGGTGGCGATGCACCGCTCCAGGCCGGCGCCACATTCCGCGAGCATGAGCGTCGGAAGTACCGCAAGCAGATCACCGTCTGCGAGGTGGACGAGCAGGGCGCCCTCGGCCAGGTGGCGGAGTGCGACGGGCTCGACATCAGCAGCAACGGTATCGGATTCCGGTCGCGGAAGCCGATGAGCGTCGGGTGCGGCCTGGTCATCGTGGCGACCTCGACGGCCGGGAACGCCGAGGCGTTCTTCGGCATGGTCCGCCACTGCAACTACGGCGAGGGGGCCCGCTACCACACCGGCGTGGAGTTTCGCGAGATTCCCATGTCAATGTCGCTGCGGTCCTGGCTGAAGCAGCACGGCGTCGAGTAACGGTGTGACGGCGCCGCGGCGTTTCACCGCCGCCTCACCGTCTCCGCGTCCTGCACGGGCTCGCTATCATGAGTTCGGCGCGGGACGAGCCGGGGCCGGGGCCCGCGCTCAACCCCGCGACAGAGGGCCGACGCGTGCTGCGAACCCCGCTCCACCAGTTTCACGTTGATCACGGCGCCAAGATGGTCGAGTACGCGGGGTGGGAGATGCCCATGTGGTACTCGCGCCCGGCGACTCCCGGCGGCGGTGGGGGCGGGGTGGGGGGAGGGGGAGGGGGGGGGATCCACGACGAGCACCACCAGGTCCGGACCTCCGGCGGGATCTTCGACGTGTCGCACATGGGGCGTGTGCGGATCCACGGGCGGCACGCCCGGCGGCTGCTCGAGCGATTGTGCACCCGGCGGATCGGCGACATGCAGGCCGGGCAGTGCCGCTACTCGCTGGTCTGCAACCCGCAGGGGGGCGTGCGCGACGATGTGATCGTCTACCGGATGGACGACGACGATTTCCTGGTCGTGGTCAACGCCAGCAACCGCGCGAAGTTGCTCGAGCACTTCGACCAGGTGCGACGAGCCGGCGATTTTGTCGTGACGATCGACGACCAGACCGAAAAGACCGCGATGGTGGCGCTGCAGGGCCCGAACGTCATGGACCTGGTGAGCAAGTTCAGCAAGGAGATCCCGGCGCTCAAGCGATATCGGTTCACGGTCAAGAACCTCGTGGTCATGAAGCTCACCGTCAGCCGCACGGGTTACACGGGGGAGGACGGTGTGGAGGTGATCCTCCCCGGCTCGGCCGTGAACATGGCGCTGAAGCTCCTGCTCAAAGATGTTGACATGAGCGCGGCCCAGGCGGTGCTCCGCCCCGCCGGCCTGGGCTGCCGCGACACGCTCCGCATGGAGGCCGGCATGCCCCTGTACGGGCACGAGCTGGGCGAGGAGATCAACGCCCTTTCCTGCGGCGTCGACTTCGCCATCTCCCTCGACAAGGACCAGGACGAGCGCGGGGAAGCATTCATCGGGATGGACGCCCTCAAGAAAACCCGCGACCAGGGCGGCCCGGCCCGCAGGCTGGTCGGGATCGCCATCGAGGGCAAGCGCACGGCGCGCCAGGGCAACACCGTGAAGATCGGGTCGCGCGAGGCCGGCATCGTCACCAGCGCCTGCCTGAGCCCCACCCTCGGCTTCCCCATCGCCATGGCCCTCCTCGATACTCCCAGCACCGCCGAGGGAACCGCCGTCCAGGTCGACACCGGCCGCGCCGCGCTCGACGGCAAGATCGTGAAGCTCCCCTTCT
>JBGPJM010000188.1:0-10054 GCA_041485385.1 Phycisphaerae bacterium | reverse complement strand
CTGCCGGACGGAGGACAAGAGCGGCGTGGGGATCGACTCCACGGTGGACCGCGTGCCCCTGGGCGTCTGCGTCGGCATCACGCCCTTCAACTTCCCGGTCATGGTCCCACTGTGGATGTGGCCGATGGCCATCGCCTGCGGCGACACGTTCATCCTCAAGCCCAGCGAGAAGGTGCCGCTGAGCGCCGTCCGCGAGGTCGAGCTGGCGCACGCCGCCGGCCTGCCGCCGGGCGTGCTGAACCTGGTCACCGGCGGCCCCTCCGTCGTGGATTTCCTGATCACCCACGAAGAGGTCAAGGCCGTCTCGTTCGTCGGCTCCACCAAGGTCGCCAAGCACATCTACATGACGGCGACCGGCGCGGGCAAGCGGGCGCAGTGCATGGGCGGGGCCAAGAACTACATGGTCATCATGCCCGATGCCAACCAGGACGCCGCGATCGACGGCGTGCTGGGCTCGGCCTTCGGCAACACCGGCCAGCGGTGCCTGGCGGGGTCGGTGTGCATCGCGGTCGGAGACACGGCGAAGTGGCTGGTCCCCAGGCTGGTCGAGGCGGCCGGGAAGATCAAGGTCGCGCGAGGGTCCGAGCCGGGCGTCGGCATGGGCCCGGTGATCGACGAGGCGAGCAAGTCGCGCATCCTGGGGTTCATCGATTCGGGCGTGCAGGATGGCGCGAGGCTCGCGCTCGACGGGCGCAAGGGGGCGCTCCCGGCCAAGGGGTGCTTCGTCGGCCCGACGATCTTCGACAACGTCCGCCCGGGGATGAAGATCGCCGACGAGGAGATCTTCGGCCCCGTCCTCTCGGTGATGCGCGAGGAGACCCTCGACGCGGCCCTCGCAACCCTCAACCGCTCCCGCTACGGCAACATGGCGGTGATCTTCACCTCCAGCGGCTACACCGCGCGGCGGTTCCGCACGCACGCCCAGGTCGGCATGGTCGGCATCAACGTCGGCGTCCCCGCCCCCATGGCGGTCTTCCCCTTCGCCGGATGGAAGCAGTCCTTCTTCGGCGACCTGCACGCCAACGGCGAGGACGCCGTGAAGTTCTACACGGAGAGCAAGGTGGTCGTCAGCCGGTGGATGTGATCCCCCCACCCCCCACCCCCCCCGCCCCAAGCCGCCCGCATGATCCGGGAGCACGACGAATGATGTGTTCGACGATTCGGAGAGCCGCGGCGATCGGCCTCACCGCCTGCCTGGCGGCGTGCACAACTGCCCACCCGGTCCCGGCGCACAGGAGCGCGTGGTCGGCCGGCGCGCCGGGGGGGGCGGGCGGGATGGCGAAGGACGGCGCGGAGGCCGGGACGCCGGCGCCGCTCGAGACCACGCTGCCGCTCGACGGTGAGTACATCGCAACGTTCAAGGCCCCGCTGCTCGGCGAGGTTTCCGGCCGGCTCACGGCCAAGCCGACCAGGAACGGTTTCACGGCCAGCACGCGCCCGGACGTCGCGTGGGGCATGATCGGCGGCCTCGAGGGGTTCTTCGGCTCGATCTTCGCCGGCCACATCTTCCCCGGCGGCTCGATCCTCGCGTGGAACAGCTCGCTCCCGCACGACGGGCGGCCCGGCAGGGGGACGCTCGGCCCCGGCGTGAAGAGCGCCCAGGTTCGGACGAAGATGACCAGCGCGAGCGGACCCGTCGAGCTCTACGGCCCCGACGACCATCGAGTCGGGACGATGACGATCCGGCCGGTCCGGGCCGACGAGACGGCAGGGGCCGACTACCCGGCGCTCGCCGCGTCGGTCGAGCGGGCGTTCACCGAGCGGCTGTACGACGCCTCGATGCTGCAATCCGGCCAGGTGCGGGGGTACCTCCGCCAGCTGCGGAACAACGCCGCGGCCTCACAGGACGACGTCGAGTTCATCTTCGGCGCGGTTGTCGCGGGGCGCAACAACATCAAGTTCGCGCTGCCGCTGGTCCTCAAGCGGTTCGACCCCGACTGGCGGACCCAGCTGGGCGGGCTGAAGGATGCGGGCATGGCCACCCTGAGGGTGACCTACGACGACGAGACCGGCATCGCGACCCTCAAGGCCGAGGCGTTCCTTGATACCGCGGACGTGGACCGCGCCTTCGAGGAGGTGCTCTCGCACAACCCGCGGGCGCTGGTGCTGGACCTCCGCGGCTGCCCCGGCGTGACGCTCGCCTCGCTCCGCGTGGTCTCGTGGCTGATCGATGCCCCGGTGGACGCGGGCACGTTCTTCGGCGCCGCGGCGCGGCCATCGGTCAAGGCGGGGAAACTCGAAGACGTCGCGCACGCGGAGCTGTCGAGCGCCGAGTCCGTCGAGGCCATCGAGAAGCTGCTCGACGGCGGCGGGGCGGCGCGGGTCACGATTCTGCCGGCCCAGCGTCGTTTCGCGGGCCCCGTCGCCGTGCTGACCACGAGCAAGACGACCACCTCGACCGAGGCCCTCGCGTGGACGCTCAAGTGCAGCGGCCGGGCCCGGCTCTTCGGGTCGCCCACCGCCGGGCGCCCGACGCTCTCGCGCCCCGTCGACATCGGCCAGGGGTGGGTCGTGTGGATGCCGTCGCTGGACTACCGGCCGCCGAGCGGCGAGCGGACCGACCGCGGCTGCCGCCCCGACGTCGACAGCTCGTCGAAGGAACGAGCCAAGCAGGGCGCCCGCGCGTGGCTGCTGGAGCAGGCCGGGCCCGCCGAAGAGCCGGCGCGGCCGGAGACGACGCAATGATGAGGCGGGGGGTCGAGGGTGGGAGGAGGCAGGCGGGGGGTGAGTCCTGTGCCGCTAAGTCTTGCTGATCTGGGTGTAGCTCTCCGGGCGCCGGTCGCGGTAGAACTGCCAGACGTTCCTCACCTCCGCGATCATGTCCAGGTCCAGGTCCGCCACCACCACCTCGTCCTTGTCGCGCGACGCCTCCGCAAAGATCTTCCCCCGCGGGTTGCAGAAATAACTCTGCCCGTAGAACTCACCGATCTTCCACGGCGCCTCCACCCCCACCCGGTTGATCGCCCCCACGAAGTACTGGTTCGCCACCGCGTGCGCCGGCTGCTCCAGCTTCCACAGGTACTCGGAGAGCCCCGCCACCGTCGCGCTGGGGTTGAACACGATCTCCGCCCCGTTCAGCCCCAGCTCCCGCGCCCCCTCCGGGAAGTGCCGGTCGTAGCAGATGTACACCCCGATCTTCCCGAACGGCGTCTCGAACACCGGGTACCCCCCGTTCCCCGGCGTGAAGTAGAACTTCTCCCAGAACCCCGGGTGCACCTGCGGGATGTGGTGCTTGCGGTACCGCCCGAGGTACTCCCCCGTGTGCGAGATCACCGCGGCCGTGTTGTAGTACAGCCCCGCCATCTCCTTCTCGTAGATTGGCACGATCATCAGCATCCCGTGCTTCTTCGCCACGTCGCGCATCAGCCGGATCGTCGGGCCGTCGGGGATCTCCTCCGCCGTCTCGTACCACCGGGTCTGCTGCTCGGCGCAGAAGTACGGGCCGTAGAAGATCTCCTGCAGGCAGCACACCTGCGCCCCCTTCTCGGCCGCCTGCTTGATCAGCGGCAGGTGCTTCTCGATCATGGCCGACTTGACCTTCTTCAGGTCCGTCACGTCGGTGAGCGGGTTGGAGCACTGGATCAGGGCGGCGCGGGTATTGCGGGGCATGCGGGATCCTCCGGCGCAGAGTCTACGACGGCGCGACTGCACAGGCTCACCCGGGTGCAGCAGGCTCGTCGGGGAATCCGGGGCAGGAGCTCTTTCGGTAAGCTTCACGCGAACTCGTGCCGGCCCGTCCGGCCGCCGCGCAGAGGGGCTCGCGATGACCAGCAGCCTGGTGAATCCCGACCTGGCCCCGACGACCGCCGCCCAGCGGACGTGGTCGACTTGAACATCGCGGCGTTGTGGATCGGGATGGCGGTGTGCATCCCGACGTACACGCTGGCGGCGAGCATGATCGAGCGGGGGATGTCGTGGTGGCAGGCGGTGCTGACGGTGGCGCTGGGGAACCTGATCGTGCTGGTGCCGATGATCCTCAACGGGCACGCGGGGGCCAAGTACGGGATCCCGTTCCCCGTGCTGATGCGCGCCTCGTTCGGGACGACGGGGGCGAACATCCCGGCGATGGCGCGGGCGCTGGTGGCGTGCGGGTGGTTCGGGATCCAGACCTGGATCGGCGGGGACTCGATCTACCAGGTGCTGGGCGGGCTGGGATGGGTGGACCTGGCGGCGGACCGGGCGGGGCACATGACCGCGCTGGGGCTTACGCCCTGGCAGGGGGCGTGCTTCCTGGCGTTCTGGCTGATGAACGTGTACTTCGTATGGAAGGGGATCGACTCGATCAAATGGCTGGAGTCGCTGGCGGCGCCGTTCCTGATCGTCGCGGGGCTGGCGCTGATGGTGTGGGCGATGATCAAGGTGGGGGATGTGTCGGTGCTGTTCGGGCAGGGCTCGAAGTTCCGGACCGGCGGCGAGTTCTGGCGGGTGTTTGTGCCGCAGCTGACGGCGATGGTGGGGTTCTGGGCGACGCTGTCGCTGAACATCCCGGACTTCACGCGGTTTGCGAGGTCGCAGCGGGCGCAGGTGTGGGGGCAGGCGCTGGGGCTGCCGACGACGATGACGCTGTTCTGCTTCATCGGGATCGTGGTGACGTCGGCGACGACGGTGATCTTCCACCAGACGATCCGGGACCCGGTCGAGGTCGTGGCGCGACTGGGCTCGGCGCCGGTGATCATCGTCTCGCTGGTGGCGCTGTCGGTGGCGACCCTGACGACGAACATCGCGGCCAACGTGGTGAGCCCGGCGAACGACATCTCGAACCTGTCGCCGCGACGGATCTCGTTCCGGGCCGGGGGGCTGCTCACGGCGGTGATCGGAATCCTGATGATGCCGTGGTACCTGTACAACAACCTCGGGGCGTACATCTTCGCGTGGCTGATCGGGTACTCGGCGCTGCTGGGGCCGATCGCGGGGATCATGCTGTGCGACTACTACGTGCTGCGGCGGACGAGGCTGGATGTCGGGGAGCTGTACGACGGCGCGGGGCCGCTGCGCGGGACGAACTGGCGGGCGGTGGCGGCGCTGGTGGTGGCGGTGCTGCCGAACCTGCCGGGGTTTATCAACGCCGCGACGAAGGAGGCGGTATTCCCGCCGGTCTTCGACGAGATCTACGGGTTTGCGTGGTTCGTCGGGCTGGGGCTGGGCGCGGCCGTGTACTACGTCCTCATGGCCGGGCGGGCGCGGCCGGCGCCGGCGGCGGCGTGAGTGACCCGCGCGAGTCAGGACGGGGCTGCCGCGAGGCGGTGGGCGGCGGCGAGCCAGGTGAGGAGCTCGGCGTCGACATCTTCGGGCGCGGAGAGGAGGAGCTCGCTGTGGTGGCGGCTGCGTGAGACCTGCTCGGCCTTGCGGATGCGGGGGCTCTTGATGGGGGTATCGGTGCGGAGATTGAGGAGGATGCTGGCCTTGCGCGGGTGGATGCCGGCGAAGGTGGTGCCGCCGGGCCCGGCGTTGAGGTGGATACAGGTCTTCTTGGGGTCCTCGACGGCGGGCGGCTTGGTGAGCCTGGCGCGGGCGGCGCGGAGGAGCGCGGTGTAGATGTCTTTGACGGTGGGGTCCTTGCCCTTCAGGAGAGCGGCCACGGTGTAGGTTGCCTGCGCGGTGGTCATGGTCCCTCCGTCGATGGTGCGGGAGCGTACCCTATTCTCCTCGATACCCGTTCCTGGCGATTTGGTTCCGGAAAGAGGCGTTTCCACCATGACCACCGCACCTGCCCGTCCGATTTCGCCGTCCGCCATGCCCGTGATGCCGCCGTGCGGCCACAGGCCCGCGCCGTACAGCGGGCCGAGCCGCGAGGAGGTGCTGGCGATGCGCCGGGAGTTCCTGACGCCGGCGCTGGTGACGTATTACAAGGACCCGATCATGATCGTCGAGGGGCACATGCAGTGGCTCTTCGACGAGAAGGGCCGGAGGTACCTGGACGCGTTCGCGGGGATCGTGACGGTGAGCGTGGGGCACTGCCACCCGAAGGTGGTCGAGGTGGTGAAGAAGCAGAGCGAGCTGCTGCAGCATACGACGACGATCTACCTGCACCCCAACATCGCGCAGTTTGCGAAGAAGCTGGTGTCGACGTTCCCGAAGGGGTCGGGGCTGGACAAGGGGGTGTGCTACTTCACGAACTCGGGCGGGGAAGCGAACGACCTGGCGATCATGATGGCGCGGTGCAAGACGGGGGCGTTCGACGTGATCGGGCTGCGGAACGCGTACCACGGGATGTCGAGCTTCACGATGGGGCTCTCGGCGCTGCACACGTGGAAGCAGCCGATCCCGCACGGGTTCGGGGTGCACCACGCGAAGCTGCCGGACCGGTACCGCGGGCCGCTGACGGGGGGGTGGGGGTATGACGATGCGGAGGCGGGGCGGAAGTACGCGGAGGACGTGCTGGATCTGATTCGGTCATCAACGTCGGGGCAGATCGCGGCGTTCATCGCCGAGCCGATCCTGGGCGTGGGCGGGGCGATCGAGCTGCCGCCGGGGTACCTGGCGGCGGTGTACAAGTACGTGCGCGATGCGGGTGGGCTGTGCATCAGCGATGAGGTGCAGACGGGGTTCGGGCGGACGGGGGACGGGTTCTGGGGGTTCGAGTGCGTCGGTGGTCCGGGAGCCGTGCCCGACATGGTGACGATGGCCAAGGGGATCGGGAACGGCGCGCCGCTGGGGTGCTGCGCTACGCGGCCCGAGGTGGCGCAGGCGATGACCAAGCGGCTGCATTTCAATACCTACGGCGGGAACCCGGTGTCGATGGCGCAGGGGCTGGCGACGCTGAACGTGATTCTGGAGGAGAAGATCCAGCAGCGGGCGAAGGAGGTGGGCGGGTACCTGAAGGACGGCCTGCGCGACCTGGAGAAGCGGCACCGGATTGTCGGCGATGTGCGGGGGCGGGGGTTGATGCTGGGGATGGAGATTGTGGAGGACAAGGTTTCCAAGGCACCGGCGGGCGCGAAGTGTGCCGCGGTGTTCGAGCGGTGCAGGGAGCTGGGTGTGCTGGTCGGCAAGGGCGGGCTGGCGGGGAACGTGCTGCGGATCAAGCCGCCGATGTGCATTACGCGGGAGGACTGCGAGTTCCTGTGCAGGGTGCTGGATGTGGCGCTGACGGAGGTTGAGAGGGGTTAGGGGGAGACAGCTGGTGCGCGATCGATGAGCTTGCCGTGGCCGGGCTTGCCGACGAACTTGCCGTCGCGGGCCATGATGGTGCCGCGGACGGTGACGATGCCGGCGCGGCCCTTGGTCTCCCAGCCTTCGAAGGCGCTGTAGTCGGTGGCCATGAGGTGGGTCTTGGCGCTGATCTTGCCGCGGTGGGCGGGGTCGTAGACGACCAGGTCGGCGTCGGCGCCGACAGCGATGGTGCCCTTGCCCTGGAGGCCGAAGATGCGGGCGGCCTTGGTGCTCGCGGCGTCCACGAAGGTGTGGAGGTCGATGCGGCCGGTGGCGACGCCGTGGGTGTAGAGCAGGTCCACACGATTCTCGACAGAGGGGATGCCGTTGGGGATCTTGGTGAAGGCTCCCTGGCCCATGGTTTTCTGAGACTCGAAGTCGAAGGGGGCGTGGTCGGTGGCGACGGTGCTGACAACGCGGGAGCGGAGGTGGTCCCACATCTTCGGGAGCTGTGACTTGTCGCGCAGGGGCGGGGACATGACGTATTTCGCGCCTTCGAATCCTGCGTCCCCGGTTTTCTGCGTGTACGAGTGGTCGAGCAGGAGGTGCGGGAGGACGACCTCGATGTGGGCGTTCACGCCGCGGAGGATGGCGCGCTGGGCCTCGCGGACCGCCTCGTCGCAGGAGGTGTGCACGATGTACACCTCGGCGCCGGTGAGCTCGGCGAAGGTCATGAGGTGGTGGACGCCCTCGGCCTCGACCTGGACGGGGCGGGAGGGCTCGTGCCACTGGGGGGCGGTCTTGCCGGCCGCGAGGAGTTCCTTCTGTCGCTCGTCGACGAGGGTCTCGTTCTCGCAGTGGGCGGTGACGACGACGCCGAGCTCCTTGGCGAGCCTGAGGGTGTGGTAGAGCTCGCGGTCGTCGACGCCGAGGGCGCCCTTGTAGGCGAGGAAGACCTTGAAGGAGCGGATGCCCCTGCCGACGATGTCGCGGAGCTGCTTCTCCGAGGTGTCGTCGAAGCGGGTGACGCCCATGTGGAAGGTGTAGTCGCAGGAGGCGACGCCGCGGGCCTTGCTCAGCCAGGTCTCGAAGGCGGCCATGGGCTCATCGGCCTTGCCGGGGCAGATCATCTCGATGAGGGTGGTGGTGCCGCCGACGAGGGCGGCGCGGGAGGCGGTCTCCCAGGTGTCCTTGGCGAAGGTGCCCATGAAGGGGAGGTAGATGTGGACATGGGGGTCGATGAAGCCGGGGAAGACGAGCTTGCTCGTCGCGTCGATGATCTCGGTGCCGGGGGGGCAGGACCTGGGGTCGATGGTCCTCTCGATGCGCGTGATCGTCTCATCGGCGCAGAAGAGGTCGGCGTGGTGGTCGTCGGTGGCCGTGATGAGGCGGCCGTTTTTGATGAGGAGGGGCATAGGTGTGTCTTACTCGTTCGCCACGAGCTTCTTGGTCTGCTCAACGAACTTGTCGCCCTGCCACTGGCTGTCCTTGGTGACCGTGCCCTTGGCGGCGGCCTTCTCCGTGGCCTTGGCATCCTTCTGGCGCTGGACGAGGTCGGCGTGGGTGGTGAAGTACTGGAGGGAATGGCCGCGGAAGTCGTCGATGGATTTGAACTTGTGCTGGTCCATGAAGGCCGAGAGCTGCCGGCACATGGTCTTGACGAGCTCGTAGCCGTGGATCATGACGCCGGTGCAGACCTGGACGGTGTGGGCGCCCAGGAGGATGAACTGGGCGGCATCCTCGCCGGTCTCGACGCCGCCGATGCCGCTGACGGTGCGGTCGGGGAACTCCGCCCGCATCATGCGGGCGCACTCCATGACCATGCGGAGGGCGATGGGGCGGACGGCCTTGCAGGAGTAGCCGCCGGGCGTGGTGTACCCCTCCACGCACGGTTCGGGGCGGAGGGTCTTGAGGTCCACGCCCATAACGCAGAGGATCGTGTTGATGGCGGCGATGCCTTCACAGCCGGCGCGGAGGGAGGCCCGCGCGGGCTCTTCGATGTGCGTGATGTTGGGGGTCATCTTGGCCCAGACGGGGACCTTGGCCGCGGCGTTGACCCAGCCGCAGACCTCTTCGAGGATGTCGCAATCCTGGCCCATGGCCGAGCCCATCTTGCGCTCGGGGAGGCCGTGGGGGCAGGAGAAGTTGAGCTCGAAGGCGTCGATGCCGGTGGCCTGGCAGCGCTGGACGATCTCGGTCCAGGCGTCCTTGTTGTACTCCTCCATGATGGAGGCGATGAGGACGCGGCCGGGGTACTTGTCCTTGAGCTGCTTGAACTCGTCGAGCCAGACGCTGAAGGGGCGGTCGCTGATGAGCTCGATGTTCTCCCACCCCAGGACTTCCTTGCTGCCGGGCATGCGCATGCGGGCGTAGCGTGGGGAGACGTTGACGACCTTGGAGGCGTCGAGGCTGATGGTCTTGGCGATGACGGCGCCCCAGCCCTCGTCGAAGGCCTTGGCGATGACGTTGGCGTTGGTGCCGGGAGGGCCCGAGCCGATGACGAAGGGGTTGGGGAGGCGCAGGCCGTTGACGGTGGTGCTCAGATCGGCCATGCCGGGGCTCCTGGGGCGGAGAAGAGTTTAAGGAGTAGTGAGCAGTGAGCAGTAAGCAGTGAGCAGAAGAGAAGATGGGGAGAGGAGGGGCGTGGGAGACAGGGGACGAGAAGGGTCGAGAGATGTTGAGAAGGATCGAGAGATTTTGAGAAAAGCAGAGAAGGGCGGGGAAAGATCGAGAAAAGCAGGGCAGGTTTTTTGCGTAAGTGCTTGTGGCATCTTGAGTTGTGATTTTTGGCGGGGTGTTTTTCGCGGCGAGGGGGGGGTGAGTTTCTCGGGGTTTTTGGGTGGTTTTTGCGGGTCGGCGCGGGGGCGGCGTCGCTGCAAGTGGCTTTCTGCAAAGCACTTGCGTTGAGGCTCGGCTGATGGGGTGCGAGTCTGAAATTCGGGTGCTCCTGGGCAGGGTTTCG
>JBGPJM010000187.1:0-10127 GCA_041485385.1 Phycisphaerae bacterium | reverse complement strand
AGGTCTCGCTGGTGTGCATCCTGGACGCGGACAAGGAGGGGTTCCTCCGCTCGGGCACGAGCCTGATCCAGCAGATGGGGCGTGCGGCCCGAAACGTCAACGCGCTGGTGGTGATGTACGCCGACAAGGTCACGCCGTCGATGGAGACGGCGATGCGGGAGACCGAGCGCCGGCGCGCCAAGCAGACGGCGTACAACGCCGAGCACGGGATCACACCGACGACAATCGTCAAGGCCATCCGGCACGGCCTGGAGCTGGAGCTGCGGGCCCGGCGCACGGCGCGCGAGGCGGTGCAGGAAACCGAAGAGACCTTCGAGACCGAGGAGATGGTGCGGATGCTGGAGGAGGAGATGATGCAGGCCGCCGAGAGCCTGGAGTTCGAGAAGGCCGCCCGCCTGCGCGACCAGGCCAAGGCGGTCAAGGAGGGGAAGCTGGGGGGCGCGGGATCGATCAGGCGGTCAGAGATCGAGGAGATGCCCGCGGGCGGGCGAGCGGGAGGGAGCGGAGAGAGGAGACCGGGGATGGCCGGGACCAAGGCGGGTAGGAAGAGGAAGAAGGGAAACCTCGCCGGTCAGTGAGCGACCGCGCCCGGACGTCCAGCGATGACCCAGAACACCGTCCCAAGCCGCCCCCCGCCCGAGCCCTTCGACCGCAAGCGCTTCCGCAGCCTGCTGGGGATGTACGCCTTGGGGCTGGCGATCGGGTTCACGCTGCTGGGGATGTTCTGGGCCGCCAAGCACCGGGCGGCCCAGGCGGCCAGGCAACAGCAGCAGCAACAGGGACCGGCCGGCGCACAGCAGGGGCAACCGGCGCCACCCGCCACCGGGCCCTGAGGATCAGCCGCGAGATGACCCGCTCAGCGAACCAACTCGACCTGCTGGACATTGAAGACACGCAGGTGGCCGCCCGTGCCGGTGGCGCTGTCGGAGAACCATCCCCACGCGCGGATGTGGTGGCCGTCGAGTTCGCGGGCGCGGGCCATGACGCGGGAGACGTCGGCGTCGACCGCTGGCTGGCCCTGGCCGGGCTGGATCGTCCAGCCGGTGTGCCCGGCGCTGACGGCTCCGGCGGCGATCCGCAGCGTGCCGGTCTGCTGCACGACTCGGGCATCCGCGGGGCGGCCGTTGCCGGCGCACGCGCCGATCGCGCCCGTCGCCGCGATGACAAGGCTCAGAGCGGTCCGTCTCAGCCTGATTCGCATGATGATCGCCTCCTTTGCGAAGCCCGTCCGTGTTTCTCGACCGTGCCGTCGTCGCCGGCTGCACCGGTGATCATTCGCACCGGGTCCGTGCCGCGGCCTGCCCGAGGACTTCTTTTTCGGCCGCCGGGGCCCTCCCCCAGCAATCTCGTATTCTTTTGGCTGGGTTCCGGATCCCCCCCCTTCCCGCCACCCTGAACCTTGGAACAACTCCATGCCGAGCAAGCGATCCTGGGCCGAGCCGTACAAGATCAAGATGGTGGAGCACCTGCGGATGACCACGCGGGCCGAGCGCGAGCAGGCGATCGCCGACGCCGGGTTCAACACGTTCCTCCTGCGGAGCGAGGACGTGTACATCGACCTGCTGACGGACTCGGGGACGTCGGCGATGAGTGACCGGCAATGGGCCGGGCTGATGATGGGGGACGAGTCGTACGCGGGGTCGGTGAACTTCTACCACCTCGAGGAGGCCGTGCGCCAGTTCTACGGGTACCGGCACGTGATCCCGACCCACCAGGGGCGCGGGGCCGAGCACATCCTCAGCAAGCTCCTGATCAAGCCGGGGGACGTGATCCCGGGGAACATGTATTTCACGACGACCAGGGCGCACCAGGAGCTGTGCGGCGGGCGCTTCGTCGACGTGATCAACGACGATGCGCACGACGCGGAGGTCGAGCGTCCCTTCAAGGGGAATGTCGATCTGGCGAAGCTCGAGGCGGTGATCCGCACGCACGGCGCGGCGCGCATCCCGTACGTCAACTTGCAGACGAACGTCAACATGGCGGGCGGCCAGCCGGTGAGCCTGGCGAACGTGCGGGCGGTGAGCGAGCTGTGCCGGAGGCACGGCGTGCGGATCATGCTCGACGCGACGCGGGCGGTGGAGAACGCGTACTTCATCAAGCAGCGCGAGGCCGGGCAGGAGCGCCGGTCGATCGCGGACATCCTGCGCGAGATCTGCTCGCACACGGACGGGTGCACGTGCTCGGCGAAGAAAGATTCGCTGGTGAACATCGGCGGATGGCTGGCGCTGAACGACGATGCGCTGGCGGAGCGGGCCCGGAACATGGTGGTGGTGTACGAGGGGCTGCACACCTACGGCGGGCTCGCCGGGCGCGACATGGAGGCGATGGCGATCGGGATCCGGGAGAGCGTGGAGTACGACCACATCCGGGCGCGGGTGGGGCAGGTGGAGTACCTGGGGAACCTGCTGATCAAGGCCGGCGTGCCGGTGGTGAGGCCGATCGGCGGGCACGGGGTGTTCATCAACGCGTCGCGGTTCCTGGCGCACCTGCCGCGGGAGCAGTTCCCGGCGCAGGCGCTGTCGGCCGCGCTGTACGTGGAGTCGGGCGTGCGCTCGATGGAGCGCGGGGCGGTGTCGTGCGGGCGCGACCCGGACACGGGGGAGAACATCTACCCCAGCCTTGAGCTGATCCGGCTGACGATCCCGCGCCGGGTGTACACGCAGGCGCACATGGACGTGACGGCGGAATCGGCGATCGAACTCTACAAGAACCGGGCGAACATCGTGGGGCTGCGGTTCACGCACGAGCCGGAGCACCTGCGCTTCTTCCAGGCACGGTTCGAGCCGGTGGTGGGGAGCCGCGTGCTGGTGGACGAGGCGGAGTCGCAGGCCGCGGGCGCATGAGACGGCTTCTCGCACCGACTCCCTCTTTGCAGGACGAGTCAAGAAAATCCGCGATTCGGTCTTGACAACGTGAGATCTCGCGTTATTCTTCGCCCCGCTCGGCTGCCGTTTCTGGCCGCCGACCCCTGAACCAAACTTACGAAGGAGAATGCTTTTGACGACCAAGACCTTCCAACCCGCACGCCCCGCTTGCATCGCTGCCGCGGTGACGAAGCGCCCGGGCCGCGCCGGCGAAGGCCACTGGTCGGCCGGCATCTCCGGGCTCTTCTCCAGCGTCAACGACTACACGGGCACACCTCCGAGGTAGCGCGCACGTCCACAACGGACTATCGCGGCCCCGGAGTCGGACTCCGGGGTCGTTTTCGTTTCGCCCATCGATCACCACACCCTCGGCACAGGGGGACAGCTATGCCATCGACTCAACGGAACTCGTATTCGGAAATCAAACCAATAAGAACTTCACAGACGCCGGCCGGCGGCGTGCGTGGCTTCATCGTGAATCGCCTCCGCACGTTCCGTGACCGGCATCGGAAACGTCGTCTTGAAGATGCGCTGCTCGCCCAACGGATGGAGCATCGAGCGAACGCCTCGCGGGTTGCGGGTTCGAATCCCGCGCGGCCGACCTGGTAAGCCCGGCACGGGCCGGTCGGACAGGCGGGCGGGGTGATGGCGGCAAGGGGCATGGGACAAGGTGAGGCACGGATCGGCCGGTCCGTGCGGGTCACGTTCCCAGCCCTTGCAGCCGCCCACCCTCGCCTGCCCGCCTGCCCAGCGCCGCGCGGCCATGCGGCAAGAGGCATGGGGGCGCACTCCGCCGGGCACTTGGCCCTCGGGCCGGGGGAGCCCGGGCCGGGGTACAAGCCCGGTGCGTGTGCGCCCCTGGGGGGTCCGGCCCGGCGCGGGCGGCGTCCCGCTTCTGCGGAGCGCCGCCCTTTTTGCTGCGCCGGCCGCACGAGAGACCTTCGAGTTCCTCGCGGACATCGCGAATACTCTTCCCTGCACCGATCGTCATCGAAAGGCCGGACCATGAAGCACGCCGAGCGTTTTCTCAAGATCGTCCAGGAGGCCAAGTCGCGCGTGCGCGAGTGCACGGTCAAGGACGTGAAGCCGCGCCTGGACCGTAAGGAGCGGTTCTTTCTGGTGGATGTCCGCGAGGAGAGCGAGTGGGCCGCGGGGCACCTGCCCAAGGCGATCCACCTGGGCAAGGGCGTCATCGAGCGTGACGTCGAGAAGGTGATCCCCGATACGGCGGCCGAGATCGTGCTCTACTGCGGCGGCGGCTTCCGCTCGGCGCTGGCGGCGGAGAACCTGCAACGGATGGGGTACACCAACGTCGTCTCGATGGACGGCGGGTACCGCGCGTGGACGGAGGCCGGGTGGCCGGTGGAGAAGGGCTGAACCGCCCCGGCCGCGGCGGCCTATTTCAGCCCCACGGCGACCTGCCACCCGACCGGGACGCCGGGGTGGGCCTTCTCGACCAGTTGCTTCAGGCGCGTAAAGTCGGCTTCGCTCGCGACGGCGCCCATCACCAGCACCTTGCCGGCCGGTTCCTTCTCGCTCGGCGGGACCGCGAAGATCTTGATGCTCGCGAACCGGGCATCGGACTCGAGCTCGGGACGAACGGACTCCGCGCCCTTGACGACCGATGCGACGGCCTCGTGCGACGGACTGGCGGCCCCATCTTTTCCGCCGCGGGGGAGCCAGGTCACCACCCGCACCACCAGCAGCACGAGCGCGGCAGCGCCCCCGACGCCGATGATGAGGATCTTGCGCCGGTCCTCCGGGCTGTCGCGGAACTTGGCCCTGAGATCGTCGAACCGATACCGCAGTTCCCGCAATCGGCTGATGATCTCGTCACGGTCGAATCTCACGGGGCGCTCCAAGCTCGCAGAATGGTACCGGGCCGGCGGGCGGGCGTGTGCGAGGGTGTCGGGGGCCAGAACGAAAAAATCTGGCCGGGGACCAAGGCCGGACGGTCGGAACACGTGTTCCTCTATGATGGACCGATGCACGTGGAGCGCGGCGCGCGAAGGAGGCACGGCTGAGATGCCACAGACGCAGGCGGCGACGGCGTGCTTAAGATCTGGGATTCGGCCCCGACCAGGAATGCCGGCGCGAATCAGTGAACGGATGGGGCCGGCGTCTCGAAGTCGAACCTGCCGGAGGTGACGTCGAGCACCACCTCGCTGCTGCCGGCGCTCACCACGTGCACGCCGGGCGACTCGGCGGCCGGGCGGCCGCCCTCGGTGAGGTGCGTCGGGTCGCCTGAGGGTAGAACGACGCGTGCGCTCGTGCCCGGCGGCACGGTCAGGCCCAGGCGGAACTGCCCCTCGGCGACCACCCAGTCAACGCGGATCTCGCCGCGGATGGTCCGGAGCGACCCGCGCGCCCACGTGAGCGACGGGTGGAGGACGGGGCGGACCTCGAAATGGCGGTAGCCGGGGTGCTCGTCGTCGGGGTTGATGCCCAGGATGTGCCGGTACATCCACTCGCCGACGGACCCGATGGCATAGTGGGCCAGGGAGTTCATGCCGGGGTCCTGGAAGCCCCGCCCGGCGACGTAGCCGTCCCATCGCTCCCACACGGTGGTGGCGCCCTGGTCGATCATGTACCCCCAGCTGGGGATGGTCCGATTGAGGAGCAGGGTGTACGCAAGGTCGGCATGGCCCGCGCGAACCAGCTCCTCCATCATCGGAACGGTCGAGATGAAGCCGGTCGCGACGTGGTCGTTGTAGCGGTGGACGGCCTGGACGAGTTTCGCCACGGCCGCGGGTCGGAGGGCTTGGGGCAGAAGATCAAAGTGCAGCGCCAGCGCGTAGCCGGCCTGCGTATCCCCCTCGACCGTGCCGTCGGGGGTGCAGAACTTCTCCTGGAAGACGCGCCGGATGTCGTCGGCGAGCCTGGTGTATTTCGCGGCGTCGTCCTCGCGCCCAATAGCGTGGGCCATCCTGGAAACCAGTCGCGTGGAGTGCTCAAAGAAGGCCGTGGCGAAGACGTCGCGGGGGATCTCCGCCCCCTTCCGCGGCCAGTCGTCCAGCTTCAGCGTGTCGCCGTTCAGCCAGTCGTTGTAGTCGTTACCGCGTGCGGCGTGCCAGACCAGGTCGGGGTTGCGGCTCTGGATGGAGTCGACCCATCGGCGCGCGGATTCGAAGTGCGTCTGGAGCAGGCGCAGGTCGGCGTAGTTCTGGTAGATGCGCCACGGGACGATGACCCCGGCGTCGCCCCAGGCGGGGACGGACATGAACTTGCCGGTGGACACGACGGGGTTGGGGGCGAAATCCGGGTAGGCGCCATCGGGGCTCTGGGCATCGCGAACATCGGCGAGCCACTTCGTGAAGAACGAGGCCATGTCGCGGTTGAAGCACGCGGCCTGCGCGAAGACCTGCGCATCGCCCATCCAGCCGAGTCGCTCGTCGCGCTGCGGGCAGTCCGTCGGCGTGCTCTGCATGTTGGCCAGGTGCGTCCAGACGATGTTGCTCATCAGCTTGTTGAGCATCGCGTCGGAGCACTCGAACGTGCCGCCCGGCGGCAGGTCGGAGTGGACGACGCGCCCGACCACATCATCGAGCACGGGGGGCGTGCCCAGACCGGAAACCTGCACGTAGCGGAACCCGTGGTAGGTGAAGGCGGGCTCGACCATCTCGCTGGGCCGGCCGGCGAGGATAAACGTGTCGCGCTGGGCCGCGCCGCGCAGGTTGGCGGTGTAGACCGTGCCGTCGGGGTTGAGCGCCTCGGCGTACTGCAGCGTGACGGGCGCGCCCGCGGGTCCGGAGGCGAGAAGCCGCACCCAGCCCGTCATGTTCTGCCCCAGGTCGAAAACGTATTCGCCGGCCTTGGGCCGCGTGAGCGCGACAGGCCGCATCGAGCCCGTTACCCGGACCGGGTCGTTCATCTGTGCCACGAGCGCCGCCGCCGGGGGCTGAAAAATCTGGGGGGCGATCCAGGCGGAGTCGTCGAAGCCGGGCCGGTCCCAGCCGGACATCTGCCGGCGCCCGTCGTAGCGGACGCCGTCGAGGATGTCCGCCGCGAGCCAGGGGCCGCCGCTGGTGGCACGCCAGGATCCGTCGAAGACGACGACCTGCATGGAGCCATCCGCCAGTTCCACCTGGAGCTGCGCCCGCAGCGCCAGGTCACGCCCGTACGTCTCCCTCTTGAACAGCCCGACCTTGCCGGCGTACCAGCCGTCGGCCAGCACCGCGCCCAGCACGTTCTCCCCCTGGGTGAGCAGCGGCGTGACGTCGTAGGTCTGGTATTGGATGCGCGTGCGGTAGTCGGTCCATTCCGGCGCGAGCACACGGTCGCCGATGCGCCGGCCGTTGAGGCGGCACTCGTAGAGCCCTAGCGCCGTCGCGTACAGCGTCGCGCGCCGTGCCCCCAGTCCGCCCAACGTAAACCGCGCCCGCAGCATGGTCGCCGGACCTCGGACGCCGGGCTCGGGCGGGGCAGGGAGCCCGACCCACGCGCACTTCCAATCGGCCGGGGCCAGCAGGCCCATGGAGAAGTGCGCCGGCTCGCTCCATTCCGAAGCGCGATCGTCGGCATCCCAGGTGCGGACCTTCCAGGTGTAGGCCCGTCCGGATTCCAGTGCACGACCCGCGAAGGCGATGTTGCACCCCTCCTCGCCGGCGACCTTCCCAGAGTCCCACACCGGCTCGCCGGCCGCAGCATCCTCCCGGTGGACGACAACCTGGTACCCGCTCTGCCGCGCGCCCCGGCGCGGATCGCTCACCAGCCACGAGAACCGCGGCGAAGAAACGTCGATCCCCATCGGGTCCGCGAGGTATTCGCAACGGAGGGCACTCGGGGCCGCGAGCCCGGGCTGCGGCGGCTCGCCGCCGGGAACCTGAGCGCAGAGCATCCAGACGGCCAATGTGACGAGAAGCGACATGGGTTGCTCCTGAGATGGAGCGCCCATGGTACCTCCCGATCGCCGGCGACGGGCGCGGTCACTGATTGACAATGCGCGGCCGCGCGTCGACCCATCGCGCCCCATGCCTCGTCAGATCGTCGCCCGAGCGATCACCGATCCCCGCCAAGTCGAACAGGAAGTCGAAGGGGTCCGCCGAGGGATCGCGTTCGGTCACCTGCTCGGCGCACTCTGGCGCAGTGGCCTCTTGGCCGCCTGGGCTCCCGCCATCCTCCAGCACACGCCCCAGCGCCGCCCGGACCAACGCATGCCCCGGCGAGAGCCACCACGGCGCCCTGACCCGCGCCGCCGGCTCCGGCGGGCTGATCAACCAACGCTGCACAGGCTCGTGGGCCCTCTCCGGACGCATGATCACCGACGCGCCCGCCGCCGCGGCCACCCCGACCCCAGCGATCACCGCGCAGTTCCAGAGAGCGCTCGTGCCCACGGCCAGCCTCCTTCCCGCATCACCTGGACGCGGCCAAGAACAGACGCCGTCGCGATTCCGCCTGTTAGCGACTCAGATGGGCGAGTCGCCGGGTGTGGGAGCGGCATTCACTGCTTGGAATAGGGGGAGGGCGGGCGTCGACCGGTTGGCCAGCCCCCAGCTGCCGACGCGTTTCCGGACGCACCGGTACGATCCCTCGATGCCGCACGTCCGCCTCATTGTCGGCCTCGAGATCCACGTCGAGCTCGCCACCCGCACCAAGATGTTCTCGCGCGTCACCAACCCCGCGGCCCCCATGCCGGTCGCCGCAAGCGCGAGCGGCACCGGCGAGGACAGAGCGGGGGGAGGCGGGCCCAACTCCCTCATCGACCCCGTCGTTCTCGGCCTTCCCGGCGCCCTTCCGGTCATGAACAAGGCGGCCGTCGAGCTGTCGATGATGGTCGGGATGGCCCTGGGGTGCTCGGTCGCGCCCTTCTCGCGCTGGGACCGCAAGAGCTACTTCTACCCCGACCTGCCGAAGAACTACCAGATCTCGCAGTACGAGCTCCCGCTGTGCCTCGACGGCTGCTTCGAGCTGCCCAGTGTCGACGACTCGGGGAACATCAACTGGGAACTCCTGCCGCGGCGGATCGGCATCATCCGGGCCCACCTGGAGGAGGACGCGGGGAAGCTGCTGCACGAGGCGCCCGGAGGTGGGGTCATCGATTTCTCTCTCGTGGACCTCAACCGCGCGGGCACCCCGCTCCTGGAGATCGTCACGCAGCCGGATTTCGGCTCTTCGGACGAGGTCGTGCTCTTCGCGAAGATGCTCCGCAACGTCTGCCGCTTCCTGGGCGCCAGCGAGGGCGTGATGCAGAAGGGGCACATGCGGTTCGAGCCGAACATCAACACGGAGCTGACGCTCGCCGACGGGCGCCTGGTGCGGACGCCGATCGTCGAGATCAAGAACCTCAACTCGTTCAAGTCGCTCAAGGGCGCCATCGACTTCGAGCTGCGCGAGCAGCCCGAGCGATGGCTGAAGGACGGGCGCGAGATGGGCGCCGGCATGAAGACCACCCGCGGCTGGGACGACAGCGCCGGGCGAACCTTCGTGCAGCGCGAGAAGGAGGACGCCCACGACTACCGCTATTTCCCCGATCCGGACCTGGTCCCCCTCGTCGTGGACGACGCCTGGCGCGAGCGCGTCCGCGCCCGCATCGGCGAGCTGCCCCTCTCCCGAATGAAGCGGTACATGGAGCGCTACGGCGTCTTGCGCAAGGAGGCCGCGGCCCTCACCGACGAGCGCGACGTGTGCTTCTTCTACGAGGAGTGCATCGCCGGAGCGATCGGGCTGGGCGTCGAGGACGCCCGCGCCGGCAGGCAGGCCGCCAACTTCATGCTCCAATCCGGCCTGAAGCGCGCCAACGAGCGTGCGGCCAAGGGCGAGGCGGCGGCAGCGGTGAATGAACTGGGGATCACCCCGGCTCAGGTCGCCGGCATCATCAAGCTGCGCGAGGACGACGCGATCGGCTCCACCGCCGCCGATGAGCTCTTCGGCCTGCTCTGCCTCCCCGAGCACGCCGGGGCCGACCCCGCCGCCCTGGGCGCCCAGCGCGGCATGCTCATCGTCCGGGACGAGGGCGCCCTGGATGCCTGGGTCGCCGGCGCGATCGAGCAGAACGCCAAGGTTGCCGACGACGTGCGCTCCGGCAAGCTCGCGGCCGTCGGCCGGCTCGTAGGCGCCGTGATGAAGCTCTCCGGCGGCGCGGCCGACGCCAAGGCGGCCCGCGCGAGGCTGCTAGAAAAGCTCGGCGTCAAGGAATAGGTCCCCCCACCTCCCCTCATGCCACCACATCCAGCGGTCCATCGCTCTGCGCTGGGCGTGTCAGCAGCAACTGGCTCGCCGCGGTCCGCGCGGCCTCGCGCTCGGCGATTTCCCTGGCGATTCGGT
>JBGPJM010000186.1:0-10146 GCA_041485385.1 Phycisphaerae bacterium | reverse complement strand
TATAGCCGGCGGCGCCGGTGACGAGGATGTTCATGGGTTGATCGCCGGGCCAGAAGGGGCGCGTGCCGGGGACGTCGCCGTGGGCGTGCGCCATCCACCGAGCCTGGGGACGTTGCGGCGCGAGGCCCACGCGAGCACGCAGGCGCCGGCCGCGACCATCGCGGCCGAGAGCCATTGCCCGCGGCTGAGGCCCAGCGGCCGGCCGACATCGAACTGGGCGTCGGGGAGACGGACGAACTCGGTGACGATCCGGAGCGCGCCGTAGGAGATGAGGAACACCGCGCCGACGACGCCGGGCTTCCGCGGGCGCGCGGCCGCCGCCCACACGATCGCGCCGACGACGAGGCCTTCCGCCACCGCCTGGTAGATCTGCGAGGGATGACGCGACGAGAGGAGCGGCTTGAGCTGGCCGGCGTACCTCGCGGCGTGCTGGATGATCCGTTCGAGCGCATCGGCGAAGGAATCGCCCGGCAACGCGACGGAGTGGACGAGCTCGCTGAGCTGCGACTGCTGCTGGGCGGAGAGATCGGGGGCGTGCGAGTGAACATCGCGGACGCCGGGGCTGTCCCAGCCGCGGAGCTCCTGGGGGAACTGCACGGACCACCACGGCCCTTCTGTTCCCGGCGGGGAGACGACCTTGCCCAGCAGCTCGCCGTTGACGAAGTTGGCGATCCGCCCGAAGAACAGGCCGCAGGGGGCCAGCATGCAGGTGAGGTCCATGACGTGCAGGGGCGGGCAAGCGCCGACCCTCGCGCCGTCCGGCTCCGTCCAGCCGCGGGAGATCCGCCACGCGGCCACCGCCGCGCCGATCATGCCGCCGTGGCTGGCCATGCCTCCCTTGTTGATGGCCAGGAGGTTCCACCACGGAAACGAATCGGTCATCGTCCACAGCAGGGCGCGGTCGTAGATGAGCACGTATCCGAGGCGTCCGCCGACGAGCACGCCGCCGATGAGCCACATGATGGCGTGGTCGACACGGTCCAGCGGGATCGGGGTGAGACCGCGGCGCGACAGCGCCCGCAGGAGCAGGAACCCGACAAGGAACCCGGCCAGGTAGGCCATTCCGTACCAGCGCAGCCCCAGCGAGTCGCTGAAGCGCACGAGGAAGGGGCTGAGGGTGTGGAGCCAGGCGGCGAGGATCATCGGCGGCATTGTTCACCGGCGAGAGGCGGGGGGCGCGCGGGGGATGGGAATCGCCCGCGGAGAGCTGGCGGGACTGGGGGACTGGGCGACGGGGGAATCCCCCGGCATGGGGAAGCGGTCGTCAACGGATTCACCGGTCTCACTGGACATCGGCGATGCCGAAGAACCGCTCGGTGTTGCGGTTGATGGCCCGGTGGAACGCGTCGAACGGCTCGCCCCGCAGCGAGGCCAGCGCCTCGGCGGTATGGCGGACCCACGCCGGACGGCAGGGGCGCTTGCCGCGGTACGGCTCGGGGGAGAGGTACGGGGCGTCGGTCTCGACCATGATGCGATCGAGCGGGACCAGCGTCGCGGCCTCGCGGACGTCCGCGGCGTTGCGGTAGGTGACGACGCCGGTGAACGAGATCATGGCGCCGAAGTCCAGGCACTTGCGCACGTCGGCGGGTGTCCCGGTGAAACAGTGGAAGACGAACCGCGCCGGGTCCAGGCGCGTCCGGCGCAAGATCGGGAGCAGGTCGTCGAACGCCTCGCGGCAGTGCAGGACGACGGGCAGGTCGATGGGGCGAGCGGCGTCTGTGCGGCAGGATTCGATGAACGCGAGCTGCTCGTCCAGGACCGTGTGCTGCACGTCCCGCGCCGGCTCGTCGTAGTGGTTGTCCAGCCCCAGCTCACCCCACGCGACACACCGCGGATCGAGCGCCACCGTCCGGAGTTTCGCCCACGCGTGCGGGCCCTCGTGCGAATGCAGCGGGTGCACGCCCGAAGTGCACCAGAGGTTGCCGTGGGCGCGCGCGAGAGCCAGGGCCTCCAGGCAATCGTCCGTGGTCGTCGAGATCGTGATGGCCCCGGTGACGCCGGCGGCGCCGGCCTCGGCCAGCTCGGCGTCGATGCGCCCCTGGAAATCGGGAAACGTGAGGTGGCAGTGGGTGTCGAGCACGCCGGACGGTAGGGCGAAAACTCGGCTGACCTCAACGCGACCGAGCACGCCCGCACCCGTTGGTGGCGGGGAATCCGGGATCGGCCGGCGAGGTATGCTTGATCCGGGTATTCGGGGCCAGGAGATCAGCAGTGCGAGACCAGCGTGGCAGGTCGGTGATCGGGAGTGGATGGGCCGCGGCGCTGGTGGCCGCGCTGCTCGTGGCCTTGCTGGCCCCGCGGGCGCGGGCCGGGGGCGTGGGTGGGCGCGGCGACGACCACGATCTGTGGTACGTCCTGGAGCTGAGCGGCAAGCGGGCGGGGTGGATGCACACCACGCAGAAGACCGAGGGGGACCGCGTGCTGACGATGACGGAGATGCACATCGAGGTCGGGCGCGGCCCACAGGGGGTGCAGATCGCCATGCGCGGCGAGTCGGTCGAGACCGGCGCGGGCAAGCCGGTCTCCATGAAGAAGGTCGAGCAGATGGGGACGCTACCCGTGACGACGGACTACTTCTTCGAGGGGGACAAGATCCGGATCGTTTCGGAGCAGAACGGGAAGAAGACCGAAACGACGGCCGCGGCCCCCGAGGGGGCGTGGCTCACGCCCGCGCAGGCGGGCGACTTCGTGATGAAGAGGCTGCAGGCGGGGGCGAAGGAGATCGTGGTGCGCTCGATGGACCCGCTGGAGGCGCCGCGGGTGAGCGTCGCGACGCACAAGATCGAGGGACAGGAAGACGTGGAAGCGGTGGGACGGACGATCCCGGCGGTGAAGTGGCGGAGCACGCTGGACACCCAGCCCGGCGTCGAGGTGGTCGAGGACGTGGACGAGAAGGGGATCCCCATCCGCACCGAGGCCGACCTGGGCGGGATCAAGATGGTCGTGCTGCTGGCGGACCATGACCTGGCGATGCTGAAGATCGACCCGCCCGAGCTGCTCGTGAGCACTCTGGTGAAGCCGGACCGGCCGATCGCGGGGGCCCGGCGGCTGAAGGCCGCGACGTTCCTGCTCGCGACCCCGGGCGACAAGCTGCTGGACGTGCCCGGCACGTCGGTGCAGAGGGCGGAGCGCCTCAGCGAGAGCCAGGTGCGGGTCCGCGTTGATCTGGCGTCACCCGCGCCGGCGCCCGAGAGCGAGGCCGGCGACAAGGAGTACCTCGCGTCCTCGTCCATGGTGAACGCGGCGGACCCGCGGATCCAGGAGCTGGTGAAGACCGCGACCAGTGCGGGCGGAGGGGGGGCGGGCGCCGAGGGCGGGGGCAAGGCGGCCCGGGCAGAGGCGATGCGCCGGTACGTCTACAACTACATAAGCAAGAAGGACCTGGCCGTCGGGTTCGCGACGGCCTCCGAGGTGGCGCAGACCAAAGCGGGGGACTGCTCCGAGCACGGCGTCCTGCTCTGCGCGATGCTGCGGGCCGACGGCATCCCGGCCCGTGTGGCCTCGGGGCTGATCTACGCCGACTCGTTCGCCGGGCGCGAGGCGATCTTCGGGTACCACATGTGGGCGCAGGCGATCCTGGAGGTGGACGGAAAGAAGACCTGGGTCGACCTGGACGGCACGCTCCCGGAGGGCACGCCGTTCGATGCGACCCACATCGTGCTGGCGACCTCGGCGCTGGGCGACGGCCAGACGCAGAACACGCTGGTGGCGCTGGCGCCGTCCTTGGGCAAGCTGAAGATCACCGTCGAGGCGACGAAGTAAACAGGGAGCGGCCACGGATGGTTCGGATTCGCATCGGCGGGGCACCGGCGGTCGCGGGGAGGGCGCACGCATGACCGGCGGGCCCGCGTTGCCGCGCCTGCCGGAGCGTGACCCCGCGGGGCACAAAGGGACGTTCGGCACGGTGGTCGTCATCGGCGGGTGCGCGGCGCCGGACACCCGCATGATCGGCGCGCCGGCGCTTACCGCTACGGCCGCGCTGCGCGCCGGCGCGGGGCTGGCGAGGCTGGTGATGCCCGCGCCGGTGCTGGACGCCGGGCTCACGATCGCGCCGTGGGCCACCGGCGTGGCCATGCCGGTCGGCAACGACGGTCTGATCATCGCGCACGAGGGCGCGGCCGTGGTGGACCGGGTCCTCGCGGGCGGGCCCTGCGCGTGCCTGGCGATCGGGCCGGGGCTCGGGCGCGGCGACGGGGCGCGGGCCCTGACGCTGCGCGCCATCCAGCAGGAAGATTCGCCGGTGGTCGTGGACGCCGACGCGCTGAGCGCCCTGGCGCAGATGCCGCAGGTCACCCGCGATCTGCACGCCGCGGCCGTGCTCACGCCCCACCCCGGCGAGTTCGTCCGGCTGGTCCGCGGGATGGGGCTGAAGAACGATCTGGGGCTCGCCGAATCGCGCCAGGGCGCGGCGGAGCAGCTCGCGCAGCGCCTGGGGTGCGTGGTGGTGCTGAAGGGCGCCGGGACGGTGGTGAGCGACGGCCAGCGGACGTGGACGAACCCGACCGGCCACGCCTGCCTGGCCGTGGGCGGCACGGGCGACGTGCTTACGGGCGTCATCGCCGGCATCATCGCGCAGTTCGTGGCGCTCCCCGCGCCCCCTCCGCCGCTGCGGCTCCCCGCCGGCGTTGCCGGGAAGATGCGTCCCGCCCCTCCCCCGGGGCGCCCGCTGGACCTGTTCGACGCGGCCAGGCTCGGCGTCTATGTGCACGGGCTCGCGGGCGAGCGGTGGTCCGCATCTCATGGGGCGAGCGCGGGCCTCTTGGCGACGGAGCTGGCCGCGGAGATCCCGGCGGCGATGGAGACGCTCCGCGCGCCCGGCCTATGAAAAAGGGCGTCCGCATGAAGCGCGACGCCCGCTCGTTGCCGATCGGCAAACGCTCCGTCAGTTGATCTGGCGCGGCACCGCGGAGGCCACGAGCCGGATCGTCGGGGCCTCGTTACCGGTGCCCATGCCGAAGCCGTCCTGGACGTCGTTGGGCTGGATGGTCAGGTCGACCGTCGCCCGCTTGAGCTTGGGACCCGGATCGTACTCGAGGATGAACAGGGCCTCGCGCACGCCCCTGAGCATCGGGTGCTCCTGGATGACCGCCGGCGGCGTGACGTCGGCGTCGAGGCGGACGTACCAGAGGTCATACAGGCCGGCGGTGGTCGTGGCCCGCCGCTCGATGCGGGTGACGATGTTGTTGCCCGCGGCGCGGTCCGACTCGGCGATGAACTCGATCTCGTGGTTGTCCGGGACGGGGTTCTGGGCGGGGTCGAGGAAGTCGGCGGGGTAGGGGCCGAACTGCGTGCCGGTGCGGATCAGCGCCAGGATGCGGGTGATGACGATGCGGGAGATGACGTGCGTGGAGGCCGACTCCGTGGTCGTCTTGTAGCTGCGCCACGAGGCGTCCAGGGCGCCCAGCGTCGCCGTGAGGAGCATGGCGCTGATCGCCAGCGCGATGAGCAGTTCGATGATGGTGAACCCGCCCCTGGACCGCAGGCGTCCGGGCGGCGGCGTGGCGAGGCTTCGGGGTCGGTTCATCAACGGCGGCCCTCCCTGTAGGTCATGGTGAGCGGGGTGATCGTGACGGGGAGCATGATGCCGTCGGGCATGGGCAGGTCGGGGTTCCAGCTGAGGTTGATCCGCCCGTAGCCGTAGAAGGGGACCGCCGTCGAGCCGGGTGGCTGGGCCTGGTCGGGGCCGACGTCGGGGAGGCCGTCGCCATCGGTGTCGTAACCGACGATCCGATGACCGCCGACGATCGGCAGCGTGGCCGGGTCGAGCGACTCGCCATCGCCGTCGGCGGGGCCGAAGTAGCCGATCGTGGCGTTGAAGCCGGCGGGGTTGCCGATGGCCTGTCCGTGCTGCTGCAGGGGGCCCTGCCCGGCGATGGGCGCGAAGGTGAGCAGCAGCGAGCCGTCGATGTTCGCGTTGCCGCGGATGTCCAGCACGCCGGCGACGATCGTGCCCGAGAGGTTCACGTTCTGGGCGGCAGGCCCGCCGGAGTACGTGTCGGTGGGGCTGTTGAACTGGCCGATGTCCACCGAATACTGCGGCAGCATCATCGAGCTGCGGCAGATCTGGTCCATGTCCGCCGGGTCGGGGTTGAGGTTGGGATCGTTGGGGTGGTCCGGGTTCTCCGTCGTGAAGCGCGTCGCGCCGGTGAACTGGAGTTTGTTGCGGACGTGGGTGTACTCCGTCGGCGTGTCGGAGACGATGGTGCCGACGAACAGGCAGTCGTGGAAGCGGATGTTGTTGGAGTAGAGCTTGGTGTTGCGCGTGTCCCCGGTGCGCACCGAGCCGTGGATGGTCGGGGGGTTGGGGAAATCGTTGTAGTTCTCGGGGCCGTCGATGGGGTTGCCGGTCGTGTACCGGGCGAAGTCGCTCCGGTCCAGGGGATCGGTGATCGTGACGGGGTGGTTCTGGGTGGCGTCCCACTCCATCTTGCCGTAGAGCGTCCAGTTCTCGTGCGTGTTGTCGGTGTAGGTGCGGACGTAGGTGACGCCGACGAACACGCAGTTGACGAACAGGGCGTTGTTGCCCTCGGGGATCTGCACGTTGTTGAAGGTCAGGTTCTCGTAGCGCGGGCGATAGTACCAGTCGGAGAACGAGGGCGAGTTGAAGGGCATCTTCTCATAGAGGTGCCGCCCGGTCATCGCGTAGACCGTCGCGTCGCTGAGGTCCGACCGGAAGTAGCGGACGTGGGTGGAGTCGCTCGAGGCCTCGGTGTAGGTCGGGAGCGACGAGACGGCGACCCCGAGCTGCTGCGCGACCTGCGAGTCGAAAGCGGCGCCGTCGGCCGCCGCACGCAGCGGCGTCTGCGCGCTCGTGAACGACGCCGCGGTGATATCGGGGAGCTCGTCGGTCGTGGCCGAGAACCGCTGGGGGGCCTGCCCGGCCCCAGGGGCCAGCGAGCCGCGCAGGTACTGCTGGGGGTCGCCGTGGGCCGTGTTCCAGGCGCTCTCGGAGGCGGAGAAGACCAGCCGCCCGTTGACCTTGTGGTACGCGTCCTTCCGGTCGATCACGCCGTCGCGGTAGCCCAGGGCGCGGTCAGGGTAGACAGGCCCGCCCCCGGAAGCGGTGTGCAACGTATCGACGTCCAGCAGCGTCTCGCCCGCGTCCCACTTGCCGTTGTGGTTGGTGTCGGTGTAGCCCCAGACGCCGTTGCCGTTGCGGTCCGGGTGGCCCGAGTCGATGAGCAGCGCCAAGTCGTCATCGACCGTGAACTCGGGCGTCTGGCCCTCGGCCGGCGTGCCGACCGTGAGCGACGCGGCCAGCACGACCTTGCCGTCGTGGTTGGTGTCGTAGTGGTTCATGAAGATATCGAAGTCGTCGACGTACCCGTCGCCGGTGGCGTCGGCGAAGGCGTTGTCGGGGTGCCCGTCGCCGTCGTAGTCGGTGGCGTTGCTGGGAAGGCCCGCGCCCTCGACGGAATGCCCGACGCGCAGGCGGTTGTCGCCGTCGACGTCGTACTGCAGGACGTTGGTGTAGAACGCGGTGAGCTCGGCGTCCAGGACGGGGCTGAGACCCATGAAGTCCGACTTGATCACCATCGGGTGGCCGTTGTTCTGGGCCACGTCCGTGTACCGGGATCCCAGGTCGCCGCTCACGTGGACGTTCTTGCCGATCATGATGCGGCTGGGGCTGAGCATGGCGTGCTCGTGCCGCTTGACCACGCGGAAGTCCTGCTGGATCACCCGCGTGAGCGGGCGAAGGTGGTTCTGCGTGCTGAACCCGCCGTAGTGGTACGAGCTGCCGCCCGCGGCGCTGACCGAGCTGTAGCCCGTCACGATGATGCGGACGTCGGTGCCGTTGGCCAGCGGGGCGAACTCGACCTGGTACGCCGCGACGTTGAGCCCCGTCTGCGACGCATCGCCGTCGATGGCGATGGCCGGCGTGCTCACCCAGCCGGCGCTCTTGTACTCGGACGTGTCGGTCCCGGCCGGGGCCGTGTGGATGAGCGGATCGGCCGGGATGCCGTTGATCGTCACCTTGTTCTGCTCGGCCTCGAAGGCGTTCACCACCGCCTGGGCGATGCTGGTCGGCGTGACCGACTCGGTGAACCCGCCGGTGTTGGCCAGCACCCGCACCTGGCCGTCGCCGGCGGTGTACGTGCCGTTCCACAGGTCGCTGCCGAAGTCCCCGTCCACCTGGCCCTTCTCGACGATGAACCTCGCCGTGGCGTCGGCCAGCCGCTTCTGCGCCACCGCCAGGCCGGTGTCCGCCGCGCCCATCGCCCGGAGCACGTGCAGGTGCGTCTGCGCGGTGCGGAGGTTGCCCTTGCTGACGATCGCCATCGCCACCGCCAGCGAGCCGAAGAGGACCACGAACATCATCGCCAGCACCGACGCCACGCCGCGGCGCGTGCGGCAGTACCGCGCCACACGCCGCGCGGATTGCCGGCGGCGGGGGCGGGGGGCGCGGGGGGGGCGCGGAACCGCGGCGCCGAGGTTGCGGACGGTTCTCGGGGAAAGGGCGTTTCGTGCTGTCATGTTCACCCGGACCTCTCGATGCCTCGCTACAGATTCGTGTTCGGCCCGATCGGCGGGCCGGATGACCCGCCCGGAGGGGATCCGGGGGGCGCGGACGGTTACGGGACGATCCAGACGACGTTGGCCACGTCGTGCGGCGCCGAGTCGTTGTGCCCCTGGTAGCGCACGGTGCACGTGACGCGCAAGGGGAACTTGTCCACCGCCAGCCCCGCGGTCGTCGGCGGGTTGGCCGCGATGACGTAGTCATGCGGACGGACGATCGACGTGTCGAACGGGTCGAGCTTCTCGACCCGCACGGCCTGCGACCACCCCTGCAGCGACATGGCGTCGCCCTGGCCGTCGAGCATCAGGCTCCCGTCGGCCTGGATCTCGGGGATCACGCTCCCGAACGCGTCGATCGGGCCGGGCAGGTCGCCGTCGGCGGCGCCCGGCGTGCCGGTGGGAGAGAACACGATGCCGTCGAAGTCGTCGACGTCGTCGAAGTCGGAGACCTCGACCTCGCCGGTCTCCGGCCCCCAGCCCCGGAGGACCTGGTTCGGCCCCTGCGACTCGAAGTACAGCCCCGTAACGGGGTCGTGCTTGGGGAGCTTGCGGGTGAGCTCGCGGACCTCGTTGGCCAGGTAGGTCGCGGTGGCGGCGTGGGTGGACCAGTCGTTGGCGCTCATGAACGCCTGCTGCGACTCGATCAGGGCCAGCACGCCGACGCCGATGATGACGGTGGCCAGCGCGGTCTCGATCAGCGTGAACGCGCGACGGTCGGAGCGCCGCCTCCGGATCATGAGCCGCCTGGGACCGGCGGTGTGCGGGGTACTCATCATCGCTCCTTTCATGCCGCCCCCGCGGGGGGCGGGCCGGCGGGCCGCGCAGGGCGGCCCCGGGGCCGGCCTTGCTGGCCGGGCGCGCCACGCCCGCGCCGGGGGTTACCGGGCGATCGCGCCGTCGGCAATCACCCCTGCCGCCATCGACTATTTTACAATCGAGCTCATCTTGAAGATCGGGAGGATGATCGACATCGCGATGAAGCCGACGACTGTACCCATTAGGATGATCATGATGGGCTCGATCATCGACGTGACCGCCTTTATGCGGTCCTTCAGCAGCTTGCCGTAGTACGTCGAGATCTCGTCCAGCACCTCCCCCAGCTTACCGGACTCCTCGCCCGCCGAGATCATCTGCGCCACGGCACGCGGGAGGAGCTTGGTCTTGTTCAGCGGCGCGGCGATCTTCTTGCCCTGCTTCACGTTCGTGTACACGCTCCGCCACATCGTCCTGAACAGCGAGTTGCCCGCGATGTCGCCCGTGATCGCCAGCGTGTCCAGCATCGGCACGCCCGCGTTGATCAGCTGCCCCATCGTCTGCAGCGAGCGGCTGATGTACAGCGCCCGGAACATCGACCGCACCACCGGTATCGTCAGCTTCACCCGGTCGAACCAGAACCCGCCCGTCTCCGTCCGGATGAACGCCCAGAACCCCCCCACCATCAGCACCAGCCCGCCCGCCACGAAGTACCAGTTGTGCACCATGAAGTCGCTGAGGCCCATGAGGAACTTGGTCGTCCAGGGCAGGATGTCCTCCTTGCCCTTGAACACCATCGCGAACTTGGGGAGCACGAACGTGAGCAGGAAGATCGTCACCAGCACGGCCATGGTCCCGATGATCGCGGGGTAGATC
>JBGPJM010000185.1:0-10164 GCA_041485385.1 Phycisphaerae bacterium | reverse complement strand
TCCCCTGTCCCCCACACCCCTCTTCTCTTCTGCTCACTGCTTACTGCTCACTGCTTACTTCTCTTCGAGAGATGCATTTTCGAGCCAAAGCCCGAACCAAGCAACCACTAACCGACATAACTCCAAACCCGACAACAACTTCCATCAAAAACACCCCAAAAAAGAACCTCAAAAAACCCCCAAAAACCTCAAAAAACCTCGCCGAACCTCAAAGAACCCCCATCGAACCTCAAAAAACCCACCCCGAACCTCAAGAAACCTCGCCGAACCTCCCCACGGCCCACCCCCATGCCGCCACCACTACACTCCGCCGATGTCCGTCTCCCGCGTCGCCGTCCTCGCCGCCTTTCTCCTGGTCCTGTGCCTCCCCTTCCTGGTCCGCCCGGCCGGGACCGCACCCGCCCGCCCCGCGACGGGCAAGGACGCCCAGACGCTCATCATCGTCACGCCCCACATCGAGCAGATCCGCACCGAGTTCGAGCAGGCCTTCATCCGCTGGTACGCGCGACGCTTCCCGGGGGAGGCGCCCGTGACGATCGACTGGCGCATCCCCGGTGGAACCAGCGACATCGTCAAGCAGCTCGCGGCCGAATACGAAGCCGCCGTGAAGAACGCCGCCAGAGACGGGCGGCTGAAGATCGAAAAGCGGTCCGACGACGGCAAGTCCGCGGAGGTCACCCTCGACGAGCGCTCCATGAGCTGCGACCTGATGTTCGGCGGCGGCAGCTACGAGCACGGCCAGCTCAAGCGCGGTGTCACGCTGAGGGTCACCGTGGACGGTCAGGATCTCGCGGCCACCGTACGCATCTCCGAGCCTGCCGGGTTCCCCTCGAACACGCTGCTCTCACCGGCCGGCGCCGGAATCGGGTCTGGGGAGGGGGGGTGGTTCGAGAACAACAAGATCGGCAACCAGCTCCTCTTCGACACCGAGCAGTACTGGATCGGGACCGCGCTGTCGGGGTTCGGCATCGTCTTCAACCGGCTGGTGCTGGCCGACCTGGGGCTCCCCGAGCCGCGCTCGTTCCAGGACCTGACCGACCCGCGCTACGCCGGCATGGTGGCGCTGTCGGACCCGCGCCAATCGGGGTCGGTGTTGACGACGTACGAGTCCATACTCAATAAGGAAGGGTGGGCGGAGGGGTGGCGGATCCTGCGGGACATGTCGGCCAATGCGAGGTACTTCGCGGGCACCTCGACGAAGCCGCCGATCGATGTCAGCCTCGGCGAGGCCGCGGCAGGCCTGGCGATCGACTTCTACGGGCGGGGGCAGGGGCAGGCGATCCTGGACGCAGCGCCCAAAGGCGACCCGGTGGCGACGCGGGTGGGGTACGTCGATCCGAAGGGGGCGGTGTACATCGACGCGGACCCGATCTCGATCATGCGCGGCTGCCCGCACCCGGAGCTGGCCCGCCGGTTCCTGGAGTTCTGCCTGAGCGACGAGGCGCAGGCGCTATGGCAGTTCCCGGCGGTGTCGTCGCCGGGTGGGGCATCGAACCCAGCGGGGCCGGATGGGCGCCCGATGGGGCCGGCGCGGTACGAGCTGCGCCGGATGCCGGTTCGCCAGGCGATGTACCGCAAGTACATGGATCACTTCGTGGATCGGGTGAACCCGTTCGAGTTGGCGGCGGCGCTGCCGGACCGGCGCTGGCGGTCGTCGGTGAGTCAGATGATGACGGCGTTCGGCATCGACACCTACGAGGACCTGCGGGCGGCGTGGGCGGCGCTGAACCGGGCGCGGGCGGATCGAGCGTTCTCGCCGGGAACGCTGGCGGAGATGGAGCGGCTGTTCTACGCGTTCCCTACGGGCGACGACGTGCAGCGGGTGTTCGGCGCGAGGTTCCCCGGGCGGGAGCTGCCGGCGGCGGCGCGGCTGGACTTTTCCGATGCGGTCACCGATGCCGGGGACAAGACGGAGAATCCCAAGGGCGAGGACAACTGCCGGCGGATCGTGGCGACGTGGGCGGATGCGGGGCTCAAGGCGAGGCTGAAGATCGTGTACACGGAGTTCTTCAGGGAGAACTACAGGAAGGTCGTGGGGATGAGCGAGGGACGGGACGGCCGATGAGAAGCGAGGGAGACCACGCTTGAGCACCGAACGACCCACACTCGCCTCGATCATCGCGACGCTCGGCCCGGCGAGCGATTCGCCGGAGACGGTGCGGAGGCTGATCCAGGCGGGGGTGAGCGTCTTCCGGTTGAACTTCTCGCACGGAAACTTCGACCAGCATCTGGCCCGCTTGCAGACGGTGCGGAAGGCGGCGAAGGAGCTGGGGACGCCGACGGCGGTGCTGGGGGACCTGCAGGGGCCCAAGATCCGCGTGGGGGATGTGCTGGCGGCTGTGACCGTCGAGCCGGGGATGGACGTGCTGTTCTATCACGTGTCGCCCACCCAGGGAGGCGCGGCGCCGAAGGTCGATCCGCACACGCGGGCGCTCCCCTCGGTGTACGAGGGGCTGGCGGACGAGGTGAAGCCGGGGCAGCGGGTGCTGATCAACGACGGGGCGATCCGACTGCTGGCGATCGAGCCGGCCCGCGGCGACCCGCCGGGGACGCTGCGCTGCCGCGTGATCGTGGGGGGAGAGGTGACCGGCGGCAAGGGGATCAACCTGCCCGAGAGCGATGTGCGGGCGCCGGCGTTGACGGAGAAGGACTGGGCGTGCGTGGAGTGGGCGGTGTCGAACGGGCTGGACTTCCTCGCGCTGTCGTTCGTGCGCCGGGCGGAGGAGGTGCTGGAGCTCCGCAAGGCGCTGACGGGGATGTGCCCGGTGGACTTCGCGGTCGAGAAGACGGGGGCGGGGGCGATGATCCCGGTGGTGGCGAAGATCGAGAAGCCGCAGGCGGTGGAGGAGATCGACGAGATCGTGGAGGCGGCGGACGCGATCATGGTGGCGCGCGGCGACCTGGGGGTGGAGATGGACCTGGCGAGGGTGCCGGTGGTGCAGCGCCGGCTGATCGCCAAGGCGGATGAATGGGGGAAGCCGTGCATCGTGGCGACGCAGATGCTGGAGACGATGATCACGAATCCGTCGCCGACGCGGGCCGAGGCCAGCGACGTGGCGCACGCGATCTTCGACGGGGCCGACGCGGTCATGCTCTCGGGGGAGACGGCGGTGGGGAAGAACCCGGTGCTGGTGGTGGAGACGATGCGCCGGATCGTCGCGGCGGCGGAGGAGGAGATCGGCAAGGGGATCGAGGCGCCGAGCCCGCCGCGGAAGCTGATCGAGTCGCGGTACCGGACGGCGGCGCTGGCGCACGGCGCGTGGTACATCGCGCGGGACCTGGGGGCGAAGCTGATCGTGTGCTGGTCGCAGCGAGGGGGCTCGGCGCGGTACCTGTCGCAGAACGGGCTGGCGATCCCGATCATCGCGTACTCATCCGACGAGCGGGAGACTCGCCGCATGGCGCTGCTCAAGGGCGTGACGGCCGTGCACGCGCAGCCGCCGGCATCAGGGTCGCTGGCGGAGTGGAACGAGCGGGCGGACAACGACCTGGTGGCCCGCGGCTGGGCCAAGCCGGGGGACCCGGTGCTGATGGTGGCCGGGCGCCCGCTCGGGCAGGCGGGCGCGACGAACACCGTCGCCGTGCATTACGTGGGTAACGCGTTCACGGGATTCCGGCAGCACACGTAGAGGGCGCTGTGATGCGGGTGGGGGAGGTGGAGGGGAAGCGGGAGGGGGAGGGGGGGTCACGGGGTGATCACCGGCGTCACACTTCCACCACCATTGCGACCGCGTTGCCGCCGCCGAGGCAGAGGGCGGCGACGCCGCGCTTGCCGCCGGTGCGCCGGAGCTGGTGGATGAGGGTGGTGAGGACGCGGGCGCCGCTGGCGCCGATGGGGTGCCCCAGCGCGACGCCCCCGCCGCAGATGTTGAGCTTGTTCTCGGGGATGCCGAGGGCCTTGATGTTGGAGAGGACCTGCGCGGCGAAAGCCTCGTTCAGCTCGAAGAGGTCGATGTCCTTCACGCCGAGGCCGGCCTTGGCGAGGACGCCCTGGATGCCGGTGACGGGGGCGAAGAAGATCTCCTTGGGGGCGACCCCGGAGGTGTGGTAGGCGACGATCTTCGCCAGCGGCTTGAGGCCGAGCTGCTCGGCCTTGGTGGAGCTGGCGACGACGACGGCCGCGGCCCCGTCGGAGATCTGCGAAGAGTTGCCGGCGGTGATGGTCTCGTGGCCGGGGACGGTGCGGAGCTTGGCGAGGGCGTCGGCGGTGGACTCGGGGCGGATGCCCTCGTCGGCGCTGACGCCGGGGGACTTTTTGTCGAGGCACTGCTCGCCGGTGAGGGGGACGATCTCGTCCTTGAACCAGCCGCTGCGGGTGGCCTCGGCGGCGCGCTGGTGTGACTGGGCGCTGAAGCGGTCCTGCTCGGCGCGGCTGATTTCGTATTTCTTGGCGATGTAGTCGGCCCCGTTGGTCATGCCCCAGCACTCCATGGCGCAGCGGAGGCCGTCGAACTGCATGTGGTCCTCGAAGGTGGCGGGGCCGAACTTGACGCCGTCGCGGAGGCGGGCGAAGTGGGGGGCGGCGGTCATGTTCTCGAAGCCGCCGGCGAGGACGAGCTGGTTCTCGCCGGCCTTGATAGACTGGGCGGCGAGCATGACGGCCTGCAGGCCGGAGCCGCAGACCTTGTTGACGGTGGTGGCCGAGAGGGTGTCGGGGAGGCCGGCCTTGAGGCCCGCCTGGCGCGCCGGGTTCTGGCCCAGGCCCGCCTGGAGCACGCACCCCATGATGCACTCGTCGACGGCGGTCTTCAGCGCGGGCTTGTCGCTGAGGATGGCCTGGAGGACGTAGGCGCCGAGCTGGGGCGAGGGGACCTTGGAGAGGCCGCCGAAGAACTTGCCGACGGGGGTGCGCTTGGCCGCGAGGATCACTGCCTGGGTGGACATCGAAAACTCCTACAATCTGGCCATGAACCGGGGCGATCAATCCGCCGCGGGGGATGCCGGAAACGGTTCCGGGAGCGCCGACGGGGCGGGCGAGGCGATTCTAGCCGTGGAGGGTGCGGGTCCGGATTGGCGTACGCGGGCGCGCGTGGTCGAGTTCGTGGTGCTGTTTCTGGTGGCTCCGTCGCTTTTGGCGATGTGGATGCGCCCGTCCATGATTTTCCCGGCGATCTGGTCGCTGGCGGCGGTCTGCCTGGTGGTGCTGCTGCGCGACAAGGGGTTCGACCGGCGGCGGTTGTGGAATGCGACGGGCGTGCGGCCCCGGCTGCGGCTGATCCTGGTGCAGTGGGGTGTGGCGTCGGTGCTGCTGGCGGCGGGGCTGTGGATAGTGGAGCCGGAGAGGTTGCTGGATTTGCCGCGACGGCGGCCAGAGATCTGGTTGCTGGTGATGATCGGGTACCCGGTGCTGAGCGTGTACGCGCAGGAGGTGGCGTTCCGGGCGTTTTTTTTTCATCGGTACGCGGGGCTGTTCCGGTCGGAATGGGGCCTGGTGGCGGCGGGCGCGCTGGTCTTCGGGTACGCGCACATCATCCTGCAGAACTGGGTGGCGATGGGGCTCTCGACGGTGGGGGGCGTGCTGTTCGGTCTCACGTATCTGCGGACGCGGTCGACGCTGGCCTCGTGCGTGGAGCATGCGCTGTATGGGTGCTTCCTGTTCACGATCGGGTGGGGGCATTACTTGTTCGGCGGGTCGATGCTGAAGTGAGTTTCGGTGCAGGCGCGGGCGGAATCGGGGGAGGCGGCCGGGGCTACGCTTGGGTCCGCTTCGCGTGGCCAACCCGACAGAGGAAACTCGATATGCCCGCCGCCGACCGCATCGTTCTTCCCGCCGACTCCAACCAGGCGTTGGACATCGGCCGGTTCGCCGTTGACTTCATGACGGGCAAGCCGGAGGCGGGCGGCGGCGACCCGGACAGGTCGGTCGTCGAGCGGACGAACCTGTTCCACACCGACGCGGTGCTGTGCGGGATCTCGGCGCTGGCGCTGGGGACCAACGCGCCCACACTGCTGCGGAACGAGGCCCTGTCGTACCGCGTGCGCCCGGCCGGGTTCGGGTCGATGGCCGCGCTCGGATGGTGCCGGAGGGGCGGCGCGACCGTCCTGGGCTCGGACCTGGAGGTGGCGGTGGAGAAGGCGGTGGCGGCGAACTGCGCGGCGGTGAGGGAGTGGGACTCCAACGGGACGAACTTCGGGTATTCGGCGGAGCGGCCGGAGCACCGGGCGGGGGAGTTCGGGCACAACGACTACTACTCGGTGGCGGTGGCGGCGGCGCAGATGCGGGGGCTGGACGGCAAGGCGGCGATCAAGGGGATGATCCTGCTGGATGAGATCCGCGGCAGGCTGGCAGAGGTGTTCAGCCTGAAGACGTACAAGATTGATCACGTGGTGCATGGGGCGATCGCGTCGGCGGCGACGTTCGGGGCGATGATGGGGGCGAGCGCGGAACAGATCGAGTCGGCGATCGGGATGGTGCTGGCGCACTACATCCCGTTCCGGGCGATCCGGGCGGGGAAACAGCTTTCGGATTCCAAGGGGGCCTCGGCGGCGATCTCGACGGAGGCGGCGATCCTTTCGATGAAGCGGTCGATGGCGGGGTTCATCGGTCCCAAGGACATCCTCCGCAACCCCGAGGCGATCTTCTGCCTGTTCCAGAAGCCGGCGGGGAAGGGGAGGTCGCCGTTTGACCTGGTGCTGTCGCGGGCCGGTTCGGACTTTGCCGTGATGGGGATGCATTTCAAGCTGGGGTTGTACGAGCACCAGTCGGCCGGGGCGCTGCAGGGGTTGATCGACCTCTTGGGCAAACACCCGCACCTGCTGGAGGATCAGTCGGGGGACGCGATCTCGAGGATCGTGGTGGCGGCGTACGAGCCGGCCTTCGGGATCATCGGCGACCCGGCCAAGCGCGACCCGCGGACGCGGCAGTCGGCGGACCATTCGATGCTGTACCTGGTGTGCACGATGCTGCGGAAGGCCCTGGAGCTGGCGCATGATGGGCACGGGCGGGCGATCCTCAAGAAGCGCGGGCTGGGGTGGAAGGAGCTTATGCTGCTGCCGCACGACTTTGATCGGACGGCGATCATGCACCCGCTGACGCGCGAGCTGATGGAGAAGATGACGTTCGAGCACGGCGGACCGGAGTACGACGCGAAGTACCCGGATGGGATCCCGACGTCGATGAGGATCACGGACGAGAACGGGGAGACGTTCGACTCGGGCCTGGTGATGTACCCGGCGGGGCACGCGCGGAATATGACGGCGGATGTGAAGGACATCCTGGGGCACAAGTTCCGGGTGCTGGGGTCGCTGGCGTCGCGCGACCCGGGGACGATCCTGGAGCGGATCGGGGTGCTGGAGAAGAAGTCGGCGGCGGAGATGGCGGAGCTGTACAACTTCGAGATCCTGAATCGCGGGAAGTTCGAGTGAGATTCGAGTCAGGAACGGCTGCTGCGGTCCGGCCTACGGCGACCTTTGATCATGCAGCGCGGCGGGCGATCGTCCGTACAAGGGTTGGATGAATAAGGAGCACACCATGACACGTCGAGCGAGGCTTGTTTCCGGGATCGCCATGCTGGCCGTCGCGGCGGCCGTCGCGCTGCCGCTGCTGGCCCAGCCGGATCCGACACAGACGCCGCCGAGGGATGGGCCGTACCTGATGGAGATTCCGGCGGGGGATTACGTGGACCTGGTGTTCGCGTACGAGGGGGGGACCAACGGCAAGTCGCTGCGGGTGAGCATCGAGTCGCCGACGAGCCGCGACGAGCTGACGGTGCTGGTGCCGCCGGGTCAGACGGTGGTGGTGCCTGTGGTGGCGGGGAACAAGCCGTGGCGGGTGGCTCGCCCGCTGACGGTGCGGCTAGATCAGCAGGCGTCGCACGTGCACGGATCCGGGCTTACGGCGGACGGGCCTGTGACGTTCAGGCCGGTGCGGAGCTAGGGACGGGCGGCAGGGAGAGACGGATGGCGGGCTACTCCGGCACACCGCTGGTGCAAAAGCTGGGGATCAAGGCGGGGCACCGCGTCGGGCTGCTGAATGCGCCGGAGGAGTTCGAACGGACGCTGGGGCCGCTTCCGGAGGGCGCGGCGACGACGCGGCCCGCGGCGGGGAAGCAGCCTTTCGACGTCATCGTGCTCTTCCTGACCAAGCGGGCCGCGCTAGAAAGAGAGTTCGGCTCCGCGGCCGAGCGGCTGGCGCGGGCGGGGGGGCTGTGGATCGCGTGGCCGAAGAAGGCTTCGGGTGTGCCGACGGACCTGACCGAGAACATCCTCCGCGAGGTGTGCCTGCCGAGCGGGTTGGTGGACAACAAGGTGTGCGCGATCGATGAGACGTGGTCGGGGCTGCGGTTGGTGGTCAGGCTGAAGGACAGGAAGTGAGCCCGCGTGGCGAAGCTGCGGCCATCGATTGAGCATGTCGGCGAACGCCTCCGCGGGGCGAAATCGGTGGTCGTGCTGACGGGGGCGGGGGTCTCGGCGGAGAGCGGGCTTCGCACGTTCCGCGGGGCGACGGGGGCGGACCTGCCGCCGGACATGCGGGCGCTGTGGAAGGAGTTTGATCCGCAGACGCTGGCGACGCCGGAGGCGTTCGAGGCCGATCCGGAGAAGGTGAGCCGGTGGTACGACTGGCGGCGCCGCGGGTGCCTGGCCGCGGAGCCCAACCCGGGGCACACGGCGCTGGCCGCGATGCAGCGCGGGGTGGAGGAGCGAGGCGGGAGCTTCACGCTTCTCACGCAGAACGTGGACCGGCTGCACCACAAGGCGGGGAGCACGGGCGTGGTGGAGCTGCACGGGTCGATCATCGTGTGGCGGTGCGCGGGGTGCGGGCGGCGCTTCGAGCCCGGGGCGGAGCCCTTCGAGCGGCACCCGGCGCCGTCGGGGTGCAGGCACGGGGCGGCGGCGATCCTGCGGCCGGATGTGGTCTGGTTCGGCGAGGCCCTGCCGGAGCCGGCGATCCGCGCGGCCGACGCGGCCGTGGAGGAGTGCGACCTGTTCTTCTCGGTGGGGACCAGCGCCGTGGTGTTCCCCGCGGCGGGTTACCTGCTGCTCGCGGCGCGCAATGGCGCCTTCACCGTCGAGGTGAACCGCGAGGACACGCCGGCCAGCGGGGTGGTGGATTGCTCGATCCGCGGAAGTTCGGGGGAGGTGTTGCCGTGGATCGTGGAGCTCGCGTTCGGGGCTTGATGTCGTATAGTTGGCGATTACCTCAAGAACGAAAGGCGCACCCGATGGGAACCACCGCTGACATCATCCTCGCCCCCGCGAGGCTCACGCGCATGTATGCCGACAACCTGCTGAAGGACATCAAGCCGGGGATGTTCGCGCGCCTGGCGACTTCGAACGGGAAGCCGGTGCAGTCGAACCACCCCGCGTTTGTCTTTGGGCACCTCTCGGTGTACCCGGTGAAGGTGGCGACGCTCCTGGGGCAGACCGGCGCGGCCAACCCGCAGAAGTTCGAGGAGCTGTTCAAGGACGGCAAGCCTTGCCTGGACGACCCCGAGGGGACGGTGTATCCCGGCATGGAGGCGATTCTCAATCACTACCGCGCGGGGCACGATGCGGCGGCCGCGATGGTGGCCAGGGCGAGCGAGGCCGACCTGGTCAAGCCCAACCCGGCGGAGGGCCGGATGAAGGAGCTCTTCCCGACGATCGGCTCGGCGATCAACTTCTACTTGTCAGGGCATCCCATGTCGCACCTGGGGCAGGTGAGCGCGTGGCGGCGGATGGTGGGGATAGGCCCGGCGATGTGAGGACGATCAGGAGCGGTTGGGCTCGCCGGTGACCGGGTTGTTGAAGTGGTCTTCCTGGACGGGCACAACGTGCTCGAGGATGTGCTGGAGGACGCCCGCCGGGCTGCCCATGGCGTTGACCTCGGCGATGAGCTTCCTGGGGTAATGGGCCAGCACGGGGAAGGTCTCCTGCTCGTAGACGGCCCACCGCCGGAGGATGACCTCCTCCTTGGCGTCGTCCACGCGGTTCTCCTTGAGGGCGCGGCGGCGGAGGCGGCTGATCATCTGGCCCTTGTCGGGGCAGACCAGGTGGATGATCTTGAGCACGCTGAGGTGTTTCTCGAGCAGCGTGGCTTGATGGACGTTGCGGGGGATGCCGTCGAGGACAAGCAGGTCCTTGTGGGGCTTGTAGAGGCCCAGCACGGTCTGGGCGTGCATGTTCTGCTGCCACATCTTGATGGTGACGTCGTCGGGCACGAGCTCGCCGCGGGAGGAGTACTCC
>JBGPJM010000184.1:0-10255 GCA_041485385.1 Phycisphaerae bacterium | reverse complement strand
CGTCCCGGGCCGGTTCCCGGCGGCGAAGTAGTCGGCGCGTGAGTACAGGAAATCCCGGAGGATCTCGTCGAACGGGAACACGCCGGCCATGGCCCCCCATTCCGTCGTCATGTTCGCGATCGACATCCGCTGGTCCATCGACAGGCACGCGACCCCGTCGCCGACGAACTCGACGGCGTGGTTGAGCACCTCGTCGTGGTTGAACAGCCCGCACAGCGCGATGATCACGTCCTTCCCCACTACGCCCGGACGCAGCCGACCCGTGAGCACGCACCTCGCCACCGGCGGCGCCTGCCACCACGTCACGCCCGTCGCCCAGATGCTCGCCGCGTCGGTCCGCACCACCGGCGTCCCCAGGCAGCACGCCGCGCCGTAGAGATTCGAGTGCGAATCGCTCCCCACCACCATCGCCCCGGGCACCACATACCCCTGCTCCACCATCACCTGGTGGGAGATTCCCGTGCCCGCGGGGTAGAAGTCGATCCCGTGCTCGCGCGCGAACGCCTCGATCTTCGCGTACTTCCCCAGGTTCTCCGGCGTGCGGTTCTGGATGTCGTGGTCGATCGCGAAGACCGGTTGGCGCGGGTCGCGGATCTTCGTGGCGCCAATCTGCCGGAACTTCGGCATCACCGCCCCGGTATTATCGTGCGTCATCACGTGCTTGGGGCGGATCGTGATGAAATCGCCCGAATGCACCGCCCCGCCCGGCGCAAGACCCACCGCATAGCGCGTGGCGATCTTCTCGATCAGCGTCTGCCCAGTCTGCGTCGCCATCGCCGGTATCGTACTGGGCTTTGGCGACCGGCGCAGGGGCCGCTCGGGCGCCCGCACGCCGGCCGGACCTACGAGCAGCCCGCGAAGAACGCCACCAGGAAGTCGAAGAAGTCCTGCGAGTTGTTCACGCCGTCGCCGTTGAAGTCGGCCCGGGGCGGCGAGGCGAAGAAGTCCGTCAGGAAGTCGAAGAAATCCTGGCTGTTCAGCCCGTTCTGCCCGTTCCAATCGGCCGGGCAGGGCCGGTGATACTCGTACGCCCCCATGTCAACGATCACCGTCCCGTTGCCGTCGCCGTCGGAGAGCCGGCCGGTGTTGGCGAGATCCTGGAAGAGCACACCGTCGACCGCCGTGTTGTCGCCGCGGTCCACGCACGGCGACGCGGGCGCCGCCCGGAGATCGCCCGAGAGCGCATCGACGAACAGCGGATCCAGCGCGATGTTCCCCGCGCCCGCGAACCCGCCCTCCACGTCGCAGTACCGCACGCTCGGCGCGCCGCCCACCTGGACCGCCGACGAGGCGCTGTTCCCCCACACGATGCAGTTCACCAGACCCAGCGACCCCGCGCCCCGCCACACCCCGCCGCCCGATCCGGCCGCCGCGTTGCCAAACATCGTGCAGTTCACGATCGCCGAATCGCCGCCCAGGCAGGCCACACCCGCCCCGGACCCCGCGGCGATGTTGTTCCGCATGGCGCAGTCGTCGATGGCCACGACGCCGCCGGCGACCGCGATCGCGCCGCCATCGCCCTGGGCATGGTTGAACTCCATCGCGCAACGGGAGACGGAGGCCGAGCCCGACGCGATGTACACCGCGCCGCCCGTGTCGGCGCTGTTGTTCGAGAGACGGCAGTTGACCATCCTTGCCTCTGCGCCGGCGCACCAGACCGCGCCCCCCGTCTGGGCGCTGCACGACTCGATGATGCAGTTCACCAGCAGCGGCCCCGCGCCGTCGCAGGCGACGGCCCCGCCCGCGGATGCGTACCCGTTCCGGATCGTCAGGCGGCCCACGATCGTCGACGTCGATTCGCCATTATGGAAAAAGAACGCCCGGTGCGGGTTGCCGGGGCTCCCGCCGCAGTCGATCACGACGTCGCCCGGCCCGGCGCCGGTCCCTTCGATGGTCAGGATCAGGCCGTGCGTGTCGATATCCACATTCCCCGGGCCGCTGTAGACGCCGGGGGCGATCTCGATGGCGTCGGTCGCGTCCGCGGCGTCGATCGCCGCCTGAATTGTCGGGTATTCCGAGGGCACGTGGTGATGCTCGTGCGCCCACACCCTGCCCGAGGTCAGCGCACCCAGAATCGCCACACCGAGCACGCCGCGCATCGGTGACTTTCGAGGGTCCCTGGCCATGTCTCGCTCCTGCGCCCAGGCCCCATAGGCCAACGCATTCTCCCCCGCCGATCGATCCTACACGATGCCGCGACGCCAGCAATCTTGCGCGCCAAATTCGGGTAATAGGGCATCGTTTTCGAGCGTTTTTGGGGACGTTCGGTGGACTGACCCCCATGTTCTTTGAGTTTCCGGCCATGCTCGCGCGCGCCGGGCGCCGGGGTCGCCCCCGGGGGGTCAAGATGGGCCACTGGGGCATTGATTCCGGGGAGGGATCCCCGGGGATCACCACCGGGTAGACGGGGCGGAGTCAAGTGCTAAACTCCTGATGACCTGGGACCGGGACCACCCGGTCGTGTTGCCTCCCTAGCTCAGTTGGTAGAGCAGCTGACTCTTAATCAGCGGGTCGAAGGTTCGAGTCCTTCGGGGGGCACTTCGATTTGAGACGGCAAATCCCGTCTCTTTTCGTTTTTGGGCCTCGGGGTCCGCAATGCGGGGGGCACGGCGCGGGCGCTTCAAACCGGCAGGCCCTCTCCCGCCATGGACTCCATCGCCAGCCGCTCGCCCGCCGCGATGGCCAGCTGATTCAGTTCGCGGAACTTGGGCGGCACTCGGGCGGCGATCGCTGTGGCCAGGCTCTCCTTCGACACGACCGGCACGATGCTGTTGAGGACGCACAGCGCGACGGTGTTCGCCACCACCTTGCCGCCCACGTTCACGGCGGTTTCGGTGATGGGGAGCCGCACGACGCGGCCGGCGCCGCCGATCTCCGGACCGATGTTGGTCGAATCGAGGATCACGACGGTCTGAGGCCCGACCTTGGGCGCATATTTGCCCGCGGCCTCGGCCGACATGCAGAGCAGCACGTCGGGCACGGTGACCTCGGGGTAGGCGATCGTGCCGCTGGAGATGATCACTTCCGACTTGCTCGAGCCCAGGCGGGCCTCCGGGCCGTAGGTCTGGGTCTGCACCACGTTACGGCCGTCGAGCATGGCCGCCTCGGCCAGGATCACCCCGGCCGTGATCAGGCCCTGGCCGCCCGCGCCGCTGAACCTCACCTGCACCGGGTCTTTCACGACGCGCTCCTTTTCCCCGCGCCCCCCCCGCTCGCCGCGGCGATCTTCTGCCGGTACAGCGACGCGTAGTCGGCGCGCTCCTCGTCGCGGAAGACGCCGGTGGGCATCAACTCGGTGTCGGGCGCGTCGTTCTGGGCGCACGTGCAGTCCTGCATGGGCGAGCTGGTGTCGCGCAGGTAGTGGACCATGTCGTAGGGCTCGGCGACATCGTTCATCCGGCCGAAGTACGTCGGGCACGAGGTCAGGATGTCCACGACCCCGAAGCCGCGGTGCATGATCGCCCGCTTGATGAACGACGCCGACTGCTTGTGATCAAAGGACGTGGTCCGGGCGACGAACCCGGCGCCGGCGCCCAGCGCCAGGCGCACCAGGTCGAAGGCCTGCTCGATGCTCCCGGCCTGCGACGTGGTGCTCCGCTTGCCCGTCGGCGTGGTCGGGGCCAGCTGCCCGCCCGTCAGGCCGTAGATGCCGTTGTTGAAGATGAGCGCCGTCAGGTCGAGGTTCCGCCGGCAGGCGTGGATGAAGTGGTTGCCGCCGATCGCGGAAGCGTCGCCGTCGCCCATGATCACGATCACGCGCAGCTCGGGGCTGGCGAGCTTGATGCCCGTCGCGAAGGCCAGCGCCCGCCCGTGGGTCGTGTGCATGGTGTTGAAGTCGAGCACGAAGGGCGTCCGGCCCGAGCAGCCGATCCCGCTCACCACCACGACCTTGTTCTGGTCGAGCTTCAGCTCGCCGATCGCCTCGAGCAGGGCCTTGACGATCATGCCGTTGCCGCAGCCGGGGCACCAGACGTGCGGCAGCTGGCTCGTGCGGAGGAACTTGCGATAGTTCTCGCTCACGCGTGCACCGCCTTTCCGGGGAGGTGCTCGCGCGGCGCACGCGCCGCGTCCGCGATCTGGTCCGGCGTGAGCAGGTGGCCGTCCACCCGGCCGACCGGGACGACCTCGCACCGCCCCCCCGCGGCACGCTCGATCTCGCGGACGAGCTGCCCCATGTTCAGCTCCGGAACGATGATGGTCTCGACCCGCTCGGCCACCTCGCGCACGAGGTGGTCGGGGAAGGGCCACAGGGTCTTGAGGCTGAGCAGGCCGGCGCGCGTCCCCTCGGCGCGGAGCCGTTCGACGGCGCTCTGGGCCGGGCGGCTGGTGATGCCGTAGGCGATGATGCCCGTGGTCGCGTCGTCGAGCATGAAGCGGTCGAACATCGCCAGCTCGCGCACGCGGTCGCGCACCTTGCCGACCATCCGCCTCAGCTCGCGGGCCGCGTTCTCGTCGCTGACCGCGAATCCCTCCGCCCCGTGCGCCAGGCCGGTGACGTGGAAGCGTGCGCCCGCGCCGAAGGGCAGGAACTCCGGGCCGGCGAACGGCTTGAAGGAGCGCACGTCGGCCGGCGCCCTGCGCTGGACGACCTCGATCTCGCCCGGCTCGGGCCAGTCGATGTTCTCGCGCATGTGCGCCAGCACCTCGTCCATGAGCAGGATCACCGGCACCCGGTATTCCTCCGCGAGGTTGAACGCCCGCACCGTCATGTCGAACGAGTCGCGCACATTGGAAGCGGTCAGCACGATCACCGGGTGGTCACCGTGCGTGCCCCAGATCGCCTGCATCACGTCCCCCTGCGCCCCCTTGGTCGGCTGGCCCGTCGAGGGGCCCCAGCGCTGGCAGTTGACGATCACGCACGGCGTCTCGGTGATCGCGGCGTACCCGATCCCCTCCTGCATGAGCGAGAATCCGGGGCCGCTGGTGGCGGTCATGCTCCTGGCCCCGCCCCACGCGGCGCCGATGATGGCGGAGATCGAGGCGATCTCGTCCTCCATCTGGATGAACACTCGCCCCCGCGCCGGCATCTCGAGCGAGAGAATCTCCATCACCTCCGTGCTCGGGGTGATCGGGTAACCGGCGTAGAAGTCGCACCCCGCGTACAGGGCGCCGTGGGCGCACGCCTCGTTGCCCTGGACCAGCCGCTGCGCTCTCATGACACCGGCCCGCCTTCCTGGGCGAAGACCCTCGCCCGCTCGGACGCTCCACGCACGATCCAGATCGCAAAGTCCGGGCAGCGCGCCTCGCACAGCCCGCAGAACACGCAGGTGTTCGGGTCGTTCACCGCGATGTGGTTCATCCCGTCGAGCTTGAGCGTGCCCGTCGGGCAACTCGTCACGCACACGTTGCAGCCCTTGCACAGGCGCGGCGCGGTCGTCAGGCGGTAATCGGCCTGGAAGTGCTTGACCATGCCGCTGTCGACCTCGACCCGTTCCGGCGGCGGCGCGGGTTTCGCCACGCGGGCCGTCCCCGCCAGCGCCCGGTCGATGGCGCGGGCCGCCTTGCGGCCGTCCCGCACCGCCTGCACGACGGTGGTCCCGCCGTTCACGCAGTCGCCCCCCGCGAAGAAGGCGGGGACGTTTGTCCGCATGTCCTCGTCGATCCGGACCACGCTCCCCTTCATCTCCACGCCCAGCGCCGCGAACAACTCGGCGTGCGGCTTCTGCCCGATTGCTTTCACGACGGTGTCCGCCTCGACCACGAACTCCGACCCCGCGATCGGCTCGGGGCGCGGGCGCCCCGACGCGTCCGGCGCTCCGAGCCTCATCCGCACGCACCGCACCCCCGTGACGCGGTCGGTCCCGAGGAACTCCACCGGCGCCACCTGGGTCATGATCTTCACGCCCTCGTGCTTGGCGGCGGTGATCTCGTGCGCGAACGCCGGCATGTCCGCCTCGCCCCGCCGATAGAGAATGACGACCTCGGAGGCGCCGAGCATGACGGCCTGCCTGGCGACGTCAACGGCCGTATTGCCGCCCGTGACCTCGGTGGACCTGAGCATGAGGGCCTCGCGCGCGACGTCGATCGCCGTGTTGCCGCCGCCGATGACGGCGACGCGCCGGCCGATCCGCAGCCCGCCCTGCGGCCCCAGCTTCAGCGCCTCGATGAACTTCAGCGACTCCCAGACGTTGGGGAGCCACTCGCCGGGAATTTTGGCGGGCATGTCGTCGCCCATGCCGACGCCCAGGAAGATCGCGTTGTGCGCCTCGCGAAGCTGCGCGACCGTGATCTGGCTGCCCACGCTGACACCGAACCGCAACTGTACCCCCAGCCGCCGGATCTGCTCGACCTCCTCCGGCAGCGGGCGGTACTGCTGCTTGTACGGCGCGATGCCCCGCGTCACGAGCCCGCCGGGGAAGTCGCGGCACTCGTAGACGACCACCCGGTACCCCATCTGGGCCAGTTCGGCGGCGCACGCCAGCCCGGCGGGTCCCGCGCCGATCACGCCGACGCTCTCGCGCCGGCGCTGGTCCTGGCGGGGCGCCACGACCGCCGCGCCGTTCTCCAGCCCGCGATCGGTCGCGTACCGCTGGAGCCGCCCGATCTGGATGGCCCGCCGGCCCTCCTTCAGCAGCACGCACGAGCCCTCGCAGAGCACCTCGACCGGGCACACCCGCGCGCATGTCCCACCGAGGATGTTGTCGGCGAAGATCTTGGTCGCCGCGTCGACCGGCCGGCCCTCGGCGATGTCGCGGATGAACCCGGGGATGTCGATGCCGGCCGGGCACGCGCCCACGCACGGCGCCGAGGTGCACGGGCCGCCGCACTGAAGGCACGCCTCGGCCTCGAGCACCGCCTCGGCGTCCTGCATGGTCGGGTGGGCGTCCCGCGAGACGGGACCCAGCAGCGAGGCGAGCGGGATGGTGGTCACAAGCGAACTCCTCTGGGGACGCGCGGGGCGCAGGGCCCCGACGCGGGCGGATCAGATCGTCTCCGGCTCCATACGGATGGCCCCGCACGGGCACTCCGTGGCGCACAGGCTGCAGCCCTTGCAGTAGTCGTAGTTGAAGCGGAACCGGTTCCCCGGCCCGAGCTTGATCACGGCGTTGTCCGGGCAGACGCCGAAGCAGTTGTCGCACTCGAAGCAGTTGCCGCACGACAGGCAGCGCCGCGCCTCGAACTGCGCGTTGGACTCGTCGAGGCCTCCCACAACCTCCTCGAACGTCGATCGCCTGCGCACTTCGTCGAGCGCCGGCTGCACGGTCGCGGGCGCGTCCGTGTAGTACCAGGTGTTCAGGTGCTCGAACCGCGCCAGCTCGTGCCTGGGCGCGGGGGCGCAGGTTGTGCCGCGCAGGAACGCGTCGATGTGCCGGGCCGCCTTCTTCCCGTGCCCGACCGCGACCGTCACGGTGCGCTCGGCCGGGACCATGTCGCCGCCCGCGAACACGCCGCGTCGTCCGGTCATCATGTCGGGCCCGACCTCGACGACGCCGTCGGTGATGGTGAGCCCCTCGGCCCGGGAGAGGAACGACAGGTCCACGTCCTGCCCGAGGGCCAGCACGCACGAGTCGGCCTCGATGGTCTCGAACTCGCCGGTGGGCTTGGCCTTGCCGTGCTCGTCGAGGAGCATCTTCTCGACCGTGAACGTCCCCTGGCTCTCGGCCTTGATGGTCGAGAGCCACTTGAACATGACGCCCTCGTCCATCGCCTCCTGCACCTCGAAGTCGTGCGCAGGCATCTTCTCGCGCGTGCGCCGGTAGACCACGATCGTCTCGCTGGCCCCGAGCCGCCTGGCCGAGCGGGCGGCATCCATCGCCGTGTTCCCGCCGCCGTAGACCAGCACGCGCCGACCCAGGAGCGGGCGCTCGCCCGCTTCGACGCCGCGGAGAAGCTGGAGCGCATCCAGGATCTTCGAGGCGTCGCCGGCCGGGATGTACGCCCGCTTCGCCAGGTGCGCGCCGACCGCCAGGAACGCCGCGTCGAAGCGCTCGGTCTTCATCGTCTCGTCGAGGTCCGTGACCTTGAAGCTCAGGCGGATCGTCACCCCCATGTCGGTGATCCGCTTGATCTCCGCGTCCAGCACGTCGCGCGGCAGGCGGTACTTGGGGATCCCGAACCGCATCATGCCCCCGGCCATCGGCCCCGCCTCGAAGACGGTCACGCCGTGCCCCAGGCGCGCGAGGTGGTACGCGCACGACAGACCCGACGGACCGGCGCCGACGATCAGCACGCGCTTGCCGCTGGGCGCGGCGTCCACTTTCACAGCCCAGCGGTTCTTGATCGCCAGGTCCCCCAGGAACCGCTCGACCGCGTGGATGCTCACGGCGGTGTCGAGCTTCGCCCGGTTGCAGCAGTCCTCGCACGGGTGATAGCAGGCTCGCCCCATGACCGCGGGCATGGGGTTGTTCTCCATGATCTCACGCCACGCAGACTCGTACGCCCCCTCCTCGGCGAGGTAGAGCCACCGCTGGATGTTCTCTCCCGCGGGGCACGCGTCGTTGCAGGGCGGCAGGCGGTCGACGTAGACGGGTCGCTCGGTGCGCCAGGAGCCGGTCTTGTTGGCGAGGCTCGACCCGACATCCAGCGTGATGGCGAAGGGTTTGTTCACGCGGGCACTCCCACCGGCAAGAGCCCGAAGCGCCTGATGTTGCGGTCGGCGATCGTCTGGATCATGGCGACGCGCGCCGGATCGCCGCCGCCCTTGAACAGGTGCGCGAAGCGCCCCTGCAACTTCAGGTACTCTTCGACGGGCAGGCGCCGCCGGATCGTGCGACGCCCCGTGATCTCGCCGTGCTCGGCCTCAAAGATCGGGAACAGCCCGCACTCGGCGGCCAGGCGCGCCACCTTGATCGTGTCGCCGGTGCCGCAGCCCCAGCCCAGCGGGCACGGCACGTGCACGTGCAGGTATCGCGCGCCGTGGATGCCCATCGCCTTCTCAACCTTGTACTCAAGGTCACGCAGATCCGCGACGGACGCCGTTGCCACGTACGGGATCCCGTGCGCCATCGCGATCAGCGGCACACTCTTGCCTTGGCCGAAGACGTTCCCCGGCTCGGGGCCGACCGCCGGGGTCGTCTGCGTGCGGGCCGCGGGCGGCGTCGCCGACGACCGCTGCACGCCCGTGTTCATGTACGCCTCGTTGTCGTAGCAGATGTAGAGCACGTCGTCGTTGCGCTCGAACATGCCCGAGAGGCACGCGAAGCCGATGTCCACGGTGCCGCCATCGCCGCCCTGCGCGATCACCCGGACATCGTGCCGCCCCTTCACCTTCATGGCCGCGGCCATGCCGGTGCCCACCGCGGGCGCGTTGGCGAAGAGCGAGTGCAGCCACGCGACGCGCCAGGACGATTCCGGGTAGGGGCTGGAGAAGACCTCCAGGCACCCGGTGGCGTTGGCCACCACCAGCCGGCCGTTGACCGCCCGCACGGCGGCGTCCAGCGCGTACCGCGCGCCCAGCGCCTCGCCGCACCCCTGGCACGCGCGGTGGCCGGAGTTCAGCGAGTTGTTCCGGCTCGCGTCGGACTGTACGGCCCGGACCGAGACGTCCAGCAGCCGGTTGCCCACCGTGAAGGTGCCGGTCTGGTAGAACTTGATTCTCAGGGGACCGATCATGGGTTCTCCTCAGCTCACGCCCGCGGCGGCGGCACCGATGTCCCGCAGGATCGCCTCGGCCGCGGGGCCCGTTCGCCGCGCCAGCCGCTCGCGCTCGAGCTGGCGGTTCACGACACCCAGGTTGAGATCGAGGAAGCTCAAGGGCTCGAGCAGCCCCTCTCTCGCGGCCCGGAACACCCTCTTCAGGCTCTCGCGCGTGATCGCGCGCCCGCCCAGCCCCGCGATCACCGTGTACACGGTCGTATTCCGCTCGGGGAGGGCCATCCTGAGGTTGTGCGAGACGTTCCCGCCGATCCCGACGGACAGGCTTTTCTCGATCGTGATCACGCGCGCGGCGTTCCCGATCGCCTTGCGCAACGCGGCGCTGGGGAACGGCCGGAACGCGCACAGGCTTACCGAGCCGATCCTGACCCCGTCCTTGCGCAGCTCGTCGACCGCGTCCTTGATCGTGCCGTTGACCGAGCCCAGCGCGCACACGATGGTGTCGGCGTCCTCCGTGCGGTACGTGTGGAGCAGGCCGCCGGAGTCGCGCCCAAAGGCGCTCCTGAACTCCGCCGCCAGCTCCGGGATCAGCTCCAGCGCCTGCATCTGCTTGGCGTGCGCGAGGTAGCGGACCTCCATGAACGCCTCGGGCCCGACCATCGCGCCGATCGTCACCGGGTCGTCGGGGTCGACGACCTGCCTGGGCTCGTACGGCGGCAGG
>JBGPJM010000183.1:0-10374 GCA_041485385.1 Phycisphaerae bacterium | reverse complement strand
CCCGCACTCGGTCTCGGCGCTGATGACCACAACCGCCCGGAGTCTGGAGCAGCCGGAGGCGATCATCGACGAGTACGTCGCGCAGGGATTCGGGTCGATCTTCCTGCGGTGGCTCAGCCCGTACGGGTTCGCCGCGAAGACGGGCAGGGCCATCGGCTACCCCGCCGAGGAATGGACAAGGTTCTACGACCGCGGCATTCGGTACGTGCTGGGCCTCAACCGGTCCGGCCTCCCGTTCCGGGAGGAGTACGCGAGCATCGTACTGCGGAAGATGCTCACCCCCTACCCCTCCGGCTACGTCGACCTCCAGTCGCCCACCGGGCTCGGAGTCTCGGTGATTGTGTACAACTACGACGGCGATGTGTACGCCTCCGACGAGGCACGCATGCTTGCCGAGGTCGGCGACCACACATTCCGGCTCGGGAACGTGCACAGGGACCGGTACGAGGACATGCTGCTGTCCGAGCGACTCCTTGACCTCTTCTCGGGCACGATGACCGAGGCCATTCCCATGTGCACAGACTGTGCTTTTCAGCCCTACTGCGGCACGGACCCGACCTTTCACCACGCGACCCAAGGGGACGTGGTCGGGCATCGCCCCACGAGCGCCTTCTGTCATCGGAACATGTTCGTCTTCAAGCTGCTCGTCGCCATGCTGGAGGACGATCAGGCCGCTAGCGGGGTTCTGCATGGATGGGCATGACGAAGCATCGGAAGGAGGACGGTGAGGCTCCACGGCCGAATCTCGGCGTCCGCAGACGGGTCGCCGTTTGTCGCTCGTCTGACCCGCAATCGTGAGCTGCCGCGCGCCGCGCGGGGTCGGGAGGCGCTGCTGCTCGACAGCGGTGAGCCCTTCGCCAGCGCTCCGCCGGGGTTCGCCGCGGCCATCGCGGTGGGCCGCGATGCCGCGGCTGAGGGGGAGCAGCGGATGCCGGACACGCCGATGGCCGTTGGGATTCCGAGCGAGCTCTCGTATCTGGGCCCGGGCGATGTCGTCAGGATCGACCCCACCCGCCAGATTCACGTTCTCTATCGTCGCCAGTCTCCGTTCAACTCGCTGCTGGTCACCGAGCGGTGCAACAGCAACTGCGTCATGTGCTCGCAGCCTCCGCGCGCCGCCGCCGACGGCTACCTGGTCGATGAGCTGCTGACGGCGATCCCGCTCATGTCGCCAGAGACCAACGAGATCGGAATCACCGGCGGGGAGCCCACTCTGCTGCATGAGGGGCTACTACGGATCATCGGGTGTGCCCGCGATTGCCTCCCTGCAACCGCCCTCCACGTGCTCTCCAACGGGAGGCTCTTCGCATATAGCCAATACGCGGCGAGAATCGCGGCCCTAAGGCATCCGGATCTGGTCTTTGGGATCCCGCTCTACTCCGACCTCCCATCCCGCCATGACTTCGTCGTGCAGGCTCGAGGGGCCTTCGATCAGACAATCCGTGGCATGATGAACCTGGCCCGGCACGATGTGCAAGTCGAGCTCCGCGTGGTGATCCACCGGCAAACGTACGAGCGCCTGCCGCAGCTCGGCGCGTTCATCGCCCGCAATCTCCCCTTCGTCAGCCATGTGGCGTTGATGGGGCTTGAGATGATGGGGTACGTGCGGATGAACCTAGACGCGCTCTGGACAGACCCGGTCGATTACCAGCCGCAGCTCCGCCAATGCGTGGAAACTCTGGCGGAGCGGGGGATGAGGGTGTCGATCTACAACCACCAGCTCTGCGTGCTAGACAGGGCACTGTGGGCGTTCGCGCGACAGTCCATCTCCGACTGGAAGAACATCTACATGCCGGAGTGCGACGGCTGCGCGGTCCGGACTCAGTGCGGGGGGTTCTTCGCCTCAGCCGGCATGCGGTACAGCGCCCACATCCGGCCGGTTGCGCGGTCGTTATCCGCCGATGACCCTGCCCACGACCCAGCCAAGTGAGAGGATGACCGCCGCGAGGACGACGGCCATCGCCATGTTGCCCTTGCGGATCTCCTCCCACTCGTCCACCTTTCGCGTGGAAAGGGTAAAGAGCTTGAGCGACAGGATGAGCCCAACTCCCATGGAGAGCGTTCCCACGATCGCCCAGCCGAATGTCCTCAGATAGCTGGCCCAAGGCTCGCTCATTGGTTGAATCCTTAATAGGTCATGGGCACCCCGCAAAGAACGCCGTCAGGAAGTCGAAGAAGTCCTGAGAGTTGACTACGCCGTCGCGGTTGAAGTCGGCGGCCGGGTCGCTCGCAAAGAAATCGACGAGGAAATGGAAGAAGTCTTGGCTGTTCACGACGCCGTTGTGGTTGTAGTCGGCGGGACAGGGATGCACGCCCGTTACGACCCAGCCACGTTCCACGCCATCCAGAAAGCCGCGACCGACGATCACAGAGCCGTCAGCGCTGACGCCGGTGGCCGTGTCTAGGCTCCAGCCGCGGAGGTCTACGCCCAAGGTCGGCAGGTAGGTATTCAGATCCAACATGCCCAAGAACTGGGCCCACAGAAACGCATGATCGCCGATCGAGGATTCGCTGTACCCGACCACAGTAGAGCCGTCGGCGCTCACGCCGAAGGCGACCGACCCAGCGCCCCCCGGAAGCGTTCCGAGGTCCCGCATCCCTCTGGCGGCAGTCCAGCGAATTGCATGAACGCCGTTGGATGAATCGGCTTCACCGACGACAGCCAAACCGTCGCCGCTCACCGCGTAGGCAAGCGAATCACCTCCGTTCGGGAGTGTGCCAATGTCTTGCATCCCCAAGCCGATGGTCCAGCGGAAGGCGCGAAGGCCGGAAGCGGAATCGCTCCAGCCGACGACGGTTGAGCCGTTGGCACTCACACCCCAGGCTTGCGACGAAAGCCCTTCTGGAAGCGTGCCCATATCCTGCATCCCGTCGGTGCTTGACCAGCGGAATGCACGAAGGCCGTTGGGGGACTCGCTGCGCCCTACCACGACCAAACCATCGCCGCTCACGCCGAAGGCGGACGACACAAACCCATCCCCGTCCGGAAGCGCGCCAAGGTTCTCCATCCCGCCGGCGCTGGTCCAGCGAAACGCGCGGGTGTAGCTGTTCCCAACAACAGCGGAACCGTCCCCGTTCACGCCGTAGCCCTCAGAGGCGCCGCCGTCGGGAAGTGTTCCAAGGTCCTGCATGCCTCCCAGGATCGTCCAGCGGATCGCGTGAGTGGTGACCGCGAGGCCCCCCCTACCGACGACCGTCGAACCGTCGGCGCTCACGCCCGTGGCGGACGATCTATTCCCACCGGGAAGTGTGCCGAGGTTGGTGAAGACCGGTTGGGCAAGGGCCCGAGACGCGGACACCACCACACCGGCGGTCAATGCCGCCCGCGCGAAAGCACGTCGCCTCATGGTCAGGCTCCCTGCCGCCGGCCGTGGCGCCAGGGGCAGCCTACCGGACCCAGGTAGCCGTGTCACGAGGAATCCGCGCCTGACGCCAAGCAGCCCGGCCGGTAACCGCGGCGCCGCCCTCCTCGCCGCCGCGCCTACCGTGCCGCAGCAGGGACAAGGGGATCCCTGCCATGAACCGAAGCCTGAAAACCCGCATCCTCCGCCTCGACGCCGCGGCGAGGGAGAGGCGGCGCGCGGAGGCCGAGGAGGCGGGACGGCACTGTCGGCAACCGGGCCGGCCGGCCGATCACCCAGCGGTGGTCGCATGCACCGGAACCTGACCCGGAGCCGCCGATGAACCTGACCCGACGACTCGCCCGACTCGAGCGCGCCGCCGCAGCCCGCGCCGAGGAATTGCCCCCCGCCGAGGACCCCATGGCGCTGATCAGGAGCGACGTCCAGGCGTTCGATCTGTTCCTCCGGCTCGCGCACCACCAGATGGGATTCGGGATCGACTATGACCGGGAGCCCATCGGTCAGGTCAGCGCCCAGCTCACCGAGGCGGAGGAGGCCGAGGTCCGCCAAGCCCTCGTGGATCGTCTCGCCGTGCTGCGTGCGGCGCAGGAGAGCTGTGAGCCGGAGCCTTCTGTAGGCGTGGCCGGACGATCGCGCGCACGGCGCCGGCACACCGGGCCCGGGCGTTAGGGCGCGACGCTGCTGGCGGATCAGGGACAACCTGTCGGCGGCTGTCGGTTGCTCCGCCCGTGTGGATCCCGTTTACCATCACCGAACGGGCAGCGCCGGCGATTGCAACGCTGGCGCCAAGCGGACCGGGCGAGTCGGTGGATCACACCCTCCCGGTCGCCCCGCCCGGACCGCCACGTGGTCCAGCACCGGTGACCTGTCTACGGTGCGGAATATGGCCCTTCGCCACCGCCTGAATCGACTGGAACGAGCCGCCGAATCTGAACGTCCGATGCCGTGCCCGTTCTGCGACACCGTGGAGCCGAAGACGGGCGGCCGGCCGCTCGGCCACTGCGTGGTGCTCCCCGAGCGGACCGGCAGGTTCTCGCGGGTGTTCTGCAAGCGCTGCACCAGGACCTACCGCGCCAAGCTCCGCCCTGGACCCGATGGGGGGCGCGTCGCGATGAACGCCAAGCCGGTGGAGAACCTCGTGGGACGGCCGTGTGGAGGGTCCGTGATGCCGCTGCACCCGCCGAAGAAGCACGAAAGGAAATCGAAACGACGCTGATGCTGGAATTCCAGGAGGCGGTCGGCGGCTACCAGAGGACGACGGGCGACGTTCTGATCGGCCGGCCCCTGTCGGTTGTACGCTCGGCGGTGCGCCGCCCGGTAGTATCCGGCATCCGGGAAGGCCGGCTGATCACCGGCCTGCGATCGGGGCCAACGACCGACAGCTCACCGCCGGCGTTCGCCCCGGTCCGACCCGGGAAAGGTGAGCACCGTGCCGCACCCCGCCGGATCTGAGCCTCCCTCCTACGACCCCCAACGCGATGGCCTCCTCCGGGACAAGCTCCGCGCAGAGTTGCGCGGTCTGTTGCTGCGCCACCGTGACAAGGCCCGCGGCGCCGCAGAGCGAATCACCAAGCGAATTCACGAGTTCGTCGCCGAGCACAACTCCAAGAAGCGAAAGGGAGTCGAGGAGACGGTCAAGCTGCTCCCCCTTGCCCGAGAGATCGTGTTGGACCGCGACTCGCTGGAGGACGACTCGGGGATGCGGGTTGACCCTCAGAATCCACCCGCGCGATTTGAGGTGATCGGCTGGGCCGCAGACCGGCCCGTCCCGCACTGGATGAAGCGCGCATACGAAGCCGTTGGCCGGTGGGACAATCAGGTCAACAGCGTCCTGTGGAATCTGGTCGGGCACCTGAAGAACGCCACCCAGGGGCGCATCGGGAGTTACTCAGTTCCCTACCGGGTCAACCTGACCAAGACCAGCGCCGAGGACGCGTACGTCTTTGCCCAACGGGTGCTTTGGGCGACCGGCAAGCTCACGCCTGCGCAGGTGCGCGCCGAACTCGATCCGGAACAGGTTATCAACGCGTGCGCGACGCCGTGGTTCGCGCTGGCGGAGATGCTGGAGGATGTGATCTACGCACCATCCGACCTCCGCCGCACGGACGGCGCGTGGTGGGACGTGGCCCTGCTGTTCGTCGTCGCCGACGATCCGAGCTTTGACCCATCCTCGATCGGTCTCGATCCGTGCCCGCCCTGGAGCGCGGAGGCTGACCGGTACGGATTCCCAAACGATCGCGAGGGCCTGTTGAGCTACTGCGTCGGCTACGAAGAACACGGGCTGGAGATCCGGAATCGGAACCTCGGCCGGCTGATGCGCCAGGTTGAGCGGGCTGCGGAGCATTTCCGACAAACCGTCTCGTCAGCGCCGTCAACCGACGGGCGCGTCGCGGCCGCCGTGCCAAGGGTCTTGCTTGGGTCGTCCGATCGCTCCCGACAGGCTCGCCACGACCGCGAGCTGCGCGAGCAGAACGCCCGGGCGGCGCTGGAGGCGGCGCCCATCACCGCTGAGGAAGCAATCGCGTGGTTCCGGGCCGCGGCAAAGACCGGGTACGGGGATTCCAAGGCGCTGGAGGTCGCGGGATCCATGATGGTCAAGCTGGCGAAGAGGGGCGCCTTTTCGGCTTACCCAGCTGCGAGGGAGGTCCTCATTTCGCACGGGGGACACCCGGATCGACACCGTGCTAGCGCCTGGCGCGACTTCGTCCACGACTACCGCAAACAGTTCGGCCTGAAACCGTCTACTGGCTTGGACGCCTTCGTCGAAGATACCGAGTTCGCGGCGCGGCTCATCGAGAACGACCCCGCGTTCGGAATGACGGCCTCCTCAAGAACGGCGATCAGTACCGAGAGGACCGAAACCGTGGCCACACCTTCACCCTTGGCCCTTCGCTTAATCGAGTTCATCGCTGAGAACACCGAGGGACTGGCGATGCCGGTCGCCGATCTCCCGTCTGATCTGGCCAACCCTGACCTCCTGACGGTGTGCGAGGACAGCCGATTCATCCGGTTCATGTCTCACACGAAACATGGAACCTCATCCGCTGATGGTTCGGGCGTGTGGGGATGGTGGTTGCAGCCCCGAGAAATGTGCGGCCACACCGGGTCGGTCCATATGTTGATGGCAGCCAGCGCCCGTGCTGCCGAGCCAATGAGGCGTCTGTTTGTGCAGTTGACGCCGGACGGCGGAAGGGCGCTCGCGCAGTCGCGGCTCGGTTCGAACGGTGCCATCACCTCGACCGAGAGCGGGAAGCCGGCGAATCCGGGGGAACGACGCACCAAGCCGCAACGGGGACGTTCGCCAGTCGCGAAACAACGGGCGCGCACAAGGAAGAGACGCGAGAAACCGATCAACCGCAGGACAAAGGCGGACAAGCCTGCCAGGACTCCGTTGAGCGATCGCGCGCGGGCAGTGAAGGATCTCCTGCGTGCACTGTCGGCCGACCGGGGGATGACGGGTAGGCAGATTACTAAGGCGCTGAGTGAACTGAAACCCCCGATCTTCCTGAGTCAGAGCTCGCTGACAAAGGATGTGATTCCCGAGTTGAAGCTGTGGGGGCTCAAGAATCGTCGTCGCATCGGGTACTTCTTCCCGAAGGCGGATTCGTCCCCCGCATAGGCGCTGCAAACACGCCACTCATGCGCTGTATCCCGCAACGCGAATGGCGCGCATGGTTTTGGCATGAAGAAAGTTGCCAGAACCCCGTGGCCGCTGCATGCGATGGCGACGCGGCTGAACGTGCCCGCGAAGTGGCTCCGCGAGGAAGCCAAGGAAGGGCGCATTCCGCATCTCGACGCCGGCGGCGTCTTGCTCTTCGATCCCGAGACGGTTGAACGCATCGTCATGGACCGCCTGCGAGAGGCCGCACGGAGGGATGCTGCCAATGGCTGATCTCCCCGCCCGCATTCCACCGCGCGCGCCGATGCTGGCCGGTGTCTGCCCCCTGATCCCGCGCCTCGGCTTGCGCCCCCGAGAGGCGGCGGAGGCGCTCGGGATCAGCCCGCGTATGTTGTCGATGCACCAGCACGAGATCCCACACCTGCGGCTCGGGAACGCCGTCATCTTCCCGGTCGCGGAGTTGACCCGCTGGCTCTCGGAGCGGGCGGCGAAGGGGGGCGTTGATGCCGACCGCGACTGACCTCTCGCCCATCGCCCAGATCCTCCAGCGCGTCGATTCGCTTCCCGCGGCCTCGGGTCCGCTGCCCGTCGAAGTCCGGCACGTCTACATGATCAACGGACTGGCGACGTACCAGGCGGCCCGCGACCTCGCCCGCCGGCACGGCCCGCTGATGTTCCCGGCGGGCGCGGTCAGGACGATGTCGTCGGCGATCATCGCCGGCAACCCCTGGTTACCCGTGAACCCGCCGCCGGCCTTCGTCGCCGAGGCCAGGGCGATCACCCGTGAACTGCGGTACACCTCCATCCCCGACGCCGAGGACTGGGCGATCCATCTCGTGCGGCTGCAGATCGAGGATGCCCACTGCCCGCTGCTGGCGAGCGAACTGCGATCCGCCGCCGATCAGGTCGAGCGGCGGGTGAAGCTCTCGTGGCTGCGGGGACTGGTCAATGCCGCCTTCGCGGTGGCGATGGGCGAGGACGAGGCCAACTCGGCCATCCTGCTCGGAGGGGATACACCATGAACGATCCCCAGACTCCGGAGGGGGGCAGGTGGGAGGAAGCGGCCAGGTACGACGGGTTCCGTCTGTCCGAGCCTTCGGATTCGATTCGCGCACCTATAGAAAAGAGGTTTGCGCGAATCGAATTCAACCCCGTGCCGATCACCGAACTAGGGGAGTCGGTGCCGCCGCCGTTCATCTGGGACGGGTACATCGCCCCCGGCTACATCACGCTCCTCACCGCCTTGTGGAAGGCGGGAAAGACGACCCTGCTCAGCCATCTCATCCGCGATCTGCAGCGCGGCGGCGGCCTGGTTGGCCCGGCGTCGGGGATCAAGATCCTGGTCGTGAGCGAGGAAGCGGCGGGGCTGTGGACCAAGCGCCGTGACCTGCTGGACCTGGGCGCCAGCCTGCACATCGCGCGCCGGCCGTTCCGGGCCAAGCCCAGCGTGGCGGACTGGATCGCCTTCGTCGGCATGGTGGTCGAGAGGGTGAAGTCCGAGGAGTACGGGCTGGTCATCTTCGACACCCTGCCCTCGCTCTGGCCGGTGCAGGACGAGAACAACGCCTCCGAGGTCGGGGCGGCGCTGATGCCGCTCTGGGGGATCGTCGAGCAGGGCGCGGCGCTGTTGCTGGTTCACCATCCTCGAAAGGGCGACGCCAACGAGGGCCAGGCGAGCCGGGGGTCGGGCGCTCTCCCCGGCATGGTGGACGTGATCATGGAGATGCGCCGCTTTGCGCCCACGGACGCGGGCGACCGCAGGCGGGTGATCCGGGCGTACGGCCGCTTCGACGACACACCGCCCGAGGCCGTCGTCGAGTTTGTGGAGGGCGTGGGCTACCGATCGGCCGGCAGCAAGGCCGAGGTGGGCCAGGCGGACCGGATGACGATCATCGACGATGTCCTCGCCGGCGCCGAGGCCGGTCGGACGGCTGAGGAGGTGCTCGATGTCTGGCCGGGAGACCACAAGCCCGGTCAGCGCACCATCGACGGTGACCTGAAGAAGGGGTTCGAGGAGGGGAGGTGGGAACGAACCGGGACGGGGAGGAAGGGCGCCGCCTACCGCTACGGCCGCGTCGGATTCGATTCGCGCAAGCCCACTCTCTTAGAGGCGCGAAACGAATCGGACCCGGAATCTGGAGCCCCAGATCCCCCGTTCAAAGGAGGCGAGCCATGATCGCGCGCCCCGACCAGACCGACCCGCCCGACCAGTTCGCCCGCACCGTCCTGCACATGGCCGCCGAGGTCGAGGCCGCCGAGGCCGTCATCAAGCGGGCCATCCTCGAAGCCGCCGCGGCCGGCGACTGCGACCGCGTCACGCAGATCGTCATCCGCTGGCAGCACATGCCCGCGACGGACGTCCTGTCGCAGAAACCCCTTGCATCCATGCGAGAGATTCAGGTAGATCAGGACGTGCCGCCGGATACCTCCGGCCGCGAGTGAGTGCCGCCCTATGCGTGTCGTCGCGCTATTCCGAGTCAGCACCGAGACCCAGGCGGACAAGGGCGCGTCCCTGCCGTCGCAGCAGGCCGCGTACCGCGCCCTCGCCGAGCAGAACGGCTGGACGACCGTGGACGAGTTCATCGGGTGCGAGTCGGCTACCCAGGCCGCCAGCGACCGCCGCGTCCTCCAGCAGGTCCTCGCGTGCGTGCGCGACAAGGCCCCCGACGCCGTCTGGGTCATCGAGCAGTCCCGGCTCACCAGGGGCGACGAACTCGAAGTCGCCATGCTGATGCGCGAACTGAAGGAGCGGCGGGCCAAGGTCATCATCAACAACGTCGTCCGCGACCTCGCCAGCATCGACGAGCGGTTCATGGTCGGGATCCAGAGCCTCGTGGACCGCGCCGAGTCCGAGCGGATCAAGGAGCGCATGGGACGGGGCAAGCGCGAGAAGGCCAAGCGGGGGAAGAAGAACTCCGGCCCCGCGCCCTACGGCTACCGCAACCCACCGCCCGGCGCCGACGGCCGGGGCACGCTGGTGGTCGTCCCCGAGCAGGCGACCGTGGTCCGGCGGATCTTCGACATGGCGGCAACCGGCAAGGGGGACGCCGCGATCGCCGCGGCGCTCAACCACGCCGGCGTACCGGCCGCGCGCGGGGGTGGCTGGGGCAAGAGCAGCGTGGCCAGCGTGCTCCGGAACGTGGCGTACCTGGGCACGGCCGCGTCGAACATCTGGGTCGCCGAGAAGGGCAGCCGGAACTTCCGGCTGAACCTCTCCAACGACCGGGCCATCGTCGTCGAGAACGCCCACCCCGCGATCGTCGACCGGGGCGCCTGGGACGCCTACCACAACCGCCCCAAGGCGGTCCGGGCCAAGACGCCCCGCCTGCTGAGCGGCCTCCTGTACGTCAACGGCACCGCCTTCGGCGGCGACGCCAGCCGGGGGGCGGCGTT
>JBGPJM010000182.1:0-10414 GCA_041485385.1 Phycisphaerae bacterium | reverse complement strand
TTCGCCCCCACGTCCACCTTCGCCGCCCCGTTGCCGCTGCACCCGCACGAAGTCCCGCACGCCCCCGATTCAGACGACACCTTGGTTGCGTTCATTCCGGCTCTCAAGAAGAAGGACACGGGCGCCCAAAAAGCGGCGACCCAGGGTCAACGGAGATCCAAAGTCAGGATCGCGGCCAACTGTAGGCGACACTGGAAATAGGTTGGACTTTGGGGAACCGGAGGGGACGTTCCGGGTCGCTCCCGACCCCCGCCACCCAACCGGAACCGGGGTCGGGTTTCGCCATCCCGCCGCGGCGACCGGGAGGACCGGGCCGGCGGCCAGCCGGGCGCGCAGAACATGCTGGTTAGTCCACCGAACGTCATCAAAAACGCTCGGAAATCGCATGCTATTCCCCCAATTTGGCGCGCAAGATGGGCTTGACAATTTCAAAACCCGGGGACCGGGGGTGCCGCGAGGATGAGGTCGGGAGGGGCGGGAAGGGGGGGCGGGGGTCAGTCCTTGGCCCGCCTCGCCGCGCAGAGGGCGATCGCGATCGCATCGGCCACATCCGGCGGCTCCGGCCTCGACGCCAGCCCCAGCTGCACCTGCACGGCCCCCTGCATCTGCGACTTGCTCGCGTGCCCGTTCCCCGTCAGTGATTTCTTCACCTCCGTCGCCCCCAGCTCGACCAGCCGCATCCCCGCGCGCCGGATGCCCAGGAGCACCACGCCGCGTGCGTGCCCCATAATCGCGGCGGTCGTCGGGTGCTTGTAGTGCGCGTACAGCTTCTCGACCGCGACCAGCTCCGGCTTCAGCCGCTTGAGCACCGCGCCGAAATCCTCATCAAGCTCGAGCAGCCGATCGCTCACCGGCCTTCCCGCACGCAGACGAAAAACGCCCGCCTCGATGAGCGCGATCCCGTCGTGCGAGATCTCCACGCGCGAACCCTTCGCGCGCTCCACGCACGCGTAGCCGGTCAGGCGCAGCCCGGGATCGATCCCCATTACTCGCATGGAAATGCCTGAAAATGGGCCATTTATGCCGCGCCGCCCGGGGGTCCGTACCGCCGCAGCCACGACACCACCGTCTTGGCGATCACGTCCGTCTCAAGGTTGCACTCGCTCCCTTCTCGCAGCTCTCCCAACGTCGTCTGCGCGAGCGTCGTCGGGATCAGCGCCACCTCGAACCAGTCGTCCCCGATCGCCGCCACCGTCAGCGAGACCCCATCCACCACCACGCTCCCCTTCGGCGTGATGTACTGCATCAGGTCGCCGAGCATCGCATCGCTTCGCCGCGGGCGCACCCTCACCCGGTGCTCCCCGTCGCGCACCGTCGTCAGCACCTCTCCGACCCCGTCCACATGTCCCTGGACGATGTGTCCCCCCATCAGCGTCGCCGCGGTCACCGAATGCTCCAGGTTCACCCGCGACCCCGCCGCCAGCCGCCCCAGGGTCGTCCGGGCCATCGTCTCCGGCACCACATCGAACGCCAGCCCGCCGCCGACCCGGCCCGCTACCGTCAGACAGCACCCCCCCACCGAGATCGATTCCCCCACCCCCGGCGCATGCCCCCACCCGCCCGTGTCCACGAGCAACCGCATCCCGATCGGCACGCGCACAATCGAAACAACCGTCCCCACAGCCTGCACCAACCCAGTAAACACGGCAGGAGGATACCCGCGTGCCCGGTGCCCCCCCACCCCCCTCTCCCCGCCCGTCGAAGGCCGTGGGCCGCACGGGGGAAGGAAAGCCGATACACTGCCCCGCTTCGCGCCAGGGAACGGCTGGGCCGATTCCCGCGAAAGGAAGCACACGCCGGCGGGGGAAGGAAGGGCGGGGCGGAAGGGGCTGGCTTTTGGAGGTCCGGTCGGATGTCTAGCAGCTTCAACTCTTCGCACAGTCGCCCTCGCCGCGCTCGCTTCGGCCTGTTGATCGCCGCCCTGGTCGCCGCGGCGGCTGTCGCCGGCTGCGGAGGGGGCGGGTACCTCACGCCCGAGCAACGGGCGGAGGTCATCAAGAAAGACCGCGATTCGTACGGCGCGCTGGGGTACCGGCACGAGTGGTCGGGGTTCCCGACGATGACGCGCGGGGCCCGGGTGCAGTCGTTCGAGATTCTCGGCGACGTGCTGGCGGTCCTGGACTCGGCCGGGGAGCTCTCGATTATCGAGGCCAACAGCGCGGCCGTTCGATGGCACGAGGCCCTGGCGACCCCGCTCACCAGGTTCGTCGGCATCGTCCGCGACACGCCCACCGGGCGCATCGTCGTCTGCAGCGAGAGCGAGGCGTTCTACCTCGACGCGGACACGGGGACGCTCCTGGCGAAGCAGCAGCTGGACCGGGTGGTGAGCACCCGCCCAATCGTGCTTGGGGAGATGCTCGTCTTCGGCACCTCGACGGGCGAGATTTTCGGGCAGCTCAAGATGCAGGGCTTCCGGATGTGGGGGAACACGGTGCAGGGGGGGATCGAGTCCAACGGCGTGCTGTTCAAGAACGGCGTGGTCGGCTTCGTCTCGGATCAGGGGTCCATCCGGTTCGTGGATGGAGCGTCGGGGGAGAGCGTCGGCAGCGCCCGGATCTACGGCGGTGTGTCGGTGGATCCCGTGGCATCGGACTCGTCGATGTTTGTCGCCAGCCGCGACCAGTCGATCTACGCGGTCAACCCGAACGGCGGCGCCGTGCGCTGGCGCAAGAGGACCGACACGCCGCTGCGTCATCAGCCGGTCCACCACGAGGGACGGCTGTACTGCGCGATCGACGGCACGGGGATGGTGGCGTTCGACGCGTCGAGCGGGAAGGAAATCTGGACGTCTGCCGAAGTGCTCGGGCACATCGTGGGGATCCGCAATGGCCGGCTGATCGCCTGGGACGGGCACGACGCGGTGACCATGGACCCCGCGAGCGGGTCGGTCGTCGAGCGCGTGCAGCTCACGGACGTGGCGTTCCTCAAGACGGACAAGTTCGTGGACGGGAACCTGTACGCCGTCACTTCGCGCGGCGTCGCGGCGAAGTTCGTGCCCCGGTGAGCGGGACGGGAACCCGCCCCGACGGGCACTGAGGGGCCAGAGAGGCATGACCAACCCCGTTCCCATACGGCGCGCCCTGCTGAGCGTTTCCGACAAAACCGACCTGGTTCCGTTCGCCCGCGCGCTGGTCTCGCGGGGGGTGCGGATCATCTCCACAGGCGGGACAGCCAGGGTGCTGGCCGACGCGGGCATCAAAGTAACGCCGATCGAGCAGGTGACCGGGTTCCCGGAGATCATGGACGGGCGGGTGAAAACCCTGCACCCGTCGGTGCACGGGGCGATCCTGGGCCGGCGCGACAACCCCGAGCACGTCGCGGCGATGAAGGCGCACGGGATCGAGCCGATCGACCTGGTGTGCATCAGCCTCTACCCGTTCGAGCGGACCGTCTCCGCCCCGGGGGTGACGCTGGAGGAAGCGATCGAACAGATCGACGTGGGCGGGCCGGCGATGCTGCGGGCCGCGGCGAAGAACTACCAGTGGGTGACGGTCGTGACCTCGGCGGGGCGGTACGACCGGGTCGTCAGCGAGCTGGACGCCAACGACGGGTGCACGACGCTGGAGCTGCGGGCGGAGCTGGCGGCATCGGCGTTCGGCAAGACGGCGGAGTACGACGCGGCGATCGCGGCGTTCCTCAGCCGGCGGACGCCCGGGCCGTTCCCGCAGGTGCTCCGCCTGTCGTACACGAAGGTCGATGAGCTGCGCTACGGCGAGAACCCCCACCAGGCGGCGGCGCTGTACCGCGACCCCGCCTCCACCGGCCCCAGCATCGTCAACGCCCGCCAACTCCACGGGAAGGAGCTGAGCTACAACAACATCAACGACGCCGCGGCGGCGCTGGAGGTCGTCAAGTCGCTGCGAAAACTCTCGGGCGGCGCGCCGGCGCACGAGGTGGCGGCGTGCGTCGTCAAGCACACCAACCCGTGCGGGGCGGCGGTGGCGGGGTCGGTCTCGGCGGCCGTTGACGGCGCGATCGCGGGCGACCCCGTCGCGGCGTACGGAGGGATCCTGGCCGTCAGCGTGACGCTGGATCTCGGCGCGGCGCAGCGGGTCTGCCGCGAGGACGTGTTCCTGGAGGTGATCGTGGCCCCCGAGTTCGAGGACGGCGCGCTGGCGATGCTGAAGGAGCGCTGGGCCAACGTGCGCCTGCTGGCGGTGGGCGACCGCGGGCCCTCCGCCGCCCGCAAGCTCGACTACCGGTCGGTGCCGGGCGGCATGCTCGTGCAGGATCGGGACACGCGCAGCGCCTCGCCCGAGCAGTGGCAGCACAGGGCCGGGCCGGCGCCCACGCCGGCGCAGCTCGGCGCGGCGGCACGGCTGGAGACGGTCTGCCGGCACGTCATGAGCAACGCGATCGTCGTGGGCGGGACGGCGCCGGGGGAACCGGGGATCGTCCGCATCTTCGGCGTGGGGTCCGGACAGGTCGACCGCGTGACGGCGTGCAGGATCGCCGCGGCGAAGGCGGGGGCGCTGGCCCGCGGGGCGATCGCCGTCGGCGACGCCTTCTTCCCGTTCGAGGATGGCCCGAGGGCGCTGATCGACGCCGGGGTCTCGATGATCGTCCACCCGGGCGGGTCGAAGCGCGATGAGGACACGTTGAAGCTCTGTGAATCGCGGGGGGTGACATGCCTGGTGACAGGCGTGCGGCACTTCCGGCATTGAGGCGTCTACTCGCCCCTACCAGCCCGGTCGTCCCGCAGGCGCGGCGCCCCTTCATGCCCACCAAACCCCGATCCGTTGCCTGATGGGCGTTCATCGTCTACGCTCTGTCAGGGTGGAATCCGGTTCCGCCGGACAGGATCGGGTATGTCGACCGCTCGCGGAAAACCACGCAAGCCGGCTCCCAACGGCGGGTACGCGCCCGACGAGGCCGATATCGATCACGCCCTGATGGCCATGGGCTCGCCCGGCGGCGCGGTCGCCGCGGCGCTGGTGCTGCCCAGCGGGCTGGACTGCAAAGTCCTGGTGCTCAACAAGTTGTACGTCGCGGTTCGGGTGATCTCGGCCCGGCGGGCGTTCTGCATGCTCTGCCGCAACCTGGCGGAGGTGATCCACGTTGACGACGGGCAGTACCTCAACTACGACTTCCCGACGTGGACAGCGGTGTCGGCGGCCAAGAAGGGCTTCGAGGCGACCAAGCACGACTGGGTGCGGACGGTGCGGTTCGAGATCGCGGTGCCGAAGGTGATCCGGCTGCTGGGGTATGACCGGCTGCCGGCGCAGATCGTGAAGCTGAACCGGCGGAACCTGTTCGCGCGCGACCGCAACCAGTGCCAGTACTGCGGGAAGCACTACTCGACCTGCGACCTGTCGATCGACCACGTGATCCCGCGCGCCAAGGGGGGCGAGGATACGTGGGAGAACCTGGTCTGCGCCTGCGTCAAGTGCAACGCCAAGAAGGGCGGACGCACGCCCGACGAGGCGCACATGCACCTCACGCGGAAGCCGATCCGGCCGAAGCGCAACCCCCTGATCGCGGTCAGGCTGGGGCAGGAGCGCTACGCCTCGTGGAAGGCGTTCCTGGACGAGGCGTACTGGAATGTCGAGCTGAAGTAGACGTCACGCGCGCCCCGCTGGGCGGGGCGCCGGCGGTGCCCGTGCGCTCAGCCCTTCTTGCCCTTCTTTGCGCCCCCGGCGGCCTGCGCCGCGGTCGGTGCGACCGGCGCCTGGACAACCTGGGGAATCGGCTTGGGCGCGGGGATAAACCCGTCGCACTTCGCGGCCAGATCGAAATCCTTCTGCGTGATCCCGCCGGCGTCGTGCGTGCTGAGCGTGAGCGTGACCTTGTTCCAGCGGATCAGGATGTCGGGGTGGTGCTGGGTGGATTCGGCGGCCTCGGCCACCTTGTTGACGAACTTCATCGACTCGACGAAGTCCTTGAACTGGTAGGTGCGTTGGATCGCGTCACCTATCTCTGACCAGTCCGGAAAGCTCTTGATGGCCGCTTCGATCTGTGCCGGGCTCATCTTCTCCATCGACGCCTCCATCGCCCCCTCCGCCCTCCCGACGCACCCACCACTCCGCCGCAACCCGATCGGCCACCCCCCAGGGGCGCTTGTCCACCCCGCCTCCCGGCGCCCGCCAGTGTATCTTCCCGGGGTAAGTGCTACCTGCAAGCGAGAGACAATCCGGATCCGAACAAACGGCGGTCGCCGGTGTGACCCGCCTGGCGCCCTCGCCGACCGGGGCGCTGCACCTGGGGAACGCGCGGACGTTCCTGGTCACGTGGGCGCTGGCGCGGCAGCGGGGATTTCGGGTGGTGATGCGGATCGAGGATCTGGATTCACCGCGGGTGAAGCCGGGGGCGGTGGAGTCGATCCTCGGGACTTTCCGCTGGCTAGGGATGGATTGGGACAACCCCGAGCCGCTGGTGCAGTCTCGCGACCTGGAGCCGTACCGCGCGGCGATACGGATACTGGCGGCCAGGGGGCTGGTCTATCCGTGTTCACTGACGCGCACGGAGATCGAGGCCGCGGCGTCGGCACCGCAGGAGGGGTCGCACGAGACGTCGTACCCGCGGCACCTGCGCCCGGCGCTGAAATCGCTGGATTTCGACGGGGTGGACCGCGGCACGGGGCCGGAGGGGACGAACTGGCGGTTCGCGGTGCCGGATCGACCGGTGCCATTCGATGATGACTTCGCCGGCCCGCAGTCGCCGGACATCTCGAGGATCGTGGGCGATTTCGTGGTCTGGACCAGGCGCGGCCAACCGGCCTACCAGCTCGCGGTGGTCGTGGACGACCACCGGCAGGGCGTGACGAGCGTGATCCGCGGCGACGACCTCCTCGACTCGGCGGCGCGCCAGCTCCTGCTCTACCGGGCGCTGGGGCTGGCGCCCGAGCCGCGGCACATGCATCTCCCGCTGGTGCTGGGGCGCGACGGCAAGCGGCTGGCCAAGCGCCACGGCGACACGCGGGTGGAGCATTACCGCTCGCTCGGCGTGCCGCCGGGGGCGGTGGTGGGGCTGGTGGCGGGGTGGTGCGGGTGCACGGAGGAAGGGAGCGGCAGGCGGGAAATGAGCACGGCGGAGTTCGTCAGGGCGCTGGATTCGAGTAGTATTCCCCGCACGCCCGTGGTCTTCGGGCCGGAGGATGATCAATGGCTGTTGGCACAAGCAGGCTCGTGAAGATCGGAGCGGTGGTCGCGCTACTGATGGGGGTGGCCGTGGCGATGGGGACGATGCGCGGCTGCGAGGAGAAGACGGCGGCGAACATCGCGCCGGTGAAGATCGCCGGGAAGCAGTTCTACCTGGAGATCGTCGCCGACCAGGACAAGCAGTTCAAGGGTCTGGGAGGGCGGACGCACATCGACGACGACGGGGGGATGCTGTTCGTGTTCCCCAGAGCGCAGCAGCGGAGTTTCGTGATGCGCGATTGCCCGATCCCGATCGACATCCTGTACCTGGACGGGAGCGGGCGGGTGCTGTCGATGCACGCGATGCAATCGGAGCCGGCACGAGGGGACGGGGAAACGGATCTGGACTCGAAGACAGGCACCAACAAGAAATACGAGGACCGGCTGAAGCCGTACCCAAGCCGGTTCCCGTCGCAGCTCGTGATCGAGCTGCAGGGGGGGATGATCCAGAAGCTTGGGGTGAAGGAGGGCGACTTGGTGCAGATGAAGGCGGAGGAACTCAAGAAGCTGGCGAAGTAGGTCGATCTGGCAGCGGCCCTCCTTCCCTTCGCCGACCTGGAGGGCCCCGACGCCCGAGCGGCGTCACCGGTTCGCCCCGACTGCCTGCCCGGCCAGCCAATGCCCACAATCGCCGTGATCGCCGCCCAGTCCCCCTCCGCCGAAGGCGCGGGGACACGGGCGCTGGAGCTGGTCGCGCGCACCTGGCCGTCTCCCGGCGCCGGGGTCAAGCTCGAGCATCTCAGCCAGGAGCAGGCGCTGCGGGCGCTCCTTGCCATCGGCGTGCGCCCGGAGTGGGACGCGTGCGTCGTGCGGCTGGACGGGTCGGGGGTGGTTGACGGGGCCACGCTGCGGCTGCTGGACACGATCCAGCAGGCGCTGGTGCCGGGGATTGTCCTGCACCGGCCCGGGCCGAACCCCTTGGGGGCGATGCAGCTCGACGGCCTGATCCCGGCCCCGGCCGATTCTCCGCCGGCGACGATCGCCGCGATGTTGTATTCGCTGTGCCACCGCCAGGCGACGGTGCGGACGCTCGAGCAGACGATCAGGCTGAACCAGGCCGCGCAGGGCGAGGCCGCGGCGGAGATCGGGCGCCTGCACGACGAGCTGCTGCTGGCCTCGCGCGTGCAGAGGGAGTTCCTGCCCAAGTCGCTCCCGTCGACCGAGGAGTTCGAAGCGGCGGTGATCTTCCGTCCGGCAGGGTTCGTGAGCGGGGACATCTACGACATCTCGCGCCTGGACGAGGACCACCTTGGGTTCTTCCTCGCCGATGCGATGGGGCACGGCGTGCCCGCGGCGCTGATGACGCTGTTCATCTCGGCGAATATCCCGCAGAAGGAGATCACCGGGGACACCTACAGGCTGGTCCCCCCCGCCGAGGCGATGGAGCGGCTGAACCGGGATCTGTGCGCCAGCCGCGCCGGTCCGACGAGGTTCGCGACCGCGGTGTGCGGGATCATCGACATCCGGACGGGGGACGTGTCGGTGGCGTGCGCGGGGCATCCGCCCCCGCTGCGGATCGGGCCCGGCGGGATGATCGTGACCAGGGCCTCGGGGACGCTGCTGGGGGTCGTGGAGGGTGTGAAGTACGAGCAGGACACGTTCCGCCTGGACGAGGGAGAGGTGCTGCTGGTGCATTCCGACGGGGTGGAGCTGGCGCTGCCCGGGTCCAAGACGGCGAGCCTGAAGGAGCTGGCGGCGGGCCCGGCCTACCTGCGTCGGCTGGCGGCGATCCGCGACGAGGTGCATCGGCAGCCCATCGGCACGGCGCTGGAGATGCTGGCCGACGACATCGACAACCAGAGCGGATCGCTGCACCAGCACGACGACGTGACGATCCTGGCGTTCGAGCGGGCGGCGAAGAAGCAGGCCCGCCGGACGGCGTGAGCACGCGCAAGATCAATGAAAAGCCCGCGCCGGATGGCGCGGGCTGTGTGGTCAGAGGGATCTCCGGCGGACGCCGGGCTCAGGCGCGGGCGGTGTCAGGGGCAGCCGGCGAAGAAGCAGTTGAGGAAGTCGAAGAAGTCCTGGCTGTTGGTCGCGCCGCTGCCGTTGAAGTCGGCGTTGCCCGCGAAGAAGCTGGTCAGGAAGTCGAAGAAGTCCTGGCTGTTGAGCACGCCGTTGTGGTTCCAGTCGCACGGGCACGGGCACCGGACGCTCAGCACGCCGGTGCCCCTCGAACCAGCGAAGCCGCCGACCTGGATCAGGTACTGGTTCCCGGCGGTCGCGGCCCAGGTTATCGTGGAACCGGAGAAGGGAACGCCGGCGACGGCACAGAAGGGCGGACCGTCATCGTTGCAACCTATCATCGTCGTAGGCGGGCAGGCGCCGCCGTCCCAGACGGCCATGACGGTGTCGTGGGTGCGGCTGGGCGAGCACGTTGTCGCCGTGACCTGGCCCGTGCAACTGGCCGTGTAGCGGAACCAGATGTCGTTGCCCAGGAGGCCGCAGGGCGACGGGCCGTCGGTCGAGGCGCAGGCATTGCTGTAGGGGAACGTACCTTCGCCGACGGGGGTGGCGTCGGCGCAGAGGTCGTTGGCCGGGCTGGCGGTTGAGGTGATGGTCAGGTCGCTGGAGCCGGTGCCGCCGCCGAAGCCGCCGAGGCGGATGAGATAGGAGGTGCCGGCTGTGGTGGCCCAGGAGACGGTCGAGCCGGAGAAGGGAACGCCGGCGACGGAACAGAAGGGCGGACCGTCATCGTTGCAACCGATCAGCACCGGAGCGCCGCATGCTCCGCTGTACACGCCGATGACTGAGTCATAGGTGCGGTTGGGCGAACAGGTCGTGACTGTGGAGGTGCCTGCACACGGGGCGGTGTAGCGGAACCAGACGTCATTGGTCGCGCCGCAGCCCGCCGGCCCGTCGTTGGTTGCGCCGCAGGTGGAATAGGGGAAGACGCCGTTGCCGACGGAGGTCGCGGCGGCACAGTTGTCATTGGCGGGCGCGGGAGGCACGCTGGGGGTGATGGTCAGTTCTCCGACACCGCCCGTGCCGCCGGCGAAGGTGCCGACCTGGATGAGGTAGCTGTGCCGGGGGATGACGGCGAAGGTGACCGTGGAGCCGGAGAAGGGAACTCCGGCGATGGTACAGAAGGGCGGACCGTCATCGTTGCAACCCAAGAGCACCGTGGGTGGGCAGGCGACGCCGTCCCAGACATTCATGACGGTGTCATGGGTACGGGCAGGCGAGCAGGTGGTGGCGGTGACCGTACCCGGGCAGCCGCCGGAGGTGTAGCGGAACCAGATGTCGGTTCCGATCGGGGCGCAAATGGCCGGGCCGTC
>JBGPJM010000181.1:0-10453 GCA_041485385.1 Phycisphaerae bacterium | reverse complement strand
TAACTCGTATGGCGCCACCGACCCCGACGCAAGCCCGGCGTTCATCTGGGATCTTGCGCACGGTATGCGTCCGCTGATCGACTTCCTCGGCGAGAACGGCGTAACCATACCCGGCTGGAGCGTCATTACCGTCTACGGCATAACGCCGCACGGGCGGGCGCTGGTCGGCGTCGGGCGCAACCCCACCGGCCAGTACGAAGCGTGGCTCGTCTCCCTCGGCCCCTGCCCCGGCGACTTCAACCACTCCGGCTCCATCAACTCCCAGGACTTCTTCGACTTCCTCAACGCCTTCTTCGCCGGCGACCCCGCCGCCGACGTCAACCATGACGGCCAGATCTCCAGCCAGGACTTCTTCGACTTCCTGACGGCCTTTTTCGCGGGTTGTCCCTGATCACGGGCGGCGCTCGTTCGCTACGCGACGGATCGTGTCCGGGACGGGGCCGTGCCGAGTGGACCGCGGGTCCCGGTTTCCAGCACGGCTTGGTCGATCACTCCCATGGGTGGCCCCGAGGTCGCGAGATGGCCAGCGGTTCGGGGCGCAGATGCGGCGGGTGGAGACGGAGGAGGAGGAGCAGCGTGGCCGCGCGGGCCGCGAGGGAGACGCCGAAGATGGTCATGTAGGCCGCGTGGTCGGTGCCAAGGCGGTGCAGGAGCATGCCGCCGAGGATCGAGCCGGCGACCATGGAGGAGGCATTGGCGAGGTTGAAGGTGGTCATGATGCTGGTGCGCTCGGCCTGGGGGATGGCGTCGAGCAGGAGCAAGAAGGTGGAGAGCTCGTACGCGGCCCACATCACGCCGGCAAGGAGCTGCACGGCGAGCAGGTAGACGAACGAGTCGGACCACATCCAGACGGCGGAGAGAGGGACGATGCCGATGCCGCCGATCCAGAGCAGCCGATGGGAGCCGTAGGCGTGCGCGAGCCGGCCGAGCAGCGGGAGCGCCGCCATCCGCGCCAGGAACGGGGCCGCGATGAGGCAGACGTAGAAGGCCGGGGCGAGCTTGAGGTGATCCAGGATAAAGGGGTTGAAGAAGGGATGGGCGAACTGCACCGTGACCTGCACGGCGAGCATGTAGCCCAGGAGCCGGGCGTCGCGCCCGTGCCGGAAGCGGGCGACGAGCTCGCGGAGCGGCACCGAGCGGTGGCCGGGGGGCATGGGTATGGGCTCGCTCTGGAGCGCGAGGAACCGTGCGGAGAAGAAACGGCACGCCGCGGCGATCATGAACATGGCGGCGAAGGCGTGGAGGGAGCTGGACGTTCCGGCGACGGCCTCGAGGGCGAGTCCGCCGGAGAGAAGGCCGACGAGGACGCCGGCGTGGATGGTGCGGGTGCGCCGGGCGAAGTAGTTGGCGCGGAGGCGCCTGGGGACGTTCATGGGCATCCAGGTGTTCCACGCGGCGCCGGCGGCGTACCCGCCGGCCCAGTAGAAGGCGGCGATGGCGAAGAGCACGGGGATGGGGATGTGGCCGATGATGGCCGCGATCGCCAGGGGGATAAACGCCGCGGCCTGGACGCAGGAAAAGAGCACCGTGGCCCGGCGGTGGGAACGGAGCCGGCGCAGGATCGCCGGCGAGGCGAGCTGGAGGGTGGCGCCGGCCATGAGCGGGATGGAGGCGACGAGGCCCGAGGCGACGGCGCCGCCGGGGTCGAGGGCGAGGACGAAGGCGGGGAGGTAGCTCTCGCCGATCCCAACCATGACGCTGAAGGCGGTGCCATCGAAGAGGGCGGCCTTGAGGTCCCAGCGGAGAGCGGCGCCGCGCGCGAACGGTTTCGGATCGGACGCCGGTGCTTCGGGGGCGTCTTGCGGCTGTCCGGTGTGCGCGGTGAGCGCAAGCCGAGCGGAGGGTGCGTCTGGTATCGACGGGCCACCGCCGGTCGGGTTGCCGCCACGAGTTGAGATCACGTCTGCCTTGATTCGATCTCTCCCGCGGCGATCAGCCGCTTTGCTCCGCCAGCCGTGCCAGGCTCGCCGCGAGCGCGCCGTGGACTCTTGCCCGGGTCGGCGCCACCGGTTCGAGGTGCTTCTGGTTCACCTCGAGCTCGATGCCAAGGTAACCGGTGCCGAACCGCTGTCGGAGGGCCGTGGTCAGCCCGTCCGAGACGCCGCGGTAGGGGTAGTTCCGGCGGATAACCAGCCCGGAACCAAGGGTATTCAGCATCCGGAGCCACGAGTTGCACAGCCCGGCCTCGGCCCTTCGCGAAGGGTCGTACAGGAGTCCGATATCGGCTCGGCGGACCTTGCCGCTGAGCCTTGGTGTGAAGGAATGCACGGCCAGATGGAGGACTCTCTCGCCGGCGGCGAGCCCGGGCGCGAGAGCGGCGATGACGGCCTGGCGGTGCGGCGTGTAATGACGGGCCAGGATCGCGTGCTTCTGGTCGTCGCTGAGCCCGCGGGTGAACTCCGAGAACAGCGCCGGGTGGTGTTCCGAGCGATTGGTCTCCACGAGGAGGCGAGAGACCGAGGTGGTGAGCAGGGGTGCGCCGGACTTCCGGGCCAGGCGCCGGGCCAGGGCTTGGGCGCCCAGGTCGATGCCGCGGTGAGAGGCGAGGGCCGCGCGTGCGTGGGCGGAGCGGAAGAGGTGGCGCCACGCGGGGGGGATGCGGTTCCCTGCGTGCTCGCACGTGACGACGACCGAGTCGAAGTAAGCGGCCATGGGTCCGGATCGGTGCTTTTCAGGGCAGGAACATGCGGCCGTGTTCCAGGCAGTCGCAGAGGCGGCCGTACACCTCCGCGAGGCGAGGGCGGGGAACCTCGGCGTGGGCACCCACATCCGTGCCGAGGGCCGCGAGGATCCGGCGCGACAGGCAGCCCTTGTCGAGGATTGTGCGCAGCTGGGGCGGCGTCGGGCGCTGGACGACGCGCTCGGCGAGGGCGTGCCAGACTTCGCCGGCGGTCGGGGCGCGCCGACCCGCGCCGAGGTCGATGCCGAGTGTGCGCAGGTACGCCTCGTCAGTGATGACCGCCTGGTCGGCGCTCTTGACGCAGGCGAGGAAGATCTCGTGGAGCGGCTGGACGGGCCATGCGCAGAGCGCGGGGAGATCGGCGAGCACGCCGCCGGCGAGCGACTTGACGACGTCGACGACGGCGCCGCAGACGGCGAGGTCGGCCGCGGGGCACTCCTGGGTGTCGATGACGCGGATCTCGATGGCGCTGCGGTCGAAGCGGGCGATGCAGCCGCGGGCGTTGGCCCATTCGTAGCGGAGGAGGCCCTCGGGATCGTGCGGGGCCAGGTCGGCCCAAATCTTCTCGAGGATCTGCGAGTGGTAAGCCTCGCGCGAGTAGACGGGCTCGGGGACGACCGAGCCGGCGACGGAGGGGATGCGGCACGAGTTGGCGCGGTAGACCTCCAGGCGGGTGTCCATCAGGCCCGTGACGCGGGACTCGACGATGGGGGAGCCGGCGGCCAGCGCGGGGAGGATCGGGAGGATGAAGCGGATGGCGGCGTGGAGCCGGGCGAACTCCTCGTCGCCGCTGAAGGGGAGGTTGATGTGCATGGACTGGAGGTTGGCCCAGCCGTGGCCCTTGCAGGAGAAGATGCGGTCGTAGGTCTCGTACACGTCGCGGTAGCCGTGGGGCCAGAGGCGCAGCTCGGTGCCTGGGTCCATCCAGGGGTGCATCGCGGTGGGCATGAGGCGGGCCCCCATCGGCGCGAGGAGGCGGTTGATCTCGGCGATGCTGTGGTCGAAGCGGGTGGTCAGGGGCGCGAGGCTCGGCGCGGGGTCGATGGTCTTGAGCTCGATGACGTGGAGGGCGAGCTCGTTGGACCAGCCGATCGGGCCGTCGACGGGCTCGATCTCCGGGTCGCCGGTGACGGCCTGGATGAGCCTGTCGGCGATGGGGCGCACGTCGAGGGTGGCGCGATCGACGATCATGTACTCGAGCTCGACGCCGGTGGCCTGGAAGAGGTGGAGGGGGTCAGGCATCGGTTGCCCTCACCGGCGGGCGTGCGAGAAGACCGTCCACAGAGACCACAGAGGTTTCACAGAGGACACGGAGGCTCCTTAACGAGTGTTCAGAATCGCCTTGTCCCGACCTCCCCGAGACCTCTGTGCAACCTCTGTGTCCTCTGTGGACGGTCTTGGTTGCGGCTACGCCGCGCTGCGCACTCTGTGGACGCATGTTCATCGCCTGCGCGTCTCGAGCCGCTCGAGGAAGGTCCGCATGACGGCGAGGTAGACCTCGTCCTTGTAGACGGCGTCCTCGTAGCCGCTGTCGATGCTGGGGTTGTCGTTGACCTCCATGACCATGTAGCGCCCGTCGATCTCCTTGATATCCACGCCGTAGAAGCCGTCGCCGACGAGGTTGGCGGCGCGGAGGGCCAGGGCCGTCACGGGGGCTGGGGCGTCCTCGATGTGCATCGCCTCGACCTTGCCGAACTCGCTCTTGCCGCCGGCGCCGGCGGTGACGATCTGCCAGTGGCCGCGGGCCATGTGGTACTTGCACACCAGGAGCGGCTTGCGGCCGAGCACCACGACGCGCCAATCGAAGGGCGAGGGGACGTACTCCTGGGCCAGCGCCAGCTCCGAGTCCTTGAGGAAGGCCGTGACCTTTTCCCGGAGCCCGATCTCCTCGGTCACCTTCACGACGCCCTTGCTGAAGGAGCTGTCGGGGCGCTTGATGACGCACGGCAGGCCGATGCGCTGGGCGATCTGGTCGACGTTGTCCTCGTGGACGACCATCGTCCTGGGCGAGTTGATGTTGTTGCGCTCGAAGAGCTCGGCCATGTACACCTTGTTTGTGCACTTGAGGATCGACTCGGGGTCGTCGATCACGACCAGGCCCTCGGCCGCGGCGCGCCGGGAGAAGCGGTAGGTGTGGTGGTTGACGTACGTCGTCTCGCGGATGAAAAGGGCGTCGAACTCGGCGAGGCGTCCGTAGTCGTCCTTGGAGATGATCTCGGGGTCCATCCCCAGCGACTTGGCGGCGCGGCAGAACTTGCGGATGGCGGGCTCGTCGGAGGGGGCGTCCTGGGCGGCGGGGTCATGGAGAATCGCCAGGTCGAAGCGGTAAGCGGTGCGCGGGGGCGCGGCCCGCTGCGGCTTGGCGAAGTACTCCGACGCGCGGGCGAGGACGAACTCGCGGTGCGATTCGGGGATGTCGCTGGTGGCGATCGGGCGGATGCTCTCGAGCTCCCACTTGCCGTCGAGCACGAAGCCGGCCCGCAGGAACGGCGCCGGGAACTGGTTAAAGAGCGCCTTGCTGAGCTTGCTGTAGCGCCGGGCGAGGTTGTGCCCGAAGTACACCGTGAGGTCGAACTGTTTGGACTTGATCCTCGAGAGGCTCGCCTGGATCAGGTCGTCCAGCTCCTCGGAGGCGATCCGCACCACGGGAGAGAGCTTCAGATCCTGGAGCGTCGAGATGGAGGGGAGCGGCTTGTGCCCGCGTGCGGCGGCCAGCAGCGACACGTAGTACCCCACGCTCTGGTAGCTGTACGACCGGCAGAAGTTGAAGACCTTGGCGTTCTTGAGCTGGCTGTACCGCTGGTCAAGGAGGTAGGTCTTGGCGGGGACCACCTCCACACCCGGCACCACCAGCGGCCAGGCCTTGGTGTTTTCGAGCACGATCAGGATGGGCATACAACCCCCCGTGCGCCCGATCCGTCCCGGGATCGGCACGCCCTGCGCTCCTCAGATGCGTCGTGCACCGCCGGCCCGGGCGCGCCGTGCGCGAGCCGGCCCGCGCCGGGCCGGCCCATCCACCCGAGAGCGTCTGGCGGGTCGGGGTCGTCCGAGGCGGCGGAGCTGTCGCGCGCCCGCTCGCCGGGCGGGCACGCGTGCGTTGATGCCGGGGCGGCCGGTGAGACCGTCATCGCCCGGGCGGCCTGCGTCGCGCGGGGAAGTCGCGCGGCCCTCGCCGGCCGTGTCATCGCTCGTCTGGGGCTTGGACCGTGTTGGAGGTTGGCCTTCATCGCAGGACGTTCGGAGTTGCCTCGAACAGTTCCGCCTCTCGGCCGCCACTATAGCCGCGCGACCCGGGCCGGGGTTGAGGATGGGTGGGTGGGGGGAGGGGGGAAAGCAGCGGGTCGGGCGGGAGATCTGGAGGATCGGCGGGGTCGGGAGCGTCGGATCGTGCCGTCCATGTCCGGGTATTGCTCCCCGGCGTGTCCGCAACCAGCCGGGATCCTACCGTCTGGCGATGGCGACCCGTGTGTGGCCGGTTCGGGCGTGTGGGCGGCGAGGCAGCGACTTCACGAATGGCCGGCGAACGAGTCCAACCCCAGGCGCCCTCGACAGGCCCGGCCGCGAACGGGGCCGATGGCCTTGGCCCGTCGGCGGTGCGCACGGATGCCGCCGGCTCCCCCGCGCCGCTCACGATCTCTCGGGGCACGTGCTACATTCTGTTCGCCTTCGACGTCGCCACGTCGATCGACGTGACGGCGGCCCAGCGATCGGTCGCCAGCGCCGACCGCCGCGAGATCCTGCAGCACCGCCGCCGGGCGCCGGAATACTTCGGCTACCAGGCCCCTCCGCTCATGATCACGCAGGCGAGCGATTCGATCGCCGTGAGCCCGGACGGGCGTTTTTCCACCGCGGACCGTGTCGAGTGCGTCGCCTTCGATTTCGGCGCGGTCTCCGTCATGTACAGCGTGCCGATCGCGGGTCCCGTGACCGGCCTGCTGGAGCTCAGCGATCTCCTCTATGAGAACGCCGCGCTGAAGGAGGACGCCCGTCGCAGGGTCGAGAGCTTCCTGGACGCGATCTACGGTGCGGTCGCGCGCCGGCACGTCTCCAGCTTCGTGGAAGACTACGCGATCTATCACATCGACGAGCTGGCCTCGCCCGAACCCGATGTCGAGGCGCAGGTGCTCCGGCATGCCCCCCTCGTTGCCCGAATCCTCCGCAGCGCGAGGTCGGTCCTTTCGACGCAGGAGACGGCCGATGCCATGGCGTGCCGCATCGCCTTCGCCCCCGACGACGCCGCGTTCATCGACTGGAACGCCGCGGTCCTCGTCGGGTCGGACATGGCCGACGTCCGCGCCGTGCTGGAGTACGCCAACGTCGAGCTGCTGGAGATGCGGTTCCTGGACGACCGCCTGGACGGCGCCCTGGAGCGGTCGTATGCGCTGCTGGCCAGGCGGGGCTGGCGCCGGCTGATCCCCTGGCAGGACACGATGGACCTCCGCGTTATCGGCGAGCTCCAGGCCGACGGCGTCCGTCTGTTCGAGGGCGTCAACAACGCCCTCAAGCTCCTGGGCGATCAGTACCTGGCCCGCGTCTATCGCCTGGCCGCGCAGCGGCTCCACCTCCCCGCGTGGGATTCCAGCATCCTCCGGAAGCTCGGGGCGCTGGAGAGCCTCTACCAGAAGATGAGCGACTACCAGACCACGCGCCGGCTCGAGATGCTGGAGTGGATCGTCATTCTGCTCATCGCGTTCGAGATCCTTCTTTCCCTGTTCCCTGGTCTGCGGCATTGACCCCGTCTGGGCGCGCGGCCTCCGGAGCCTCCTGCGCGCGGGGAACGCCGCGGCGGGTCAATCGAGCCGACATTGACGCCGAGGAGAGCCGGCCGCCCCGTGATATGAGTCGGGCCCGGCAGATCGTGGCGAAATCCCTCGACGGCACCCCCCCCGCTCGTGTATCTTGGCAGTGCCGTCGCCCGCCTCGTCTTGCGGGCCGCCCATGACGCACAGGGGGGATCTGTCCGCGATGACAGAGCGCAGTTGCCCCACCGCAACAGGCGTTGTGGTGCGCGCACGGTTGGCCCCGTCGATCAACGCGACGGCGCCCGCGCCGCTTTCATTCGTATCACGTTCGCCCGGCCTGCTCGCCGGACTTTCGCCGTCGGTGCGTGGTTTGAGATCTACTGGATCTGGCAAAATCCGACTCGGCCATTGCTTCCGGCTCGCCGCACGGGTAATCTGGGCGGCTTGTGGCCCGTTGTTCTGCTGACCAAATCTAAGGAGAAGGAATCATGCGATTGTGTAGACACGCGGGGCGGAGACTGTGCGCGCGCACCGCGGCGGTTGCCGCCGGCACGCTGCTGGTCGCTTTGCCATTCGCGCAGGCGCAGGAGATGCTGAACGATCCCGGTCTCACGAAGGCCGCCGCGGCCAAGCTCGGCCTGAGCAGCTGCCAGCTCGCCAGGCTCGTCGTCAACGACAACGCCGAGATCCCCCAGGCGGTCGTGGCGCCCATCGCCGGGCAGTGGGTCGTGATCAACCTTCGCCAGCACGCGGTGCGTGCGGTGAACTACACCCAGTGGGCCCAGGGCGAGGGGGGCGCGTGGCAGGAGGTCAAGCCCGGCCCCGAGGTCACTGTCCGCGGCGAGATCGCCGACATGGCCGGCAGCGTCTGCGCCGGCGGCATCCTCACCGACGGCCTCTATCTCCGCGTCATCCTCCCCGACGACTCCCAGTACTGGATCGAGCCCATCGTCGGGCGCGTCGACGGCGCCGCCCCGGGCACGTACGCCATCTACACCCCGGACGAGATGGTCCGCGGCGACTGGCGCTGCGGGACCGACGAGCACGTCCACGGGGTCCACAACATGGGGGCCGGCGGCCAGGGTGACCCCCCGGCCCCGCGCGGCGCGACGTTGTTCACGGCCCAGCTCGCCACCGACGCCGACTTCGAGTACTTCGCCAACTACGGCGGCGTCGGCAACGTCGACAACCGGATCGCCACCGTCGTCAACACGATGAACGTGCAGTACGAGCGGGACGTGGACATCACCCACGTCATCAGCACCCAGCTCGTCCGCACCAACTCCGCGACGCAGCCCTACACATCCACGAACCCCAACACCCTCCTCAATCAGCTCCGCACCGACTGGAACAACAATCATGGCGGCGTCACCCGCGACGACGTGCACCTGTACACCGGCAAGGAGGTCGACGGCAACGTCATCGGCATCGCCTTTGTCGGCGTCGTCTGCGACGTGGGCAACGCCTACGGCCTCGTGCAGTCGGACTTCGACGGCAACTTCATGAGCTCCACCGACCTGTCGGCCCACGAGATCGGCCACAACTGGAACGCCGGGCACTGCACCTGCTCGAACCCGGCGTCCACGATGAACCCCTTCATCACCTCCATCAATCGTTTCACGTTCTCCAACGACACGAACACGATCGGCGATATCGACGGGTACCGCAGCACCCACACGGCCGGGTTTCCCTTCTTCGGCTGCCTCACCACCGGCGGCGGCGGCACCGACCCGCGCAACGATCTCTGCGGCGACGCCGTCCCCATCGGCCCCGGTCGGTTCGGCTTCAGCAACGCCGGCGCCGCCACCGACGGCCCGGCCGCCTGCGGCGGGCTCGGCTCCGACATCTGGTACCTCTACACCGCCCCCTGCGACGGCACCGTCTCCATCAACACCTGCGAGCACGCCAACGAGGTGGGCTACGACACGGCCATCGCGGCCTACACCGGCTTCTGCGGCAGCCTGACCGAGGTCGCCTGCGACGACGATTCCGCGTGCGCTGTGAGCAGTCTCCGCTCGGCCATCAGCTTCGCCGTCACGCGCGGCACCACGTACTTCCTCCGCGTCGGCGGTTTCATTGGCAACACCGGCAGCGGCGTGCTCACCGTGACCCAGACCTCCTGCCCGGCCCCGGGCAACGACCACTGCGGTTCGGCCACCCTGGTCTCGCAGTGCGACAACCCGATCCCCTTCTCCAACATCGGCGCCGACACCGACGGGCCCATCGAGCAGAACGTCTGCGACTTCGCCGGCAGCGCCCAGGTCTTCAGCGACGTCTGGTACCGCTACATCGCGCCCTGTGCCGGCACGGTCCGCGTGAGCGCCTGCGGCGTTCCCCTCGACTCCAAGATCGCCATCTACAACTCCTGCCCGGGCACCTTCAACACCGCCATCGCCTGCAACGACGACAACGGGCCCGACTGCAGCGGCCTGCGCTCATCCGTAGACTTCGCCTCCACCTCCGGGTCCGACTACTTGATCCGGATCGGCTCCTACTCGCAGACCGCCCAGAGCACCGGCACCATCACGATCACCTCCCTGGGCTGCGCGCCGGCACTCCCCGTATCCAACGACGACTGCGCCGCAGCCTCATTTGTCGGCAACGGTGTCACACCCTACAACTCCGTCTGCGCTACCACCGACGGCCCGGCCATTTGCGCCCCGATCGGAACCGACATCTGGTTCCGCTACACCTCCGGCGGCTGCCCGGGTACGGTCACCGCCACCACCTGCTCGCCTGCCCGTACCCATGACACCGTCATGAACGTCTGGGACGGCGTCGCCTGCCCACCCACGGTGCTGCTGGGTTGCAACGATGACGGTCCGCCCTCGTGCGCCGTCGCAGGCGTTCCCTTCTCCGGCTCCACGGTCACCTTCTCCGTCACCCCCGGGCACAGCTATCTCATTCAGGTCGGCACCTTCGCCGGTGGCACGGGCGGTCTGGGAGAACTGACCATCACCCCCAGCGTGCCCCCCCCGCCCGCCAATGACGCCTGTGCCTCCGCGATCGCCGTCGGCAGCGGTGTCTTCCC
>JBGPJM010000180.1:0-10510 GCA_041485385.1 Phycisphaerae bacterium | reverse complement strand
GCTGAGCCCCGCGCCGATCTCGCGGATCTCGGGCGACTGCTCGAAGATCCGGACCTCCAGCCCTGCTTGGCGGAGCGACACCACCGCGGCCAGGCCGGCGATGCCGCCGCCGATGATCAGGACTTGCGGTGTCTTCAAATGAGCTCCATCAGAACGGGCCGACGCTGTTGTACGGCCCGTTCACTCCTTGGCGGGGCTGCCCCTCGCTTGCGCGTCGGGCTCGTCGGGGGGAATGTAGTCCCGTGCGATCGCTGCGAACTCCGTGAGCTGGGCCCGCTCCCAGGTCGCATCGCGCCCGAGCTCGCGGGCCATGAGCTGCGCCACCCTTGGCGCCATCTCCAGCGCGGCGCGGGCGTTGAGGAAGAGGGCCCGCGTGCGCCGCGCGAGCACGTCCTCGACGGTGCGGGCCATCTCGTGGCGGGCCGCCCATACGACCTCCGCAGGCGTGTAGGGCAGGGCGCTATGCATTGGCCGGCCGAGGGGCGGATCGGCGTCGATCAGGGCGCGGATGGCCGCGGCGTCGGAGCCGTACGGGGCCAGCCCCCCCTCCACCCCCTCCCCCTGGTCGACGCCCGCGAGCCCGTGGATGGGGAGGTCGCGCGTCACGCACGGGCGCTCGTCCAGGTGGGCGAGCATGGCGGCGTGGTCAACGCAGTCTTCGGCCATGTGGCGGTAGGTGGTCCATTTGCCGCCTGCGATCGTGAGCAGGCCGGAGTCGTCGATGTGGATGGTGTGGTCGCGAGAGACGGCCGCGGTGCGGGAGGCGCCCCGCCCCACGAGGGGACGGACGCCGGCGAAGGTGCTCAGCACATCCGTGCGTCGCGGTGGGCGCTGGAGGTAGCGCGAGACGGTTTCGAGGATGAAGTCGATCTCGGCCTCGGTGGGGCGGGGGTCGGGGGTGGCCGCGGGGATCGGCGTGTCGGTCGTGCCGACCAGCACGTGGCCGTGCCAGGGAATGGCGAACATGACGCGGCCGTCGCTGGTGTGCGGGACCATGATGGCCGCGTCGCCGGGGAGGAACGACCGGTCGAGAACGATGTGGACGCCCTGGCTGGGGGCGATCATGGGCTCGGCGGCGGGGTCGGCGAGCCGGCGGACCTGGTCGCAGAAGGGGCCGGTTGCGTTGACGACGACCTTCGCGTCGATGCGCAGCTCCTGGCCCGACTCGGCGTCGCGGGCGAGCAGGCCCGACACGAAGCCCTCCGGGCCGCGCAGGAGCGACGTGACGTTCACGTAGTTGGCCAGGGTCGCGCCCTGCTCCGCGGCCGTCTGGACGAGGTTGATGAGCAGGCGGGAGTCGTCGAACTGGCCGTCGAAGTAGCAGACCCCGCCGCGGAGACCCTCGGTCTTGAGCGTCGGGATGTGCTGGAGCGTCTCCTCGCGGGAGAGGTTGCGGGAGCGGCCGAAGCCGTACTTGCCGGCGAGCATGTCGTAGACGCGCAGGCCGACGCCGTAGAAGGGGCCTTCCCACCAGTCATAGGTGGGCACGACAAAGGCCAGGTCGTGCACAAGGTGGGCGGCGTTCTTGCGCAGGATCCCGCGCTCGCGGAGGGCGCTCATCACCAGCGGGATGTTGCCTTGCTCCAAGTAGCGCACGCCGCCGTGAACGAGCTTGGTGCTGCGGCTGGAGGTGCCCTTGCCGAAATCGCTGCGCTCAAGCAGCACCACGTCGTAGCCGCGCGAGGCGGCATCGACCGCGACGCCCACGCCTGTTGCGCCGCCGCCGATGATGGCGATGTCCCAGGGCTGGGACGGGGCGGAGTAGGAGCGGTTGTGGATGGCCCGCATCATCTCTTCGCGGGTCATGGCGCCTCCCACTGCTTTGACCGTTCCACCGCCTGGTTCCAGCGGGCCCGGATCGACCTGGCCGCATCGGGCGCGAGGTGCGGCTCGAAGCGCGGCCCGGCGCGCCAGAGGCGGCCGACCTCCTCGCGGCTCTTCCAGAATCCCACGCCCAGGCCGGCCAGGTACGCCGCGCCGAGGGCGGTGGTCTCGGCGATGGCGGAGCGGACGACCGGGACGCCGAGGATGTCGGCCTGGAACTGGAGGAGGAGGTTGTCGAGGGAGGCGCCGCCGTCGACGCGCAGCTCGGGGAGCCTGGCGCCCGAGTCGCTGTTCATCGCGTCGAGCAGGTCGGCGACCTCGAAGGCGATCCCCTCGAGCGCGGCGCGGGCGATGTGGCCGGCGGTGGTGCCGCGGGTGAGGCCGATGATGAGGCCACGGGCGTAGGGATCCCAATGCGGGGCGCCCAGGCCGGCGAGGGCGGGGACGAGGAAGACGCCGCCGTTGTCGGGGACCGACGCGGCGAGCGCCTCGACCTGGTCCGACGAGCGGATGAGGCCCAAGCCGTCGCGCAGCCACTGCACGATCGCGCCGCCGATGAAGACGCTCCCCTCGAGGGCGTATTCCGTCCGGGCACCCAGGCCCCACGCGACGGTGGAGAGGAGGCCGTGGCGCGAGGCGACGGGCTTTTCGCCGACGTTCTGGAGCAAGAAGCACCCGGTGCCGTAGGTGTTCTTGGTCATGCCCGGGGCGTGGCAGGCCTGGCCGAAGAGCGCCGCCTGCTGATCGCCGGCGATCCCGCTGATCGGCACGCCCCTGGGCCCGACCGATGTGGTCACCTCCGCGTAGCGCTCGCTGGAGGACCGCACCTCGGGCAGGATCTCGCGCGGCACGCGGAGCAGCTTCAGCAGCTCGTCGTCCCACCGGCGGGCGTGGATATCGAAGAGCATGGTGCGCGAGGCGTTGCTCACGTCCGTGATGTGGGTTGCGCCGGAGGTAAGCTTCCACACCAGCCAACTGTCGATCGTGCCGAAGGCCAGCTCGCCCTTCTCGGCGCGCCCGCGGGCCCCGGGCACGTTGTCGAGTATCCAGGCGATCTTGGTCCCGGAGAAGTAGGCGTCGATGACGAGGCCGGTGCGGGAGCGGATGAGGTCCTGTGCGCCGGCGGCCTTGAGGCGGTCGCACGTGTCCGCGGTGCGCCGGTCCTGCCAGACGATCGCGTTGTGGATGGGTTCGCCGGTCTTGCGGTCCCAGACGACGGTTGTTTCACGCTGGTTGGTGATGCCGATCCCGGCGACGTCGGCGGGGCGTGCGCGGGCGGCGATGAGCGACTCCATCAGCACGGCGATCTGGCTGGACCAGATCTCCATCGGGTCGTGCTCGACCCAGCCGGCCCTGGGGAAAAGCTGCGGGAACTCCTGCTGCGCGACGCCCTTGATCGTCCCCGCATGGTCGAAGACGATGGCGCGCGAGCTGGTGGTCCCCTGATCGAGCGTGACGATGAACGACGGCATCGGCGGGTTTCCCGTGCGTTGCGCCGATGACAGCATAGTCGGCGATCGTGCCCGCCAAGGGGCGGGGGTGCCGGGGCACGGGCTGCACCGGAATTCCTATGAATTGGTGCGCGGTCCTTGGTGGGATTCATCCCCCGGCCTGCCGATCATTGTGTGATGACTGATGAATCACCGTTCCCGGGCGGGTCGCCGCTGGTCCCCGATGCGGCGCATACGCTCGCGCAGGCAGCGGCGCCACGGCGAATTCGCTGGTGGCTGTGGCCGTTGACGCTGGTGCTGCTGGGGGGCGTGGTCGCGATGCAGCGACCCGCGCCGATGGACGCGGCGAGGGCGGCGGCCCTGAAGAGCGGCACGAGAGTCGACCCACCGGGGATCAGCCAGTACGTGGTCATCGGGAAGCTGCTCCTTGGGGTGAAGGAGATGTTTCCGCAAGATGGGTCGCTCGGCGGGCCGCTCGACGCGACGGTGCTGACCAACGCGACGGAGATGGCCGAGGAGACGGAGATCGCGGAGGACCGGTTCCGCGTGGCGATCCTGGCGGGGGAGGTGAGCGGGGAGCAGGAGCTTCGGGACCGGCTGAAGAAGCTGGAGGAGTCACTGGCCGCAGAATCGCCGCTGAGGGCCGACATCGAAACGGTGCTCGCGGCGTACGACGGAAGGGGCGCGGACAGCGACGCGGACAGGGCCGCCCGCAAGGCGATGGAAGAGCGGCACGGGTGGTTCGCGCGGCTGGCGCTCGAGAACGCGGAGAGAGCCGTGGCGACCAAGGCGGCGGGCGCCTCCCCTCCCGGGGCGGGCGCGCCGGCGGCGCCGATTGCGAGCGGTCCGGCTCGCCAGGAGGGCGTGAACCAGGGCCTGAAGCTGATCGCGCTGTTCTTCGTGGTGGGGATGGGGATGGGGATGGCGCTGCTGGCAGGGTTGATCGTGGGGATTGTCGGGCTGGTGCTGCTGACGCAGGGCCGGCTTCTGCCGCGAGGGCGGGAGGCGCTCGAACCCGGCGCCGACGGCACGCCCGGGCCGAACCCCGGCCTGTGGCTGGAGACCCTGGCGGTTTTCCTGGCGGGCTTCATGCTGCTGAAGGTGTGCGCGGCGGTCGCGGCGGACATCGGCGGGAAGCAGGCGGCGTGGCCGGTGTGGGTGGTGCTGCTGGGGCAATGGCTGCTGGCGCCGCTGGTGCTGTGGCCGAGACTGCGGGGGCTGAGCCGCGAGGAGTTCCGCCGGCAGTTCGGGCTGCACACGGGGCGCGGGCTGTTCCGGGAGATCGGCGCGGGGTTGCTGGGTTACTTGGCGACCGTGCCGGTGTATATGGGGATGGCGGTGGTTGTGGTGATCTGGACGCTGATCCAGCAGGCGATCTCGGGGCACAAGGCCGCGCCGATCCCGGAGAACCGGGTGCTGGAGTTGGCCGGCGGCGGGCCGGCGGAGCTCGTGGCGATCGCCCTGCTGGTCTCGGTGTGGGCGCCGCTTGTCGAAGAGACGCTGTTCCGCGGCGTGGTCTACCGGTTCTTCCGGGGGACTGGGGCCGTCAGGGTCGGGCGGGTGCTGCTGGCCGCGCTGGGGAGCGCGGTGGTGTTCGCCGTCATGCACGGGTACGTGGTGCAGGGGCTGCTGATGGTGGGGACGCTGGGGATGTGCTTCGCGCTGATGCGGGAGTGGCGCGGGTCGCTGGTGCCGTCGATGACGGCGCACTGCGTACACAACACGTGGGTGCTGATCGTGATGATCGTGGTGGCGTCGATGGCGAAGGGGTGATCGCGAGAGCGTGAACGGCGCGCGTCAGCGGTCAACCGGCTTGCCGCCGACCGTGAGCGTGGCACGCCGCTCACCCCGCTTCCGCCGCCGGGCGCGGCGCGAGAGGAAGGGGATCGGCACGACGCCGCGGAGCAGCCACGCCGCGGCGAAGAGGAAGATCCCGGTCGCGACCCAGAACTGCCAGTCGTGGATAGGGAGGGTCATGCTTCCTCTCAGCTCGCGAGCCGGTAGACCAGCGCCGCCGCCCCGTAGGCCACGGCGCTCATCCACCCCAGCTGCAGGAGCGCCCATTTCACGTGCCCCGATTCCTTGGCGGTGACGGCGAGCGTGGGGAGGCACTGCATGGCCAGCACGAAGAAGACCAGCAGCGACCAGCAGGTGGCGGCGGAGAAGACCGGCGTGACGCCGTCGTCGCGAGTGGCCGACTTGATCTGGTGGAACACGCCGGCCTCGGCCACGTCGGTGGTGTCCTCGCCGGCGAGGACGACGGCCATGGTGGAGACGAAGACCTCGCGGGCGGCGAAGCTCGTGAGCACGCCGATGGTCAGTCGCCAGTCGTAGCCCAGCGGCCGGAAGACGGGCTCGACGGCCTTGCCGGCCCGGCCCATGAAGCTGTGCGACTTGGCGTTCGCGGCCTCCAGGCGCTGGGCCTCCGCGTCGATCGACGCGGCCAGGTCCTGGGAGACCGGCTCGACCGATCCGTTGGGTGCCTCAATCACCGCGCGGTGCTCGCGGAGCTGCTGCGCCTGCTCGCGGAGCTGAACCGCCTGCTGCGGCGGCTGGACGTGCGGGTAGCTGCCGAGCCACCAGAGCACGATGCAGATCATCATGATGTTGGTGCCGGCCTTCTTGACGAAGACCCAGCCGCGGTCCCAGGTGGTGATGAGGGCGGTGCGAACGCTGGGGAGCTTGTAGGTGGGGAGCTCCAGGCACATCGGGCGGCTTTTGCCGCGAAGGATCGTTCGCCGCGCCAGCAGGGCGCTGAGCACGCCGGCGAGGATCCCCAGCGCGTAGCAGCCGACGAACGCCAGCGCGGCCATCCCCGGCCGGTCGCCGAAGAGGATGGTGGTGACCAGCACGTAGACGGGCAGGCGCGCCGAGCAGGTCATGAAGGGGGCGACGAGGATGGTCGCGAGCCGCTCGCGCGGGTCGGGGATGGCGCGGGTGGCCATGATCCCCGGGAGCGCGCAGGCGTGCGAGGAGAGGAGCGGGACGAAGGAGTGGCCCGGCAGGCCGAAGGGCCGCAGCGCCCGGTCCATGACGAACGCGGCGCGGGCAAGGTAGCCCGTGTCCTCAAGGAGGGAGATGAGGAAGAAGAGCAGGCAGATCTGCGGGAGGAAGACGACGGTGCCGCTGATGCCGGCGACGACGCCGTTGGCCAGGAGGTCCTGCAGGACACCGTCGGGCATCACCGTGGTGATGAGCGAGCCCAGCTGGTTGAAGATCCACTCGATCCAGCCCATCGGGTACTTCGCCAGGACGAAGAGCGTGTAGAAGAGGGCGGCCATGATGATCGCGAAGCTGAGGATGCCCCCGACGGGGTGCGTGAAGACGCGGTCGAGGCGGTCGGTGAGCGCGTCCCACGGCGCTCCGCCGGCGGGGTCGGAGAGATCGCCGACCTGGGCATAGATCTCGTCGGCCCAGCGGCGGACGGCGGCCGCGCCGGCCTCGCCCACGCCGCCGGGGGCGGTGCGGGTGGGGATCCGCAGGTCGGCGAGTGCGGCGCGGAGGGTGGTAAGCCCCTCGCCGGTGCGGGCGGAGATGAGCACGACGCGGCAGCCGAGCAGTTCGGCGAGCTTCGGTCCGTCGATGGAGAGGCCCTGGCGCCGGGCCAGGTCGATCATGTTCACGGCGATGACCGTGGGGAGGCGCCGCCGGAGGGCCTCGCCGGCCATCATGAGGTTGCGTCCGAGACTGGCGGCGTCGAGAACGACGCACAGGCCGTCGGGGGGCGCGGCCCGGTCGCCGCGGGGCGCGGCCTCGCCCAGGAGCACACGCCGGCAGATGTCGGAGTCGCCGCTGTCCAGCTCGAGCGAGTAGATGCCCGGGAGGTCGATCAGCTCGAGGTCGGCGCCAGCGACCGAGTCCCGACGGGCCCCCGGTTCATGCGCGGTGACCGGTGCAGCATCGTCCTGCCCGCAGCAGTCCGAGCGCGGCCCGCCCGCGACGGGCTGACCGTCGAGGCGCAGGCGCCCGAGGCGGGCTTCGAGGGTGGTGCCGGGGAAGTTGGAGGTCTTATGGCGCAGGCCGCAGAGCCGGTTGAAGAGCGTGGTCTTGCCGGTGTTGGGGTTCCCCAAGAGCGCGATGCGCGGCGGAAGCGCGGGGTCATGGTCGTCCGCGCGCGGGTCCGTTCCGATATGCGCCGGCGCGCTCGATCCCGCGGAGGGTGGGCGAGTCTGTGAGCCGGTTGCCGCGCCGCCCATCGGTGCAGGATCTCCTGAATCGATATCCCTCCACCCGACCAGCCCACCCTCTGTCCAGCCCAGGCGCCGCCGTCGGGCCGCTTACGCCACCGCGACTTCCTCGACCGTCACGAAGATCCGGTCGGCCAGCGGCCTGGCCAGCCCGATGCGGCATTCGGACCCGCAGCCGCAATCGCCCACGATCGACCCGACGGCGACGATGCACGGCTCGCCCGCGCGGCAAAGGCGCACCCGCACGTCGGTGTGCAGGCCCATCGCGCGGAGCAACTCGGCGTCTTTGCCGCTCAGGCGGGCCTCTCGGACGACGGCGCGCTGGCCGCGACGCAGCGTCGAGAGCGCTACCGACGTGCCGGCGCAGCAGCCCGATTCGTACGCATCACGCGCGGCGCTACACGCACTTTCGTCCTGATTACCCGGTGAGTTTTCGGTCACGCCGCGCCCTCCAGGCCCCCCCGCGCTATTACGGACAACATCGACCATTAATACTAGCCGAGTTGAGACTGATTCGCAAGGCCCGTGATTGTTCGTGAACAGTTCAGTACCAGGCACGTCCGCGTAATCGTGCAAAGCCCCGTCGCGAAAGCGATCTGCGAGATGCAAGCGCTCGGCTTCGACTCCGCTCAACATCTCACGTCGGCCCATTGCAGATCTCGCAGATCCGCCCTACACCCCGTACGCATTTCAGCCCGAGCGCCGGCGCGCCAACAAGAGCCAACGGCGTGAACCCGCGCGCTCCCTCGCCCGATCCAGAGCCCCATCCAAAGACCCACTCTCCCCCTCCGGAGCAACGGTGCGCTCGCGCGGATGGGGAACCCTGACCAGCCCGGACAGCCGGGCGGCGATCGGTCTTGGCGAGGAGGACGAGGACATGGACGACTTCAGTTTCGGCGATCCGTTCGATGACGGCTTCGTCGCGGTGACGAAGATGGGGAGCGTGGCGGTGGCACGCATCGGCTGCACCAGCGTGCGCGAGCGCCAGGCCACCATCGTGCGCGAGACGCTGACCGAGCTTGGGCGCCTCAACGGCGGCCGGCTGCTCGTGGGGTTCGAGGAAGTCGGCGGCATGTCGGCCGCGTGCCTGGGGGACCTGCTCGCGCTCAAGGAGATGTGCGAGGAGCTGGGCGGGCGGCTGGTGCTGTTCGGGCTGTCGGAGAACCTGCGCGAGGCGCTCAAGCCCACCGGGTTCCTCAAGCTGCTCGACAACACGCGCGACCAGGAGAGCGCGATGACCATGCTCAAGGACCGCAAGAACCGCCGGGCGGCGCCGATCCCGACCGAGCTGTCGCCGCTGGGCGCGGGGATGCAGCGCAGGCGGGGCGCGGCGTAACGCGATCAGCCCCGCCGGCGCGGCGCACGTTCTTGATCTTCTTGATCAGCGAGTATCCGCGTCGACGGGCGGCCGGGCTTTAACCGGCCGACCCGACCAGCGCCGCGTTCGTCGGGAACCGCTGCAGGGCCGCCAGCAGCTGCTCGATCTGCTGCGGCGGGGGCATATTCATCAGACGCCGCCGGAGGGCGGTCACCGTCTTGAGCTCCTGCTCGCCCATGAGCAGGTGCTCCTTGCGGGTGCCGCTGGCCGCGAGATTGATCGCCGGGAAGAGGCGTCGCTCGGAGATCTTGCGGTCGAGGATGAGCTCCATGTTGCCGGTGCCCTTGAACTCCTCGAAGATGACCTGATCGCCCTGGCTGCCGGTATCGACCAGGCATGAGGCGATGACGGTGAGCGAGCCGGCTTCCTCGGTGTTGCGCGCCGAGCCGAAGATCTGCTTGGGAACCTCCAGAGCGCGGGAGTCGATGCCGCCGGTCATGGTGCGCCCGGAGCTGGCGTGCCGGCGCGAGCGGTTGAACGCCCGCCCGACGCGCGTAAGCGAATCCATCATCACCACCACGTGCCGCCCCGCCTCCACCAGGCGCTTGCACCGCTCGATCGCGATCGTCGCCACCGCGATGTGCTGCTCGACATCGTGGTCGTTGCTCGAGCCGACCACGCGGCAGCGGGGCTGAACGCCGTTCTTCCCGCCCCGACCCTCGCTGTCGGCGCCGGGGCTGAAGTCCTGGACGCCGGTCCATTCCGCGAACGTCCGCCGGAAGTCGGTCACCTCTTCGGGGCGCTCGTCGACAAGCAGCACGACCACCTCGACGTCGGGGTGGTTCTTCAGGATCGCGGTGGCGATGTCCTTCAGGAGCGTCGTCTTGCCCGCCTTGGGGGGCGAGACGATCAGCCCGCGCTGCCCGCGACCGATGGGGCAGAACAGGTCGATGAGCCGGCAGGCCGGCGGGCAGCCCTTGTATTCCAGCGAGATGCGCGGCTGCGGGTCCAGCGCCGTGAGCTGCTCGAAGGGCTTGCGCTGGGCGTAGTTGTCGGGCGTCAGGCCTTCGATCTCCAGCACGTCGTCGACCACCGCGCGGGGATTGCGCCCGCGCCCGCCCCGGCGCCGCTTGGATTTCTTGTTCACGATGGCCACCGTCAGCCGCTGGCCCTGGCGCAGCGGATAGCGGTCGCCCAGCATCAGCGGGACGATCGGATCATCCTGATTCTCGATCAGGCAGTCGTCGAGTTGTCGGATGCGGCCCTCGATGCCGTTGCGCCACTCGAGGATACCGCTCAGCGTGGTCATGGGCGCTCGATGCGCTGGATCAAGAATTGGAGCACGTCGCTGCACGACAGGTGCAGCCGGGCTGGGGCGTTCCTGCAACAGGAGCCTGCCCCGTCAGCCACGTTCAGAGAGTGAACCGGGCAGTGCCGAGTCGGCTCGGCCGTACCACGAGTCAGAGTAGAGCAGGTACTCGCGGCGATGTCAAGCCTCGCCGAGTTGCTCATATCGACTTCGCTCGTTGCGGCCTTGAACACATTCTCCAATCGTTTGGGGCACCGGGGTGCCACGGCCAGCGACCGAAGGGAGTCGGCCGTGCGGTCGGCGCTACATCCGCTGTTGGGTGCCACGGCCAGCGACCGAAGGGAGTCGGCCGTGCGGAAGTCGCGCGACGCCCGCACGGCCGACTGCGCTGGCCGTGGCACCCATTGATGCAACGCACGGT
>JBGPJM010000179.1:0-10535 GCA_041485385.1 Phycisphaerae bacterium | reverse complement strand
GTGACGTCCTGCTTGCCCATGGCGCCGCTGATCTCGACGGGGTGGTACTGCGCGAGGGCGCCCTGGCCGCCGAAGTCGATGATGGGGTCGAGGTTGTCGCCGGGGTCGAGGAGGAACTCCTCGAGCGACTCGGGGTCGGAGCAATCGGGATCGAGGAAGGCGTGAAGGGTGGTCAGGCCCGTGTCATCGTCGGGGTCGTCGTTCTCGGTGAGGGCGGTGACGACGAGCTTGACCATCTCCTCGGGGGAGCGCCTGGGTGTCGGAGTCGGGATACTCGATTTCGGACGTGGGTTATCGGATGTGGGATGTGGGGAAGAGGAGGTGGCGCCGTTGTTGGTGGGGCGGTTGAGCGCGCGGAGGAGGAGGGCACACGCGCGGCGGCGCTCGACGGGGTCGGTCTTGGGGTCGTCGACCTGGGCCTTGAGACAGTTGATGACGGAAAGGCGGGCATCGACGAGGAGGGGCGCGACGAGGGCGCGGTGGCGAAGCTCGGCGAGCTTCTCGATGGCCTCAAGGTGGGGCTGGATGTCGGGGCTGGAGGCGAGGTTGAGGAGCTGGATGGGGTCGAGGTTGAACTTGGCCGCGAGGGCGGCGAGGGAGAGGCCCGAGTCGAGGAAGGCCTGGAGGAACGCGGTGGGGGATGTCGGATTCGGGATGTCGGATGGGTTCGATGTCGGAGTTGGGATGTCGGATGTGGGATGTGGGGAAGGAGTGGCAGCACTGGGCCGTGCTACGTCGCCGGGTGGGGGTGTCGAGGATGGCGGGACGGCCTGGACCACAGTTTGGGCAGCATACGGTATATTTCTGACAATGTCAAGGAAATGTTTGGTTTAATTACCGATGCTGTTGTGGTTTCGTAACCATCAGCGTGCTATAGTTTCATGTTCCGGCCAGCCGCGTCCCAGGGGAAACCAGCCGGCAGGATCAACCGGCGTTGGACTGCCCCGCCACCGGGCCGCCCGAGTGTCTGCACCGGTTTCCCCCCTTTCGGGCTGTGGACGGAATCACATGAAGATCTATGTCGGGAATCTCTCGCCCGAGACGAGCGAGGAGCAGCTTCGTGCACTCTTTGCACCCCACGGACTGGTGAAGCGTGCCCGCTTGGCCAAGGACAAGGACACGGGGGAGCCGCGCGGCTTCGGGTACGTGCAGATGTCCGACGACCAGGCGGCGGTAGCGATCGCCGCGCTGCACGCCACGGCGCCGGCGGGAAGGCGGCTGAAAGTTCGGCAGGCCAAGTCGCGGCTGGACAAGCCGGGCGACACCGGCGCGACGCCGCATGGTTGAGGCTGAGTGAAAAGTGAACAGAAGACTGCAGCGGGCGGGGCCTGCCGCGTGGCTGAGGCGCGGTGACGGGTCTTGCCGCTGCGAGCAGTGAAAAGTGAGAAGTGAAAAGTGAGAAGAAGACGGCAGCGGGCGACGCCTGCCGCCGCGCACCGCCTGTCTTCCCCTTTCTCGGAGGCGTGCCGTGACCGACACCCCCCCCTCCGCTCGGGCATCGCTTGCGGAGATGGCGCGGGGCTACTTCCGTGGGAAGGTGCTGTGTGCCGCGGTGCGGCTGGGCATCGCCGATGCGCTGGGGGACGGGGAGAAGAACCTTGACGAGCTTGCGGCGGCGACGGCTTCCCACCCGGACTCTCTCTATCGATTCCTGCGGGCATTGGCGAGCCTCGGCGTTGTCGAGGAGGTTTCGCCGGCGCGCTTCCGGCTGACGCCGTTCGGCCGGCCGCTGAGGAGGAGCGCGCCGGACACGGTGTGGGCCTCGATCGTGTTCTGGGCCGATCTGCTGGCGGATGCCTGGACGTACCTTCCGGAGTGCGTGCGGGCCGGCGGGATAGCGGGCGCGGCGGCGGCGATGAAGCGGGAAGGAGTGACCTCGCGATGGTCGAGGGAGCCCGATGCCGCGGCGATCTTCCATGCGGTGTTCGCCGAGCCGAGCGCCGAGGAGATGGCGCCGATCGCCCGCGCGTACGACTTCTCGCGGTGCGGCGTCGTGGCCGACCTGGGCGGCGCGGGGGGCGGGCTGCTGGCGGCGATCCTGGGGGCGAATCCGCGGGCGCGGGGGATCCTGGTGGACCGGCAGGAGGCGGTCGATCGCGCGGCGCCGAGGCTGGCGGGCGCGGGGCTTGCCGGGCGCTGCCGGTTCGTGGGCGGCGACCTGCTGGAGACCGTTCCCGGCGGCGCGGACGCGTACATCCTGAAGTGCGTGCTGCACGGGTACGACGACGACAATGCGCGGCGGATTCTGAAGAACTGCCGCGGGGCGATGACGCCGGAGAGCCGGCTGCTGGTGATCGAGGTGGTGCTGCCGGAGGTGATCAGCCCCGGCGATGCGGAGGCGCAGGCGATGCTGATGGCCGATCTGAACATGCTCGCCGTCACGGGGGGGCGGGAGCGGAGCGGGCCCGAGTGGGCGGCGCTGCTGTCGTCGGGGGGCTTCGACGTGCGGCGGGTTGCGGCGGTTCCCGGCGGGTCGTGCAGCATCATCGAGGGCGTGCCGTGCGGATGATGTGGTTTCGGTCTCGATGCGCGGCGCCGCTGAAAGCCGGCAATCCGATCGCCTCCCTCCACCCCTCGCCAGAACACCTGAACAAGGAGCCCGTCATGGCCACCCCAGAACCTCCCAAGCCCCCGGACAGCAAGCCCCCCAAGAGGACGCCCCCGAAGAACCCGTTCCCATTCGGTCCCGACCAGAACCGCGGCCCGGCGCAGCGGCCCGATCGCAACCGCAGTGTGCAGGGTGGGCGGAAGAACATCAGGTCGCAGCATAAATAGTGGAGGGTGGGTTCGGGCGATCCCCTTGGCGGATTCAGCGCAGCTGAATGCCGTTCAGCTCAGAGCCAGCGCGCGGCCTTACGGCCCGACCTTGACGTACTGCGCTGATCCAACAGGCCCTGCGCGCGTGGTCCCAAACCGGTCACCTCCCGCCCATGCCCGAGCCGGTGGTTGCAGAGGGCTGAAGAGCTACGATACCGGGAAGAGGGCCGAGGGCAGCCGGCGAGGTCCACAGACGGCTCTTTCCCGCGACGCAGGTTTTAGTGCCCTCGTGCGTGAGGGCCAGGACCTTGCACGTACCCGTTGTAGGGTAGGTGGTGTCATAATCGAACACGTGGACAAGGTTGACGGCCTCGATCGGCGTGTGCGTCGCATCGCCGAACAAGACCGGCGGGTACTCCCAAGATCCTTGCTGACCTTGGCACATCGCGGGCCAGAGCGCGAGCCAAACAACCAGCGACCTTTTCATCTCGATCTCCTTCTTGCCTGCCGTGATGCGCGAGCAGTTATGTCAGGGAGCCGTCTGTCGCTTTCGGCGGCAAGCCCACGCGAGCGTGAGGACAGGAGCGACCACCGTGGCGGGGGCTGGCACCACCTGCACCCGGTCGATGTGGAATGGGCCGGACGGCCCCGGGTACGGACTCGAGAAGTAGAAACTCAGCCCGTTGACCGGCCCGCCGTAGATATCCTGGAAGCTGGCGAACAGGTCGCCTTCGAAGTAGAAGTTGAACTGTCCCGCGGCGCGTGTGATCCTGAAGTCGTACATTCCGGGCGGCGGGGCCGGAATAGCCACCCGTGACGCGCCGTGGCGCGCGAAAATCCCGGGATCTGTGGTGCACAGGATCTCGCAGTACCCGATGGTTGCGATAATTCCCGCGCCTGCCAGCAACGTCAGGTCAAAGCGGGCCACGCCCTCGCCCCACCCCATTCTGAAGTCCAACTGGAGATCCGTCTGCGGCGCGAACGATGCGCCCATGAAGGTGTAGTTGGTGGGCGATTTCGGGCTGGACGGGTAGAACAAGTCTGTGACATTCAGCATGCCGTTGCTGACGTTGTACTCCCAGTCCGATGGCGGGGGCTGGTTCCAGTGGGGAAGGAGGGCGCGGCCATCGAAATCGTCGTAGAACACGGGTTGGGCCAGCGCCGGCGCGGAGCAGAGCGCCACGACCGCCACGACCGCCATCAAGCACCTTGTCAAGGTCCACCTCCTCGGCGCGGCGAACGCCGCAGCGATCCACCCCCGGGCCCGCGAGACCTGCCGAGTCGTTTCAGTCTACCTCGCTCCAGCCGGAGTACAAAGAGAAATCGAGGCAGGCTTGGCCGGTTCAGCAAGGCGCGGCAGGGTCAACGCCGACGGCGCGCCAACTCGCAGGACTTCTTCGACCTCCTGAGCGCGTTCGTCGCCGGCTGCCCGTAGCGATCGGCACAGCCTCGACGGGGTGGCACAAGACCATCTGGACGATTCGCCGTCTTGCGTAGCGCGGACCGTGGGGGCCTCAGTCCGGGTTGAGATTGGACGCATGTCCCAGGGGCGATGCCGCGTCACTCCTCCGTGTGCACGGGGATCCCCGCGGGGAGGGCGTCGAGGAATCGCCGGCCGTAGCGGGCGGTGAGGACGCGGGGGTCGAGGATCACGACGCGGCCGGTGTCGGACTTGGAGCGGATGAGCCGTCCGAAGCCCTGCTTGAAGCGGATGACGGCGCGGGGGAGGGAGTCTTCCATGAAGGCGTTGCCGCCGCGGGTGGTGATGCGCTCGAGGCGCGCCTGGGTGAGTGGGCGGTCGGGGGGTTCGAAGGGGAGGCGGGTGATGATGACGTTGCGGAGGGATTCGCCGCGGACATCGACGCCCTGCCAGAAGGACGCGGCCCCCAGCAGGACCGAACAGGGGTCCTGCTTGAACTTCTGGAGGATGAGCGCGCGGGAGCCATCGCGGTTCTGGGCGAGGAGCGGGTAGCCGAGGTGGGCGAGGGGGCGCTCGAGGGCGGCGGCGACGGCGTTGAGGTGAGCGAACGAGGTGAAGAGGACGAAGGCGCCGCCCTGGGTGGCCTTGATGTGGTGGAGGATGCGGCCGGCCAGCGCATCGATGAAGGGATCGGTGGTGATGGGGCGGAGGTCGAGGTCGATGGAGGGAAGATCATCGGAGGAATGTGGGATGTTGGATGGGGGACGGGGGATGTGAGGAGAGGAGGGGGAGCGGGGCGCGCGCCGGCCTGGCGCGTTGCGCGGGTCGGGGACGGTGGTGTCGATGTGGAGCTCGACCTGGGTGGCGTAGTCGAAGGGGCTGCCGAGCTGGAGGGAGCGGGCATCGTCGAGGCCGAGACGGGAGAGGGTGTAGGCGAAGGCGGTCTCGGCGCGCTCGGGTTGCTCATCCTCCCTCACGGAGCGGGTGGCGAGGGTGGCGCTCGTGAGGATGAAGCCCTTGTCCTGCGAGAAGAGGTGCTGGCGCAGGAGGGGCGCGGCCTCGATGGGGGAGCAGGCGATGGTGACCCGCGGCGAGCGAGATCGGTATCGCGCCCCCCCTCCACCCCCCGCCCCCCCACCGCCCCCGCTCCCCAGGCCCTGGTCGACCTCGACCCAGTAGACGGACTCGGGGATGGTCTGGTCGATGAGCGCGGCGGCGCAGTCGGCGATCTCGGCGGCGCGGTTGATGTAGGACGTGAGCTCGAACTTGTCGGGCTCGGACTTGACGAGCTCGCGGAGCTTGCCGAGGCGAAGGGAAAGATCACGCATGACGGGCGTGAGGGCGTTGTCGACGATGCCCGGCTCCCGGATTCGTCCACCCGACCCATTGGAGCCGCGGTCCTTCTGGTAGGCATCGTGCAAGTTGTCGAAGAAGGACTCGGCGATGGACTCGGCCCGGAGGACGAGGTGGATGGCGCCATCGACGAGCGAGGCGTCGCCGGCGGCGAGGGACTTCTCCTGGAGATAGCCGGAGACCTTGGAGCGGCGCTGGGAGTAGAGGGTGCGGAGGAGGCGCATGACGCGCGGGCGGGAGACGGTGAGGCCGAAGTGCTCGCAGGCGACTTCCTCGAGGTTGTGGGCCTCGTCGAGGATGACGTGGTGATGGGGCGGGAGGATGGCGGCGTCGTCGCCCCTGGTGATGCGGAGGGCCAGGTCGGAGAAGAAGAGGGCGTGGTTGCAGACAAGGAGGTTAGCTCGCTCCATCTCCTGGCGGGCGCGCTGGTAGAAGCACTGCTTGAAGGTCTCGCACTTGCGGCCCATGCAGTTGTCGGAGTCGGAGCGGACGTGGTCCCAGACCTCGGGGGCCTCGAGCTGGGGGAGTGTGGAGAGGGAGCCGTCGTGGGTGGAGTAGGCCCAGTCCTCGACAACGTGGAGGGAAAGGAGGGACTCGGCGCCGGAGAGGAGCGACTCCTGACGCTTGGAAGCCAGGCGCAGGCGCCGGATGGAGACGTAGTTGGAGCGGCCCTTGACGAGGACGGGGGTGAGGGCGGGGAGAGTGGTGAGGTCGAGGCCCCAGTTGGGGAGCGTCTCCAGAAGGAGCGGGATGTCCTTGTGGATGAGCTGCTCCTGGAGCGCGATGGTGTTGGTGGCGATGACGATGCGCTCTTTGTTCAAGAGGCAGCGAAGGATCGCGGGGACGAGGTAGGCGAAGGACTTGCCGACGCCGGTGCCGGCCTCGACGAGGAGGCGGGATTTCTCGGAGATGGCCGCGGCGACGGCGGCGGCCATGTGGAGCTGCTCGGGGCGGGATTCGAAGGAGTTGCCGAGATGGGCGGCGATGGGGCCGGAGGCGGAGAGGATGGAGGCAGCGGTCGGGGGCACGGGGGATGGTACGGGGAGGTGGGGTGATGGGGTGAGAGGGTGAGAGGGTGAGAAGGTGAGAAGGTGAGAAGGTGAGAAGGTGAGAAGGTGAGAAGGTGAGAAGGGGGATGCTATTGCGTGGGTCGCGCGCGGCGGCGTCGTAGGGCGATGACGGTGTGGAGCATGAGGGTCGGCGCGGTGGCTGGTGCGGGGACGATGATGACGTGCATGAGGGCGGAGAACGGGATGGGCGGCAGGTCTACGTGGGAATAGGTGATCGAGCCGGGGAGGTCGTCGAGGGTGTCGTCGATGTTGTCGTGGTTCTGGTCGCCGGGGCCGAAGAAACCGTCGGGGCCGGGCTGGGGTGGGAGGGGCGTGCCGTCCCATGCGCTTGCCGCGACGGCGCCTCCGGCCGCGGTGAGCACGTAGTCGGAGCCGCCGGCGATGGTGAGGAACTGGAAGACGGAGATGAAGGTGTTGCGGCCGCGGACGAGCGCGGCGGGCTGAGGGCCGGGGTCGGATGTGCCGGGGATTCCGAGCCAGGGAAGTGATTGTGTGCCGAGGGTTGCGTCGATGTCGAAGAGGTCGAGGGGGACCTGCGTGCCGGAGAAGCCGGGAGCGGGGGACGAGGCGAATGGGTTGAGGCGCGTTGCGCCGCTGCCGTTGGTGCCCGCGCCGCTCAGGGTGCCCATGGTCCAGCCGATCAGGCCGCCGGCGGGAGCGGGACCGTCGACGTCATCGAAGACGCCCAGCTGGATGCGGATCATCCCGGTCGACCCCGGCCATACGTAGATGGGGTCATAACCCGTTTCGGTGCCCGTGCGCAGCACCATTCGTGCGCGGATCTGCCACGCCGCGCAGGGTGAGGCGAGCGCACAGGTGGCCGCGAGCCAGACGAGAGCTTGGCGCATGCAGGGACCTTTCGATGTGCGTCGGGGCGGGAGAAGCACAGAGTACCTCAGTCGCGCGGTGAGTCCAAGAAAAACCGCTCTGAGTCCGCCGGAATCGGGGAGTTCAGACGGTGTGGCCGGTTCTGGCCACTCCGGAGCGCGGCGTTGTGCTGAAATCGCTACCAGTCTGGTGGCGCCGAGAGTTACGGCAGGCGCGGAACCGTTTACGTGCTGTTCGGCGCGTTGGGGTGGGCTTCGTCGGACTGGGGGAACGTCGCGCAGCGGATGACAGAAAAAGTGTGGCCCCCCTTGATGACACGGCGATGGACCGGGTCATAGAATCCCGCGATCTCAGTTCTGGCCCCTCCAGAGTTGGAGGGTCCTCAGGGTCGCCGACGCTTCCTCCTGCCCGAGTTCAAGCAGCGGTTAATCTCACACGGGCAATGGATAGATGCATCATGAAGCTGTATGTCGGAAATCTGTCGTTCAACACGTCCGAGAGCCAGTTGCGCGAGCTGTTCGCGGCTCACGGCGATGTCGCCTCGGCCTCCTTGGTCATGGACCGGGAGACGGGACGGCCGCGCGGGTTCGGGTTCGTGGAGTTCAGCAACGACGAGCACGCCCGGGCCGCGATGGCCGCGCTCAACGGCAAGAACGTTGACGGGCGCGACCTGACCGTGAACGAGGCCAAGCCCCGCGAGGGCGGCGGCGGTGGTGGCGGTCGCGGCGGGTTCGGTGGCGGCCGCAGCGGCGGCGGTGGCGGCGGCGGCGGCGGCGGAAGCCGTCGCGGCAGTTGGTAAACCCCGTCGGGGGGGCGGGCCTTTGAATCGTCAACACAGCCGGGGCCGCGAGGCCCCGGTTTTTTCTTGCGCTGCGCCGGTTCACATGCCCAGCGGCTTGCGCTTGGGCTCGCCGTCGAGGCGCGGGTAGGTGCGCGGCGTGCGGGTGGCCTTTTCGAGGACGACGATGCGCCCGGTGGGCGTGGAGACCGTGGCCGCGTGACGGGCGCCGACGAGGCCGATGGCCTTCGCGGCCTCTTCGACCTCCTGGTCGGCCTTGGCGCCCTTGACGCAGAGGATGAGGCCGCCCGGGCGGACAAGGGGGGCGGCGAGCTCGGCGACGATGGCGAGGTGGCCGACGGCGCGAACGGTGGCCACGTCGTAGTGCTCGCGGTGGGCGCGGTGGTCCTGGCCGAGGGTCTCGGCGCGTGCCTGGATGACGGTGACGTTGGGGAGGGCCAGGGCCGAGGCGGCGGCGCGGAGGAAGTCGGCTTTCTTGCCGGTGGCTTCAAGGAGGGTGAAACGAAGGTGCGGGAGGACGATGGCCAGGGGAATGCCGGGGAGGCCGCCGCCGGAGCCGATGTCGATGATGGAGGGGGGTGAGGTGGCGGGATCGCTGGCGGCGGCGGACTGGATGTCGGAGAGGAGGGGGATGAGGGTGAGGGCGTCGAGGATGTGCCTGGTCCAAGCCTCGTGCGGATCGGTGATGGCGGTGAGGTTGAAGGACTTGTTGGTCTCGAGGAGGAGAGCGAGGTAGAGGCCGAGGCGCTCGAGGTCGCCGGGGTCGAAGGCAACGCCGAGATCGGCGGCGGCCTGGAGGAAATCCGGGGGAGGCTCGAGGGGCGCGGGGAGCGGCGAGAAGACCTGGAGGCGCGGGGGCGCTGGGAAGGAAGTGGGCGCGGCGCCGGGGCGCTCGGGCGCTCGGCGGGGGGCGCGGTCTGGTCCGGGCGCGGCGGGATCGAACCGGCGCGTTCGCTTAGCGGGCATCGGGCGCTCCGGCGAGGACCGGCGCGGCGCGCGGGGGCTGCATGATGACCGTGTGCGTCGGGAAGGGGAACTCGACCCCCTCCTGCGTGAAGCGGCGGTAGACCTCGAGGAGGACCTCCTGCTGGATGTCCATGTGGGTGTTGAAGTCGGCGGTGGAGAGGAAGTAGACGGTCTCGAAGTCGAGGGTGGAGTCGCCGAAGTTGCAGAAGTGGGAGCGGTCGAAGCGGACCTGATCATGGCGGGTGATGGTGTCGCGGATGATGCCGGGGATCAGGCGGAGCTTCTCCTGCGGGGTGTCGTAGCTGACGCCGACGGTGAAGGAGACGCGGCGCTCGGCCATGCGCTTGAAGTTCTGGATGCGGGAGGAGAGCAGGTCGGAGTTGGTGAAGATGAGCTGCTCGCCGGAGATGCTGCGGAGGCGCGTGGTCTTGAGGCCGATCTTCTCGACGGTGCCCTGCTTGTCGCCGACGACGATGAAGTCGCCCAGGACGAAGGGCTTGTCCATGACGATCGAGAGGGAGCTGAAGAGGTCGCCCAGGATGCTCTGGGCCGCCAGGGCCACGGCGATGCCGCCGACGCCCAGGCCGGCGATGAGGGCCTGGACGTTGATGCCCATGTTGTCGGCGGCGAGCAGGATGACCAGCCCGTAGAGGATCAGCAGGCCGATGAACTTCACCGCGCCCATGGTGGTGGCGAGGGAGCCGTCGATCTGGCCATCGGGCGTCTTGTGGCGCTTGAGGTACTGCTCGATCGCGAGGTTGACCAGGTGGTGGCCCCAGACGGCCGCCTGGAGGGCGGCCAGGGCGATGAGGGTCAGGTGGACGATGTGGTCGGCCCGGGTCGGGAGGGTGAGCTCGCGCGAGCCGATCAGCACGGCGATGGCGACGAGGAAGAATCGCTTGATGTTGTTGAGGAGCGTGCCGGCGACCTCGCCGGCGAAGGTGCGGGTGCGGTGGGCGAAATCGCCGACGCGCGAGATGACGATGCGCTTCAGGAGGAGCAGCCCGACGAGCACGACGACGACGGTGCCCAGGGCCAGGGCCCAGGCGATCGCGTCGTTGCCGAGGAACGTGTAGGAGAAGGTTTCGGTGGGTTGGTCTGGAGGGGGCATGGGGGCTACCGGGAGGAGGTCTCGCCACGGGGACACGAGCTGCACGGAGAAGAGGAGAATCGGCACAAAGGGGGGGTGGGCTGGATCATCTCATACGGGTCCCACCTAATCCCCGCGCGCCGTTGCGCTTCCGTTAGGTTGCGCGAAGCCGGCCGGCATGCGAGACTGCCTGTGCTCATTGAGCAAGGAGGCTCGTATGCACGTCGAAGCGCACGCCACGATGGAGGAGTT
>JBGPJM010000178.1:0-10598 GCA_041485385.1 Phycisphaerae bacterium | reverse complement strand
CTCCCCGCCCACCTCGCCATCGACCTCGGCGCCGAATCCGGGCGCGCCATCCTCGGCGTTCTCGCGCCCGCCTCCCCCACCCCCCGCCTCACCCTGCACGAGCTCCGCCGCTGCCCCACCACCACCCTCGACGTGGGCGGCGTCCTCTCCTGGAACCTCGCCGCCCTCCGCCAGGAGCTCCTCGACAGCCTCGCCGCCGCCGCGCGCCACTGCTCCCTCCACCACCTGCACCTCGTCTCCGTCGGCGTCGACACCTGGGGCGTCGACTACGGCCTGCTCACGCCGCGGGGCAGCTTCGTTGAACTCCCCCGCTGCTACCGCGACCCCTCGCACCAGCGCGGCTTCGACCTGGTGCAGCAGCGCATCGGCCTGGACCGCCTCTTCGCCCGCACCGGCATCCACCCGATGGCGATTAACAGCATCTGCCAGCTCGCCGCGCAGCGGGCCGCCTCGCCCGGTCTCCTCGACGCCGCCTCCTCCATCCTCTTCATGCCCGACATCTTCCACTACTTCCTCTCCGGCCGGCGCGCCAGCGAGGCCTCCATCGCCTCCACCAGCCAGATGCTCGACGTCAAGACCGGCAACTGGGCCGCCGACCTCCTCCAGCCGCTCGACATCCCGCCGCGCCTTCTCGGAACGCTCATCCAGCCCGGCACGCCCATCGGCCCGCTCCTCCCCGAGCTCGCCGCCGGCGCCGGGCTCGACACCGATGTCTACGTCATCGCTCCCGGCTCCCACGACACCGCTTCGGCCGTCGCCGCGGTTCCGGCGGACGCGGAGCCGGCCACCGGCGCGGGCGCACGTGACGGGGCGCGGGAGGGGGGGTGGTGCTACCTCTCCAGCGGCACATGGTCCCTCCTCGGCGTCGAGCTCCCGGCTCCCATCCTCTCCGATGCCGCGCACCACGCCGGATTCACCAACGAACGCGGCGTCGGCGGCACCATCCGCTTCCTCAAGAACATCGCCGGCCTCTGGCTCCTCCAACAGGTCCGCGCCGACCTCCACGCCGCCGGCCAGACAATCGACTATCCCCAGCTCACCGAACTCGCCCTCGCCTCCCAACCATTCCGCACCCGCCTGGACATCAACGATCCCGCCCTCGTCGCGCCCGGTCGCATGCTCGAGAAGCTCCGCACCCAGGCCGCGCGGCACGGCGACCCCATCCCTGACACCCCCGGCGATTTCGCCCGCGCCTGCCTCGAAGGCCTCGCCCTCGAATACCGGCGCACCCTCCACCAGCTCGAGGAACTCCTCGGCCGCCCCCTCCGCACCATCCACCTCGTCGGCGGCGGGGGGCGCAACACCTTCCTCAACCAGATGACCGCCGACGCCACCAACCGGCGCGTCGTCGTCGGCCCCCACGAGGCCACCGCCGCCGGCAATATCCTCGTCCAGGCCATGGGCCACCGCGCTGTCGCCGACCGCGCCGCCATCCGCCGCATCGTCGCGGCGTCCTTCGACACCGTCGAGTATGCTCCCCACGACCCCGCCCCCTGGGACGCCGCCTCCCGCCGTCACCAAGAGGTCTCTCGATGACCGCTCCCCGCCCATCACCCCAGGACCTCCTCGACCTCTCCCACACCCTGGGCAACCCCGAGTACGCCATCCTCGGCGACGGCAACACCTCGGCACGCGGCCCGGAGAACACCTTCTGGGTCAAGGCCAGCGGCACCTCCCTCGCCACCGTCCGCTCCGAGGATTTCGTCCAGCTCTCCACCCCCCGCGCCCTGGCGATGCTGGACGCCCGCGACCTCTCCGACGATCAGATCCGCGCCGAGCTCATCGCCTGCAAGCTCGACGCAGCGCCCACGCCCCTCCCCTCCATCGAAACCGTCATGCACGCCGCGCTCCTCTCCTTCAGCGGCGTCAACTACGTCGGCCACACCCACCCCACCACCATCAACATGCTCACGTGCTCGGCACGCTTCGAGGAGGCGCTCGCCGGGCGAGTCTTCCCCGAGGAAGTCGTCATCTGCGGCCCCGCCCCGGTGCTCGTCCCCTACGTCGACCCCGGCCTGCCGCTGGCCCGCCAGATCAAGCACCAGGTCGACGAGTTCATCGTCGAGCACGGCGAGTTGCCGCGCACCATCTACCTCCAGAGCCACGGCTTCATCGCCATCGGCGCCTCGGCGCGCGACGTCCGCAACATCACCATGATGGCCGTCAAGGCCGCCCGCATCCGCCTTGGCGCCCTCTCCATCGGCCCGCTCACCCTTCTCTCCCAGGCCGACATCGACCGCATCCACAAGCGCTCCGACGTCCACTACCGCCAGCAGATCATCGGCAAGAGCTAGCCCGCCCCCCCACCCCGCGACCCCGCCCCCGCCCTCGCGCACCCGCCACGCACACGAGGAAACGCCATGCACCGCCGCACCACGCTCGCCATCCTCACCGCCGCCATCGGCACCGCCCTCGGCCTGGCCGCCGCCCAGCCCGCCAAGCCCGCCACCAAGGCCCCCCTCACCATCGCCGTCATCCCCAAGGGCACCACCCACGTCTTCTGGAAGTCCGTCGAGGCCGGCGCCAAGAAGGCCGGCGAGGACCTGGGCGTGCAGATCACCTGGAAAGGCCCCCTCCAGGAGAACGATCGCGCCCAGCAGATCCAGCTCGTCCAGCAGTTCGTCTCGCAGGGCGTCAGCGGCATCGTCCTGGCGCCGCTCGACCACAAGGCCCTCGTCGCCCCCGTCAAGGCCGCCGGCGACAAGAAAATCCCCATCGTCATCTTCGACTCCGCCCTCGACGGCGACGCCGGCAAGGACTTCGTCTCCTTCGTCGCCACCGACTCGGAGAAGGCCGGCCACATGGGCGGCGAGCACCTCGCCAGGCTCCTGGGCAACACCGGCGGCGTCGTCCTCCTCAGGTACCAGGTCGGCTCGGCCAGCACCGACGCCCGCGAGGCCGGCTTCCTCGCGGCCATCAAGTCCCACGCCGACATCAGGGTCCTCAGCGACAACCGCTACGCCGGCGCCACCTCCGGCGAGGCCAAGACCGCCGCGCTCAACATGATCGACCAGGTGAAGGCCGCCGCGGAGGGGGGCGGGGGCGTCTTCTGCCCCAACGAGTCCTCCACCTTCGGCATGCTCCTGGCACTCCGCCAATCCAACCTTGCCGGCAAGATCAAGTTCGTCGGCTTCGACGCCTCCCCGCCGCTGGTCGAGGCCCTCAAGAAGGGCGAGATCGACGCCCTCGTCGTGCAGGATCCGCGCACCATGGGCTACAAGGCCGTCGAGGCCCTCGTCAAGCACATCAAGGGCGAGAAGGTCGACACCCGCATCGACACCGGCGCCGTCCTCGTCACCAAGGACAACATGGACTCCCCCGAGGTCAAGCGCCTCATCGAGTGAGTCTTCGCCCCGGAGGGGCGCAGGGATGTCGCCACGGGTGGAGCGACGCCGTTTCGGTGTCGCGGAACCCGCGGAGGGCGCAAATGGGAGTCCCGCCCCGAAGGGGCGGAGGAAGACCGGTCTCGTCCGACGCACACACTCGCCTCTCGTGTCTCCGACTTCCTCGCATCGCCCGATGCCCCCCACTCCCGCGCCAACCTCCCACTCGCCCTCTCCCTTCTCGCGCACCCTCCACACCCTCGGCCCACTCCTGGGCCTCCTCGCCGTCTGGTCCCTTTTCGCCGCCCTCTCCGGCAAGACCTTCCTCCCCTGGGACAACCAGCGCCTCATGCTCCTCCAGACCGCCGTTGTCGGCGTCGCGGCCGTCGGCGCCACCGTCATCATCATCACCGGCGGCATCGACCTCTCCGTCGGCTCCACCATCGCCCTGGGCACGATGGTCATCGCCCTCCTCCTCCAGGCCGGCGCCCACCCCACCATCGCCGCACTCGGCGGCGTCGCCACCGGCCTGGTCTGCGGCGCCGCCATCGGCGCCATGGTCGTTGGCCACGTCGGACGCGTCGCCGCCATCGCCCTTGGCGCCGCGTTCACGTGGCACCTCTGGCACCGCCTGGGCCCCGCTCCCGCCCTGGCTATCGGCGCGGCCATCGCCGCTCTCGGCCTCACCCTCTCCCATTTCTTCCTCAAGAAGCTCCCCCTCTCGCCGTTCATCGTCACCCTCGGCCTCTGGGGCGCCCTCCGCGGCCTGGCCAAGGGCGTCGGCGACAACCAGCCCGTGTACCCCACGGATCTCGGCTGGCTCCCCGCCCTCATGAAGCCCGGCGAGTCCGTCGTCTTCGCGTTCCTGCCGCCGGCCGTGTGGCTCCTCATCGCGCTGGCCATCCTCATGGCCTTCGTTCTGCGATACACCGTCTTCGGGCGCCGCGTCTTCGCCATCGGCGGCAACGAGCACGCCGCCCGCATCTGCGGCGTCCCCGTCGAGCGCACCAAGCTGCTCGTGTACGCCGTCGCGGTCGCCTGCGCCGGCGTGGCCGCCGTCCTGCAGTTCTCCTTCCTCTCCATCGGCGACCCCACCACCGCCTCCGGGTACGAGCTCAAGGTCATCGCCGCCGTCGTCATCGGCGGCGCCAGCCTCTCCGGCGGCCAGGGCTCCATCCGCGGCACCATCATCGGCGCGCTCATCATGACCGTCGTCGACAACGGCTGCACCAAGGTCGAGCTGGACAACTGGGTGCAGGAGATCGTCACCGGCGCGATCATCGTCACCGCCGTCGCTCTGGACCGCCTCCGGTCCGAGCCCAGAACATGAGTGAGCGTGAAGCCGCCCCACCACCACCCCCCGGCGCACGCTGAATACCGTTGCCCGATGACCCGCACCCCTGTCCTCATCATCGGCGCCGGCCCCATCGGCCTCGAGCTCGCCGCGGCCCTCAAGGCCGCGGGCATCGACTACGCCCACGTCGACGCCGGCCAGATCGGGCACACCATCTCCTGGTACGCGCCGCACACCCGCTTCTTCAGCTCCCCCGAGCGCCTGGCCATCGCCGGTGTCCCGCTGGTCACGGCCGACCAGGCCAAGCCCAGCCGCGAGGAGTACCTGGCCTACCTCCGCGCCGTTGTCGAGCAGTTCGACCTGCGCGTGCACACCTTCGAGCAGGTGACGGGGATCCGGCCCGGCCCGGAGGGTTTCCTTGTCCACACCCAGGCCCGCGCCGGTCCGCGCGAGTACCTCGCGCAGAGTGTCGTCCTCGCCATCGGCGACATGCACCGCCCGCGCCTCCTGAACATTCCCGGCGAGGACCTCGCGCACGTGAGCCACTACTTCCAGGAACCGCACACCTGCTTCCGTCAGCGCGTGCTCATCGTCGGCGGCAAAAACTCGGCGGTGGAGGCGGCGATGCGCTGCTGGCGGGCCGGCGCGCACGTCTCCATCAGCTACCGCGGCGAGAAGTTCGACCCCGAGCGCATCAAGTACTGGCTCCTCCCGGAGATCAACTGGCTCATCGACAAGAAGAGGATCGCCTTCCACCCGCGCACCATCCCGACGCGGATCACGCCCGCGAATGTCACGCTCGCCGCGGCGGGGGGCGGCGCCCCGCTGGATGTCCCCGCCGACTTCGTACTCATCCTCACCGGCTACGAGCAGGACCCCGCGCTCTTCCAGCTCGCCGGCGTGCGCCTGGAGGGGGACAACCTCGCCCCCGTGCACAACCCCGCCACGATGGAGACCAACGTCCCCGGCCTGTACGTCGCCGGCACCGCCTCCGCCGGCACGCAGCGACGCTTCCGCGCGTTCATCGAGACCAGCCACGTGCACGTGGACCGCATCGTCCGCGCCCTGACCGGCGCGCCGGCCCTGGCGATCAATGCCGAGGCACCCGCGGCGGCGCCGGAGATGTAGCGGGAGGACGGGCGAAATCGAGCGTAAATCGTTGTTGCACAATGACTTGACCGTTGTCCCGAGCCGTCGGTGCAACGTCGAGAGTTTTTGAGAGTTTTGGAGAAACACAGGGGAGTTTTTGAGAGTTTTGGAGAGTTTTGGAGATATTTTGAGAGTCTTGCACTTCCTCCGGCGGGGCGGACGCTTGTAAGCCGTTGTCTTGCAAGATGTTGTGTTCGATCGGGCCTGTTTGTGCGCGCCGAAACCCTGAAACGCGCAGGGGCGGGGGGAGAGCCGCCGATTTGGCGCGACTTCCGAGCGGGTTGCGTTGACTTCGGTACGACTTTCTTCGACTTTCTTCGACTTCCGTCGACTTTTTGCGACTTTTTGCGACTTCTCTTCGGGGTGTTTTCTGCTGTAAGTGCTTGTGGCGGCGTGAGTTGATCCGGTTAGCACCCGCCAATATGCGCGCACACCCGAAGGCGCTCTCGCAGAGGCGCGGAGGTCGCTGAGAGGCAGAGGAGCTGCCTTCCGATACGCGACGCCTGTGTTTCGTGTCCCCATCCCCATCCCCTCCTCCCCGCGCCCTCTGCGCCTCTGCGAGAGCTCCCCTCTTCGTTCCCCACTCTACGTCGCCGCGGTTCGGTCGCAAGAGAATCTGCACCTATTCCCCCGATTTGGCGCGCAAACAGGACCTACCCCGTCTCGGGTACCTCCTTGCCGCGGCCGCCGCGGCTGCGCAGATCCACGTCCTCTACCCGTTCCGGCTCTTCTCCGTGCCCCTCTGTGTTCTCTCTGGTGGAACCTCCTTCTCCAGCCACGCCCGGATCCGCGCATCGATCTCGTCGCGAACGGAGCGGAAGACGGCCAGCCGCTCATCCTCGGTCCCGGTGGCCGCGGCGGGGTCCGGGAAGGGCCAGCAGAGCGTCTGGACCGCGAAGGGCTCGATGCGTGGGCAGCTCTTCTGGGCGCTCTCGCAGACGATGATGGCGTAGCGCATCCGCACCTTGCCGAGGAACTCGCGGACGCTCTTGCTCCGGAGGCCGCGGGTCGGGACCCCCGCCTCCTCCAGCACGCGGAGCGTGAGCGGGTTGACGCCCTTGGGCTCGGTTCCCGCCGAGTACACCTCGAACCGTGCCCCCGCATGATGGCGCAGCAGCGCCTCCCCCATCTGGCTGCGCGCTGAGTTGCCGGTGCAGATGAAGAGGACGCGTTCGGTCAGCACGGCCGGGCTCCGGGATCGATCGCCACCCCCCCACCCCCTCGCTTGCCGCGCATTCTTGCCGGCGCAGCACCGGCCGCGGTTGCGCGGATTGTGAAGACTTGGTTCAGAACGCGCCCCCTCGGCGCTGAAGGGCGCTCCTCGCAAACGTGGCTCGTCAGGTGCGTCCGCGATCGCCCGGCCGCCAAGCGCGGGCTTGTGTCTCCCGCCGCTCGAGGCCCGCTCGCCCCGCTCGGCGCACGAAAGGCCCCGCCCCGCATCAGATCCCCGATCAACCGCTGACGAACGCTGCCGGCAAGCGTGGCTCGTCAGGTGCGTGCGCGATCGTCCGGCCGTCCAGCGCGAGCTTACGTGTCCCGCCGCTCGAGAACGGATCAACCCTCGGCGCCTTGACGCACGCCCTGAGCCTCATCGCGACAGCCGATCGTCCGCCGCCGGGCATGCAACCGCCGAGCGAGGCGTGCCGAGCGGCAGGAGACGCAAGCCCGCCCTCGACGACCGGGCAACCGCGGACCACCTGAGGAGCCACGGCCGAAGAGAGTCGTCCCACCGTCACGCCTATGCCTCGGCGTCCCCTCGCCTCCGCGAGAGCCTCCCCGTCCGCCGCCGGAGGGGGAATCGGACCAAATCTCGCGAAAATCTCCCCCGCGCCCGCCGGACGTGCCGGGCGACTGCGTAATCTGACCACATGCGGGTAGCCCGTGCGACCGAAACCAACCAGGGAGAGTGGGCCAAGCACTCTGCCTGCGACACCGCCACCGGCCTGGCCGCCGGGGACACCAGCTCCAAGGCAAGTGGCAGGCCCCCGACTCGGGCAACATCACCGGCGCAATCCGTCCACACGTGACCAATGGTCAGCACATGGCGTCAACTATTTTTGTGGTACTGGGACCTCGTCATCTTCTTGTCGAGCAAATACTGGTGGGTCTGGGTGCCGTGCGCCTTGGTCATCCTCGCATGGTGCGTTGTGAAGGGTCGACGAAAGACCATTCATCATTGATTCGTTGGAGATGGAATGTGGACCATCACAGGCACGCCGGCCGCTACGACCTCCGTGTCACCCCGATCTGGACGGACTCAACGCGTCCATACACACCCCTCCGGCCACGTCGATGACGAACGCCCCGGTCAATCCGCATCGCCTCCGCGCCTACCTCGCCACGCGCGATGCGCCCTGCCCCCGTTGCGGCTACAACCTCCGCGGCAATACCGCCGGCATCTGCCCCGAGTGCGGCGACAGGGTCACCCTCCCGCTTGCCCCGGCGATGCCCGCGCCCGCACGCCACGTCGGCCATGTCTTGGGCGGAGTCGGGCTCAGCCTGGGATTCTGCTCCGCCGGCTTCAATACATTCGGCGCCTTCATGTTCGGCTCGGGCCGCGCCACGCTCATCCTGCTGGCGATCACCGTGATCGACCTGGTCGCGCTCATCGCGTGGGTCCTCCTCCGTCGGCGGATCCTCTTGGTCCCGCGGCCGGCACTCGTGTTGTCCTGCGCTCTCTGCTGGGTCATCCCGACAGCCGCCGCGGTCTACTGGATCCGGTTCCACTGATGACGCCCGCGATCCTGGCGTACCGGGCCCAGCGCGCAAGAAACCCCGGCGCTGCCCGAAGGGGACAAAGGCGTGAGCAGCGCCGGGGCACACAATGAACCGGAGGGCCGAAAATCGGATCCTGTCGACTCGGCTCAGTCAGCACCCGGCAAAGAACGCGTTCAGGAAGTCGAAGAAATCCTGGCTGTTGATGATCGTGTCGTGGTTGAAGTCCGCGCTCGGGCTCAAGGCAAAGAACGCGTTCAGGAAGTCGAAGAAGTCCTGGCTGTTCACGATCGTGTCGTGGTTGAAGTCGGCCGCGCACCCTTGGCCGAGGATCGCCAGGATCTCGTCCACGTCCGCCTGGTTCACCACCAGGTCGCCGTTGATGTCCGCCGAGAGGTCAAATCCCACCGCCTCGGCCGGGTTGTCCCAGTTCGCCTCCCCGTCGGTCACGAATGGGTTGCCGATGAACTGGGCTCGCACATAGTCCACATCAAGCTGGTCGATCACGCCGTCGGCGCCGATCGGCGACGCCCCGCGCGTCACCCGGCCGCTGGGCCCGGCGACGTCGGCCCGCGAATCGCCCGCCGTGTACGGCCGCCCGCCGGCGATCGTCGTCCCGAAGAAGTTGCCGCCGAAGGCCGTGTCGATCGCCGTGAACCCGGCCTTGCGGTCCAGCTTCCCCGCGTGCGGGCCGCTGGTGGCGATCGCCAGCCCGTCGGCCCAGTACCGCACATCCGCGGCGTTGAAGTTCCCGTCGCCATTGAAGTCGCCCAGGATCTCGATCACCGCGTCGGGGCCCGGGGCGCCGGCGATCCCGCCGGTCCCGCTCGGGGCCACCCACGCCGGACCGCCGTTGCGGGTCCGCCACGCTGCGGCCAGCTGCGCCGCGTCGTCGATGTTCCGCAGCCCGTCGCCGTTGAAGTCGCCGGCGACCAGGTTGCGCCGCGTGAGCGACGTCCCGTAGCCCACGACGTTCCCCGCCTGGTCGATGTAGTTCGTCCCGCCCGCGACGCCGTCGCTGTAGGTGCCCGAGGGGGGCGGGACCGTCCGCGCGGGGACGAGCCCCGACGCCGACGTGTTGTACGAGGCGTAGACGGGGTCGGCGAACAGGCTGTGCTGGCGGGTGTAGTCCTGCAGGGCCTGGTTGAGGATCGGGTTGGGGATCATGTCGCTCGGGTTGGTCGGGTTCTGAACCCGGTCCGTCGCCGCGTTCAGCACGAACTGCGTCGCCAGGTACTCACCGGGCGTGAAGAGCGTCGTATCGCCGCCGGGGTCGCCGATGAAGGCGCTGATGCTCAGCCGGATGTTGTTGAGGTACGCCGCGGCCTCGGCGTTGTCGATCGCCGGGTGCGAGTTCCCAGGCGTGCCGCCGTGTGCGGCCGGGGCCGCCTGCGGGTCGCCGATCGAGGCGAAGGTCTCCGGTCCGCCGATCGTGTAGCCGTCGGTGGGGAACGGCAAGCCGGTGCTGGGGTCGATCTGCCCGGCCAGCCCGTTATCCAGGATCCGGTCCACCGTGGGGCGGGCGTACGCGGTGCCGCCCCGGAGGTCGTTGCGCACGGCCAGGAGCTCCGCCTGCCCGGTGGAGAGGTACGGCGGCATCCGCTCGGCGCCCGTGCTGCCGATCGCCAGGCGGTGGTTCTTGACCGTCGCCTCCAGCGAGCCGGCGCCGCCCTTGTTGCTGGGGACGAAGTCGGGGCCCAAAAGGTTGAGCGCCGGGCTGGTGCTCTGCGGCCCGATGTTCTCGCCGACCCCCCACGAGGGATCGACCCCCAGCGAGTTCATGAAGCCGTTGCGCGTGCCCGAGCCGGAGTCGCGCGTGACCACCATCAGGTTCTCGCCCGTCTTGTCGCGCCCCGTCTGGAACAGGTACCTCAGCGATGAGATATCGATCTGCTGGCGCCCCACGCCGAAGTTCACCATCGCGGCGATGGGGGCAAAGGCCACCGGCGCGTCGAAGACGGTGTTCGAGTTCGCGCCCCCCTCGTTGGCGGGGTCGTACAGGTTCAGCGTGCCGAGGCTGGTCAGCGTGTTGACCCGCCCGTTGGTGGTGCCGTCGGTGTTGAGCGCGACGCGCGGGTTCGTCCCGTACCCGCCGATGCCGGGGAGCCGGGCGGGGG
>JBGPJM010000177.1:0-10631 GCA_041485385.1 Phycisphaerae bacterium | reverse complement strand
GGGGGGGGGGGGGGGGGGGGGGGGGGGGGGGGGGGGGGGGGGGGGGGGGGGGGGGGGGGGGGGGGGGGGGGGGGGGGGGGGGGGGGGGGGGGCGGGGGCCCCTGGGGCGGGTGGCCCTTCTGCGGCGGAGGCAAAGGGTCATGGTTGCGAGGACGGTGACGGTAGCCGGGGCGGGAACGGCCGAGGCGATCCGAAGCGTGTCGATGGCAGAACCGTCCGGCCGGACGGTCGCGATGATGCGGACGTCGTCCACCGTGGGACTGCTTCCCGGGCCCGCGAAGGAGCCCTCCGAGAAACGCCATCGTCTTCTTCCCATTGTCAGCTCCTCGAGCGTCTCTTCGGTGTATTCCTCTCCCCCGCCGGTCGCATCGAACAGGCCCCACGGCGAGAGTGTCGAGGCATACGCGCCCAGCGGGATGTCAAGGAATCCGAAACCCGGGAGGTCGTACCCGGCGCTGGTTTGGCCGCTGCCGGGCGGGGGCGGGCCCGAGATCGCCGGCGTCTCGGAACGGTGCGAGTAGGTCCACCAGCCCTCCTGGCCGGGGCCGTAGCGGTCGGGGTCGTAGTGCATGGCCTTCATCAGCTCATCGAGCGTGGGGATCCAGAACTGCGCATCGGGCGCATGGGTGCGCTGGTCGTTGAACGTGCCGTCGGGGTTGTTCGTGAACGTCGAGGCGTCGTAGACGCCGTTCTGCGTCGCGGCGAAATCGGATGACCGGGCGTTCTGGAGCCAGTTGCAGTACATGGCGGCGTGGCGCCAGGTGACCCCGAAGAGGGGACGCACGCCGGCGCTTGGGACGCCGGGGATGAGCCGCCAGCGGAGGCCCGGCCCGTGGTAGGTGGGGTCGGTCTGCGCTCCCCAGGCACTTGGGACCGCGAAGAAGCGGAGCGCATCGCTCTGGGTGGAGAACGTATTGACGAACTGGAGCCACTGCGCCGTGGTCATCTCGAAGCGGCCGATTCGGTAGTCGTAGGGCACCGAGCCGCGCCCGTAGGTGATCGCGCCGGGAACCGAGCCGGTGTAGGCCGGGTTGCCGGCGTGGTTGACCGTGACGAAGTCGATCCCGTAGTCGGGTGGCGGTTCCTGCGCGAGCGCGCCGGGCGCGAGCACGCAGAGAGCGCAGGCAAGCACGGCCGATCCGCCTGATGATCCTGCACGCATTCTGCTGCTTCCCGTGAAGAGACGGACCAGAAGAGGCCCGCTGGTTCAATACTACCTCGCATTCTCGCTGCTGCACACGGAAGACGGGCAGCGGAAGTGAGATGAGATGACGCACCATCGGGCGCGGAGAGCTTCGGCTGCTCCCACTCCGCCCCTCCTGCCGATACATAGGCACCCCTCAACATGAACGTCCTCCGGGCCAACTGGCCGCTCATCGAGGCGGCCTCGCGATGGGCCGGGGCCGCGCTGGCCCTGGTGGGGTGTCTGCTGCTTGTGTGGTGGGCTTGGAGGGGGCGATTTTGGATTGGGGATTTTGGATTTTGGATTTGGGGGAGGCTAGGAGCGAGATCGGGGTGGGCTCGGGTGCGCGGGGGGCTTGGGTGCTTCTGTCCGGGGCCGGGGCGGGTGGGGTGGTGGCGGGTTTTCGTGCGCCCGTGCGGGTACGACCTCTCCGGGCTACCCGGCGGCCCATTAGGCGAGGTGACCTGCCCGGAGTGCGGGCGAACGCTCGTCCCGGCCCGCCAGGGGCTGCGGCGCATCTACCGCTTCCGGGCCGCGCGGGCCGGTGTGGTGCTGGTGCTGGTGGGGCTCATGCTCTCGCGCGGCGTGCCGTTCCTGAAGCACGGACAATGGCAACGCTCCGTCCCCACCACCGTGCTGGTGCTGGCCAAGCGGGCGCTTGGCGCCCGCCTGCCGACACGCCTGTACCGCGAGCTGCTCGGGCGGGTCGGCCGGAAGAAGCTCTCCGCGTGGCAGGGGCGGCTGGTCGTTCCCGGCTTCCTGGAGGATCTCCGGGGCGATGGACGAACCTCCAACGCGTGGCAGGCCATGGAGGCACTGGAGAGCCTGGCCGTTGACGGGGCGGTGCTGGAGGGGCTGCTGGGATCGGCCGATTACCAGCAGCGGCAGCTGGCCGCGGAGATGTTGCGGGATCGGTGCGCGGTGAACGACTACGGGCGCTCCATGCGCTCGCTGAAGGACGGGGCGTGCCCGTCGGAGGCGCTCCTGCGCGTGACGGTGGAGGGGCTGCGGTCGGACGGCATCAACTTCGGGGCGGGGCTCGGGCCCAACGCGCGGGACGGATTCTGGTTCCTCGCGCACTTCCCCGAGCGGATCGATGCCCACCTCGAGCGGGCGATGCGCGGGGACGATGCGCAGCTCCGGCTGCTGGCCGCGGGCGCGGCGGGGTATGCCGGGCGGAGGGGCCTGGTGGACCTCGCGGCCCCCATCCTGGTCGAGCACCTGCGCGACAACCGGACGTGGGGCGATGCGCGGTTCAGCGTGCGGTGCCTCTACTGCCTTGGGTACGACGCGGTGCCGTACCTGGCGCGGGCGATGAGCGATGAGGATTGCCAGCTGGTGGGGCTGGCGCGGCTGATCCTGAGGGACCTGCGGCTGCCGCTGGAACGCCTGCCGCCGCCGGTGGCGGAGCTGAGGAAGCGGATCACGGTCGTGGTGGGGGACCCGGCGGTGAGCGACCTGGGGTTCGGGCCGCCGGGAATGTGGCAGGATTGGCGGTAGGTCGGGCGCTCTGAACGGGCGCCGATTCCACGGTGTCAGCCGGGGGGCTCGGGCAGGGGCTTCCCGGTCGCGGGGTCTTCGCCGCGGAGGTGGCGCGTCATATCGCGCATGAACTTGGCCATGTGGCCGCGTTCGACGGGGCCGGAGACGTTGGCGTCGTTGCGGTGGATGAACTCCAGGAGGCGTGCGGCGCGTCCGGGGGAGAGGCCCTTGTCGTCCTGCTTCATGCGGTCGCGGTCGCGCTTGGCCTGCTGCTTGATCTTGGCGACGCGCTGGCCTTCGTCCTCGGGGAGGCCGCTGTTGTCGCCGGAGAGGTCCTCCATCATGCGGGTGAAGCCGATGATGGTCTGGTCGAGGAACTCGCGCTGGTGGTCGGGGGGGACCTTGACGTAGTCGCGCGCGTAGGACTCGAGGACATCGGCCGCGAACTGGCGGGTGTTCTGCTCGACCTGCTTGCGCATCTGCTCCTTGATGCCGGCGGCGAAGGCGGCCATGACGGCCGAATCCGAGGAGGACATGGTCTTGAGGCGCTGGATGAGGTCCTTGATGAGGGCCAGGCGCTTCTCGAGGGGGAGCTTGTTGAAGTCGCTGCTGAGGAGGGTGAAGTCCAAGACGTCGTCCATGGGGTCGTCGAGGTAGCTGGGGACGGGGCGCGGGATAAGGGCCATGACGCCCATCGTGCCGCAGACCAGGACGATGCAGGCGAGCGCGATGGCGCCGACGCGCCGTGCCCACTTCATGTCCTCGTCGCGCCGGAGGCGGCCGAGGATGATGCGGAGCTGGTCCTGGGCGCGGGGCCTTGGCGCGGCGGGGGCGGGGCCGAGGTCGTCGAGGAGCGAGCCGGTTGAGGGGAGGCGCGGATGTTGGTCGGTCTCCGGCATGTGGGAGTCACTTAAGAGCGCGGCGGTTCAGGGCGGGTGATCGACGAAGCGGTCGGGGTTGAGCACGAGCCAGTCGGCGCGCCAGTCGCCGAAGTAGAGGGCGTTCTGGTCGTAGGCGTCCTCGACGGCGTTGCCCTGGGCGTCGCGGTGGAAGGAGCGGGCGCGCCCGCTGTGCCAGGGGTTGGCATCGGCGAGGACGGGGAAGCTGGGGTTGGCCTCGTAGAAGCGGGTGACGGTGGCCGCGGGGTGGTGGTCGTCGCGGAAGATCTCGCGGGCGACCATGAGTGTGCCGGCCCAGTACTCGTAGCTGAAGCCGGTCTGGAGGCCGACGCCGTCGGTGTCGTCGGGGCAGAGGTAGGGCTCGGTGACGACGAGGACGCCGTTCTCGTCGCGGTAGGGCGCCTGGGCGTCGATGTACCCCTCGAGGACGTCCAGGAGCTGGGGATCGTTGGGATTCTGCGGGAAGTCGCTGTTGTGGAAGGGGAGGACGTAGGGGAGCAGGTCCTTGCTGTCGCGCCGGTAGAGCTCGAAGGCGACGCCGAAGCCCTTGAGGTTGGTGAGGCACTTCATGCGCTTGGCGGCCTCGCGGACCTTGGAGAGCGCCGGGAGCGTGAGGCTCACGATGATGCTGATGATGGCGATGACGACCAGGAGCTCGATGAGCGTGAACGCGACCGCGCGGGGTTGCCCGCCTTGCCGCCGGGATCGCTCGAGGAGCGCCGCCACGTGTGAATGCCCTCCTGGGATCGGCTTGTGCAAAGGATACATCTCCACGGGCCCCCCACCAGCTCACCAGCCCCTCGGCGGCCGATATGAGCCCGAACCGGCACACTGGGGTATCGTCTTGTACGGGCCGGCGGGCATGGCGCTACAGATTCCCGGGCCGTCGGAAGGGAGGTCAGGCGAGGGCCGCGATGGCCTTGGCGGCGACGTGGTTGAGGGCGTGGCCTGAGCGGGTGGCGATGACCCGGGCGATGATCGGCCTGGCCGCGAGGGAGAGATCGCCCAGGAGGTCCAGCAGCTTGTGGCGGGCGGGCTCATCGGGGAAGCGGAGGAAGTTGTCGATCGGGGCGCCGTCGTCGCCGATGACGAGCATGTCGCGCGGCTCGAGGTGGGCGAAGAGCCCCATTTTGCGCATCGCCTGGGCCTCGGCGAGGAGGCAGAAGGTGCGGGCGGGGGCGATGTCGGCGGCGTATCCGGGGGCGGGCCGGCCGAGCGGGATGACGATGGACGCGTGCTGGTCGCGGATGGGGGAGCCGGGGCCGTAGTCGAGGTGGTACTCGAGCTCGAGGGCGTCGCCCTGGGCGGGCAGGATGTCGATCTTGGCGTTCTGATCGGCGAGCGACAGCGGCTGCGTGACGCGGACGGGATGCGCCGCGGCCGGCGGCGGCGGCGCGCAGGGAACGATGCCGACGGCCATGATCGCTTCGACGAAGGGCGCGGCCGAGCCGTCGCCGACGGGCACTTCCGGTCCGTCGAGGTCCACCATCGCATCGGTGATGCCGAGGCCGGCGAGGGCGGAGAGGACGTGCTCGACGGTTTCGACGCGCGCGCCGCCCCCACTTCCGGCCGCCAGGACGGTCCGGCGCGGCTCGGGGGTGGTATGGGCGTGGTCGGCCGGGATGACGGGCTTGTCAGGAAGGTCGATGCGCCGGAAGGCGATGCCCGCTGGCGCGCCCTGCGGGGGCCGGATGACCAGGGTCGTCCGCGCCGCCGTGAACAGGGTGACGCCCGAGACGGTCGCGGGCGATGCGACCGTTCGCCGCGGGAGCCGGGATGACATGGGCTGCGCCGCCAAAGGGACAAGAGGATAGCGGGCACGAGCGTGGGCGAAAGAAAAGGAGCCCGGGGAGTGCATCCCCGGGCTCCGGTTGGGTTTGTTGAAGGGCCGGCGTCGGTCAAATCAGTTCAGCAGCCGGTGAAGAAGGCGTTGAGGAAGTCGAAGAAATCCTGGGAGTTGGTCACGCCGTTGTTGTTGAAATCGGCGGTGGGGAGGCCGCCGAAGAAGGCGTTGAGGAAGTCGAAGAAGTCCTGGCTGTTGACGAGGCCGTCGTGGTTGAAGTCGACGGGGCAAGGGTTGGCGGAGCAGGGGTCGGGCATGGTGATGCACTCGTCGATGGCGCAGCACTCCTGCATGGCGTGGTTGTGGACGCTGAGGTGGAAGCAGACCTGGGAGCCCGGGGTTGCGCCGGTGATGGTGACGACGTAGGGGCCGCCGGTGGCGTTGTTGGCCAGGGGCGGGTTGAAGTTGAAGTAGTTGGGGGTGAAGGTGACGCCGGTGGGCGGGAAGAGGAACATGTGCTCGATGGGGCCGCCGGAGAGGTTGGTGAGGGAGAAGGTGTAGATGACGCCGCCGGTGGCGGGATCGCAGACGACGCTGGCATGGATGAGCTGGGCGCAGCGGCAATCGGGCGGGGTCTGGCAGAACTCGATGGAGCAGCACTGCTCGAAGTGGTCGTTGGTGAGGAAGAGGGTGAGGCAGAACTGCTGGCCGAAGGGGACGTTGCTCAGCGTGACGGAGAACGACGCGCTGGAGCCCGACGGGAGGCCGCCGGGGATGTTGATGGTGTTTGGGGAGATGGTGATGCCGCTGCCGGAGGGGGGCGCCAGGAGGAGCCAGTAGGCGGTCTGGCCGGAGTTGTTGTTGACGGTGAAGTTGAAGGTGAAGGAGGGGCCGGAGCCGTTGAGGCAGAGGAGCTCGTCGCCGGTGATGGTCATGCAGGGCGGCGCGGCCGCGGGGCAGGAGACCTCGACGTCGCCGAGCTCGTTCTTGTCCTGCCCCATGACGTTGTTGTCCATGTCGATGAGGATGCTGTTGACCGGGGTGCCGCCTGTGGCGGGGGAGCCCTGGATGCCGTAGATGTCATCGGGGGAGCCGAGGTGGAGGGCATCGCCGGTGAACCAGGGGTGGCCGCCGAAGGCGTAGTCGTAGTCGACGCCGCCGGCGCAGGAGTCGGGGATGCCGACGGTGAACAGGTTCGTGGAAGGGACCCACGAGGTGCCGCTGAGGACGTACTCGAGGGCCTTGGACTGGTGAGCCCAGGAGTTGGTGTCGCCGTCCATGGAGCGCTGGCCGAGCATCATGGAGCCGGTGGGGGAGAAGGCGATGTCGGCGACGGGCATGGAGTAGACCTGGCTGGTGGCCAGGGGGAGCGTAATCTCGAGCTGATCGGTGCCGGGGAGGAAGTCGCCCGAGCCGTCGAGACCGACGGACCAGACCTGGTTGCGGACGGGCGGGGGCGGGGCGCTTCGGCAGCCGCCCTTGTCCTCGGTCCAGATGCTGTAATAGAGGCGGTTCTGGAAGGTCTGGACGGCCCAGACGCGCTCACCCAGGGGCGCGAAGCCCGGGGCACCGCTGTCGGGCGTGCCGTGGTCGAAGGTGCTGAGGATGGCGCCGGAGGTGCTGAGGCGGTAGACCTTGCCGTTCTCGAAATCGCTGACGTAGAAGCACCGGTGGGCGCAATCGAAGGTAATGTTGCCCAGGCCGGGGAGGGACTCTGTGGCGGGGGAGATGGCGGGATCGGGAAAGTTGGGGAGGGCGGCGAAGAGGCTCGCCGTGCCGAGGACCTTGTCGAGCTTGTAGATGGCGCCGGGTCCGCCGAAGCCGACGGCATCGGAGGCGCCGCCGCAGAAGTCGTAGATGGCGGTGTGGGTGACGTAGATGTTGCCCTGGTCGTCGAGGGTGATTCCAAAGACCTGGCCGAGGTTGCCCTTGGTCCAGGAGGGGTGGTTGAAGCGGGGCGGGACCCAGTTGGTGTTGAGGGGTGCCGAGCCCTGGCCGGTGACGTCGATGACGTTGACGACGAACTCGGCGGGGCCGTAGCGGTGCTGGGTGCCGACGAGGATGGGACCGCCGCCGAAGCCGGAGGCGTATTGCGGGTCCTCGAAGCTGGGACGGGCGCCACAGCAGGTGTTGGCGGGGGGCTGCTGGTCGCAGGGGCCCTGGCAGGTGATCTGGAAGACGCCCTGGCCGGGCGGGGTGCCGGGGGAGTTGCCGAGCTGGATGAGGTACTGGTGGCCGCAGACGGCCTGGAAGTCCACCCTGCTCTGCTCGACGCAGGAGTTGTCGTCGCAACCCAGGATGTTGGTGGCTGGGGTGGCGGGGCACTGGCAGCCGTCGTAGACGGCGATCTTGGTGTTGACAGAGGTGAGGCCGCAGGTGAAGGCGGACGCCTGGCCGGTGCAGTCGGCGGTCCAGCAGAACCACTCGTCGTGGGTGAAGCGGGTAACGCCGACGAAGGCGCAGCTGGGGTTGTTCTGTCCCGTGGCGCCGGTGGTGGCGTTGATGGTGTTGAACGGGAAGGTGCCAGCGCCGGCGATGGCCGTGGGCGACGTGCACTCATCGTTGGGGACCTGGGCCGGGGCGGCGGATGCCGCCAAGCCTATGGCCGCCAACATGAGCGCGCACCCCCCCCGTATTCCTTTGAACATACTCATCTCTCTCCTCCTGTAGGTGACACCGGCCGACGATTGCCAGCCGAAAGACACGAATTTCCCCCATCCAGCTTGCTTATATCAGCGATGTCTCTTTCTTGCAAGCCTTGCGCGGCAACTTGGCGTCCGGTTCATACCCTAACCGAACGCGATCAACGAGCTCGAAGCGTTCACCGGCCTTGGGGTGCGGCCGACTCCGGGCGTGAGGAGGGGCGCCAACGGTCGGGGCACAGGCGCGAGCCCTCGAGCCGGCGCGGGAATCGAGCCTGAGATGGGATGGCGAGCCACGGAAGATCGCGTTGACCGCTCGGGGGGGGTGTGCGTCCCTGGGCCCCAGGCTCAGCGGCGGGGTTGCCGCTTCATCGCCCGGAGCGTGATCGTCTTGATCGTGCGGTGCAGCCCGAGCCCCTTGAGCATGCTGTTCACGCGGTCGGCGAATCGATAGCGGACGTTCTCCTCGATGATCCGCTGCGCCAGGAGGTGCGGATCGGCGGCCGGGGGATGATGGCCATTGTGCTGCTGCTCGAGCGCGCGGACGCTGTGGCGGAGCGCCTCTCGCTCGCTCCACAGCGATTCGGTGAGGGAGAACGCCCGCATGTACTCAACGGCGCGCGTGGCCGTCTCGTACGCCGTGGGAACGTCCCCGGGCACACGGGGCGAGCGGGCCTTCCACCGCGCGGCCGCGGCGAACAGCTCGACCATGCGGTCGCCCATGTCGCTGAGCTTGAAGTGCTCCTGCACGCGGCGGCGGGCGCGCTCGCCCATGAGCCGGCGCTCGGTGGGGTTCTGGATCAGGCGGGCGAGGGCATCGGCGTAGGCGCGGGACTCTGCCTCTTCGTCCGCGCGGGGCCGCAGCACGCCGCAGTCGGGGGTGACGAGCTCGCGCTGGCCGCCGACGTCGGCCCCGACAACGGCGAGGCCGACGCTCATGGCTTCGTAGATCGACAGGGCGATGCCCTCCCAGAGCGAGGGGAGGAAGAAGATGTCGCTGGCGGCCATGACGGTGGGCATCGCATCGGCCGGCACAGCGCCCAGGAAGCGCACCAGGTCGCCCAGGCCGTTATCGGCCACGAACCGCTCGAGCCAGGGGAGGTCCGGGCCGGTCCCCGCCACGATGGCGGTGAACTCGAGCCCGCGCCCGGCGAGCTCGCGCACGGTCGCGGCAAAGACCTGCGGCTGCTTCTGGCCGAGGATGCGCCCCGCGTAGAGCAGCACGGCGCGGTCCTCGGGGATCCCGTGACGCAGCCGGAACTCGGACCGCGCCGGGGCGCAGGGGCACCAGTGCTGCGTGTCCTCGCAGGTATGGCAGACCTCGATGCGCGCGGGGTCGGCCCCGCGCGAGCGCATCCACTCCCTGAGGTGCCGCGACGACACGATGTTCAGGTCGAGCTGGCTCTGCGAGCCGGCCGCGTAACGCGGGTAGCCGCCGTTCTTCCAGTACTCCTCCTCCATGTGGCAGTAGTCGACGTACGCCGGCTCGGGACACATGGCGCGGAGGTAGGGGAGGAGGAGGTAGCCCAGCTCGCTGTTGGAGATCATGACGACGTCGGGGCGGCGCGAATCGATGAGGGCGCGGAGGAAGACGGGGAAGTCGCGCGGCCGGAGGAAATGCGGCAGGGCGAAGATGTCGGGCGTGTGCCGGGAGAACTCCGGCATCCACGAGTGATCACCGCCGAGGGTGGTGGCGATCGTCGGTTCCCACCCGCGCTGAACGAGCTGGCGGAGGACGGCAAGGTTGAACTTGTCGGCCCCGCCCATCGTGAGCCACGGCAGGATCATCAGGATGCGGCGCGTCCCCGCGGGCTTGGCGAGGAGGTTGTGCGCGGCCGGTTCGGCGGGGACGGTGTCGAAGGCGCGCGGCCATTGCGGCGCGATGCTGGGGAACCCGCCGGCGTACAGCGCGGGGTAGGCCCGTCGCATGGCCTGGCGGAAGTTGCCCAGCCGGTCCTGGGCGCTCAGGTTCTCCCACGACTCCCACTGCCGGTCGCGCCGCCGGTACCAGTCGAGGAACTCCGGGAGCGTGGCGCCCCAGTGGCCGCGGCCGGCGCAGCGGAGCCAGAAATCCCAGTCCTCCAGCCCCGCGCGGATCGCCTCGTCGTATCCGCCCACCTCGGCGTGCACCGACCGGCGCACCATCGTCGTGGCGGTCACGAGGTTCTCGTCGAGCATGGCCTCGCCGTCGTGGAACCCCCTGGTCCAGAGGTATTCCTGGGCGCCGAAGCCAACGCTGTACCCCTTGACGAACGCGTACTCGGGGTGCGTGGCGAGGAACCAGAGGCACTTCTCCAGGGTGGTGGGCTCGATGAGATCGTCGCTATCGAGCTGGAAGACCAGGTCGGCGCGGGCCTCGCGGAAGCCGGTGTTCCTTGCGGCGCTGAGGCCGCGGTTCTCGGGGTGGTCGACCACGCGGACGCGCGGATCGATCCGGCGGTACCCCTCGAGCATCTGCAGCGCCGCGGCGTCGGCCGAGCCGTCGTTGACGATCACCCACTCCCACTCCTGGAGCGACTGCCCCAGGACGCAGCGGGCCGTTTCGTGGAAGACCCAGGGAGTGTTAAAGAACGGCGTGACGACGGTGACGCGGGACACGCCAGGCGCGACAGCCGGCGCATACGACATCGACGGCCTGTCGG
>JBGPJM010000176.1:0-10643 GCA_041485385.1 Phycisphaerae bacterium | reverse complement strand
GGCGACGCAGACCGCCGCGGAGTTGCAGCCGAGGCGGTGGGCGGCCTTGGCGACTCGCACCATCCGATCGATCGCGGCCTGACCCTTGTCCTCGTCGGCGTGGCAGAACGGCTGCGGCTCCGACTCGATGAGCACCAGGTACGGGCAGGAGGCCTTGTCGGCCGACTCGCGCAGGGCGTCGAGGCGCGCGATATCGGCGCCGACGAGCAGATCGGTGGAGATGTTGAGGCCGAAGAGGCCAAGCTCGTCGCGGGCGAAGCGCGGCAAGTCGGTGAGCTTCATGGACTTGGGGCCGGCGCGGTCCTTGCGGAGCTGGGCGCGGAACGTGCTGGCCGCAAGGGTGAGGAGCATGTGGGCTCAGACTGTAACCGACGCGGCTCTCGCGCGGCAAATCGGACCTCGGATGGGGCGGCACGCGCGCACCGGCCGCTGTTACAGTTCGCCGCGGACCGGCTAGCATCAGCACCTGACCCCCGCCCCGCGGCCTCGGCCAATACCGGCCACACGACCGATTCACCCACTTGCACAGGGCCAGAGCGAATGTCGATTCCAACCGACCGCGTGTATTCCCAGACGCACGAATGGCACAAGGTGGAGGGGGACACCCTGACGCTGGGCCTGACACGCTTCGCGGTCGACCAACTGACCGACATCACCTTTGTGCAGATGAAGCCCAAGGGGACGAAGTTCAAGGCTGGGGACGCGATCGGCGAGGTGGAGTCGGTCAAGACCACCAGCGACGTGTACTGCGCCGCGGCGGGCGAGATCACGCAGGTCAATGCCGCGGTGATCGAGGACCCGGCGCTGCTGAACAGCGACCCGTTCGGAAAAGGTTGGCTGGCGAGGATCAAGGTGACCGACGCGTCGGGGCTGAAGAAGTGCATGGACGCGGCGAAATACCAGGCGCAGTACGCGGGATGAGGATAAAAAGTGCAGAGGGGGAGGGGAAAAGTGAGAAGAACGTCCCGGGGAGCGCATCGAACGAGGGAGGAAGAACAAGATCGGATTTGAACGACCGATTGCTGCTCGCTTTGCCGGCGCCCCACATTTGTCTCCGCACACCATACCCACACCCGAGCACCTTCAGACGGCCGCGGAGTACGCGGCGTTCCGCACCCAGCATTCGGGGCTCCGTGCTCCGCCGCACACCCGCGCCTCCTCCACGCCCATGATCCGCTGCACGGCCGTCCACAAGAGCTACCGCCTGGGGGATCGACAGGTGGAGGCGCTGCGCGGAGTTGACCTCGAGATCGACGGACCGGGGTTCTACGCGATCATGGGGGCATCCGGGAGCGGGAAGTCGACGCTGCTGCACCTGCTGGGCGCGCTGGACACGCCGGACCAGGGGGAGGTGTACGTGTCGGGCAAAGCGCTGCACACGCTGAGCGAGCGGGAGCTGACGAAGTTCCGGCGGCACGAGATCGGGATCGTGTTCCAGCAGTTCAACCTGATCCCGACGCTGACGGCGCGCGAGAACGTGGAGCTGCCGGGGATGCTCGCGGGGGACAGCCAGGCCATACTGCGGGCGCGGAGCACGGAGCTGCTGGAGGCGCTGGGGGTGGCCGAGCGGGCCCACCACCGCCCCGATGCGCTCTCGGGCGGGGAGCAGCAGCGGGTGGCGATCGCCAGGTCGCTCCTGTACGAGCCGCGCGTGCTGCTGGCCGACGAGCCGACGGGGAACCTGGATTCGGCCAGCAGCGAGAAGCTGTGGCAGCTCCTGAGCGGCCTGGCCTCGGACCACGAGATGACGGTGCTCATGGTGACGCACGAGCCGGCGGCGGCGGCGGTGTGCGAGAAGATCTTCGTGCTGCGGGACGGTCAGATGACGGGGGAGATCCAGACGGAGGGACTCGATGCGGCCGGCGTGGCGTCTCGCTATCAACAGCTTGTCCGAGCGGCGTAGCCGCACGGCGCTGCTGGTCACGACCGTCGCGCTCTCCGCCGGCCTGATCGTCGCGGTCGCGTGCGCGATGGCGTCCTTGAACAAGGGGATCGAGGCGCGGATGCTCGCCACGGTGGGCGCGGCGGACCTCCGCGTGCAGCACATCGGGAAGAAGCTGTTCGACGCGGCGTACGTGCAGCGGATCCAGGCCTGGCCGGGGGTGCAGCTGGCGGTCGGCCGGATCCAGGCGCCCCTGACGCTGAAGAACCTGCGGACGGGGGGCGAGCCGGCGACGATCATCGGCTACGGGGTGACGCCGGAGGGGGAGTACAAGATCCGGCCGCAGATCATGGCCGATGGCCGGCCGGCGCGGGCGGCGGGGGAGATCGCGCTGGACGTGCCGGCGGCGGAGTCGCTGGGCGCGAAGCTCGGCGACGTGCTGGAGGTGCAGCGGTTCGGCGACCCGGTGCGGCTGACCGTGGTGGGGGTGATCAAGCCGCCGGCGCTGGGGATGCTCACGCGCCCCGAGTCGTACGTGACGATGGCGCAGATGGAGGCGATCAACGGGGAGGCGGGGAAGGTGCGCGAGATCGACGTGCTCATGGAGAAGGGGCGGGACGCGGAGGCGGTGCAACGTGCGCACAAGAAGGAGTTCGAGAAGGGGATGCTGCTGTACGTGACGGCGAAGATCACGTCGGGGCTGGACAAGAACCTGGAATCGAGCAACATCGGGCTGATCATCGCCTCGGCGCTCTCGTTCCTCTCCGCGGCGTTCATCATCATGACCGGGCTCACGACCAACGTGACGGAGCGCGAGCGCGAGCTGGCGATCCTGCGGTGCATCGGGGGGACCAGGGCGCAGCTGGCCGAGGCGCAGCTGCTGGTGGGGGCGGTGGTGGGCGGGATCGGGGCGGTGGTCGGGGTGCCGCTGGGGACGGCGGGGGCGGCGGCGGTGATCGCCATGTTCAGGCAGGAGCTCCCCAGCGGGTTCGCGATGTCGTGGGTGGGGGTGGTGCTGGCGCTGGTGGGGTCGATCGGGTCGGGGATCGCGGGGGCGGCGTGGCCGGCGATCGGGTCGGCGCGGGTGTCGCCAATGACGGCCCTGGCGGTCAGGGCGACGCCGCCGCGGAGGCGCGGGATCGTGCTGGCGCTGGTCTTCGGGCTGCTGGGAACGTTCATCCACTTCAGCATCATCAACTGGGGGCGGAACGCGACGTTCACGTTCTGGGGCGACATGACCGTGGGGCTGCCGGCGGTCTTCACCGGGTATTTTCTGCTCGGCGTGCCGATGACGCTGCTGGTGGTCTGGGTGTGCGAGCCGCTGGTGACGCGGGTGCTGGTGCTGCCCAAGGGGCTGCTGGGGCGGACGGTCGCGGCGACGCCGTACCGGCACGGGTTCACGGCGGGGGCGATGATGGTGGGACTGGCGCTGCTCATCGCGATCTGGACGAACGGGCGGTCGATCATGCGCGACTGGCTGGGGAACATGGAGTTCCCGGACGCGTTCGTGAGCGGGCGGAACTTCACCGAGGCGACGCAGCGGAAGATCGAGACGATCCCCGGGGTGAAGGGGACGGTGGCGATCACCCTCCAGCGCCTGCAGACCGACGCCTTCGGCGCCGAGGGCCTGCTGCAGGACTACTCGACGACGTTCATCGCATTCGAGCCGGACCGCTTCTTCGACATGGTGGACCTGAAGTGGGAACAGGGTGACCAGGAGACGGCCCGGCGCGAGCTGAACAAGGGGGGCGCGGTGATCGTGGCGAAGGAGTTCCTGGTGACCCGCGGCCTGGGGATGGGCGACACGCTCACGCTCCGCTCAGAGGGGAAGCCCTACCAGTTCCGGATCGTGGGCGTGGTCATCTCGCCGGGGCTGGACATCGTGAGCAAGTTCTTCGACATCGGCGAGGAGTACCTGGAGCAGTCGGTGAACGCGGTCTTCGGCTCGCGCGCCGACCTGCGCGAGAAGTTCGGCAACGACGCGATCAACCTCATCCAGATCTCCATCGACCCGAAGGTGAGCGACGCGGAGGTGATGAAGCAGGTGCGCAAGACCGTCGGCTTCGGCATCCTCGCGGCCGGGAGCGGGCGGGAGATCAAGGAGGAGATCCGCAAGTTCCTCTCGGGGACGCTGCTGATCTTCTCGGTGGTGGCGGTAGCGTCGATGCTCGTGGCCTGCCTGGGCGTGGCCAACCTGATCGTGGCGGGGATCCAGGCCCGCCAGTTCGAGTTCGGGGTGCTGCGCGCCATCGGGGCGCAGCGCGCCCTCCTGGCGCGGCTGGTGATGGGAGAGGCGGTGATCATCGGGCTGACGGCGTGCATCCTGGGGACGGTCTTCGGGCTCCAGGCAAGCTGGGCCGGGCAGCGGATGTACCAGGTGATGATCGGGCTGACGCTGAGCCTCCGGTTGCCGCTGGTGGCGACCGCGGCGGGGTGGGCCACCGTGATGGCGATCACGCTCGGGGCGGCCCTGCCGGCGGTGCTGCAGCTGATGAAGAAGCAGCCGCGGGAGCTGCTGGGGGCGATGAAGGGGTAGGGGAAGGCACTGGGCACTGGGCATCAGGCAATGGAAGAGGGAACGGATGGGACGTGTGCATCAGATCAGCGTGTCGGGCGGCGGGGTGCCGAAGCTGGCGGTCGCGGAGGCCGAGGTCCGCTTCGGCGGGGTCGTGGGGGACGATCAGCGGGACAGGAAGCACCACGGCGGGCCGGAGCGGGCGGTGTGCCTGTTCTCGATGGAGGTCATCGAGCGCCTCCGGGCCGAGGGGCACCCGATCGCGCCGGGGACCGTCGGCGAGAACCTCACCGTGTCGGGGCTGGATTGGCGGGCGGTCGCCCCCGGCACGCGCCTCGTCTTCGAACGCGGCGTCGAGCTGGAGGTGGCCGCGTACACGTCGCCGTGCTCGAACATCCGCCAGTCGTTCTCCAACCTGGACTCCAAGCGGATCAAGCAGGACCTGCACCCCGGCGAGAGCCGCGTGTACGCGCGGGTGCTGCGGGAGGGGAGGATCGCCGCCGGGGAGGGCGTCGAGGCTGTCGGGCCTGTCCAGGGTTCCGGCCGGGGATGAGCGTGCCCGAGCCCTCGGGCGGCCAGAACAGCGCGGAACCACAGTCACCTGAAGCCCACCCGCTCGCTTGATGTGGTCATTCCCACCTATTTCACGCCTCCCGGGTTGGCCTCGCGCTCGAGCAAGACCGTCGACGTCCTGTGAAGCTCTCCGAACACCAGCACATCTACCCGGCGATCTGCTGGCCGTCCATCTACTTCGTCATATCCCCGTCCAACCGCGCGCTCCACGAGGTATCCGCGGGCCAAGAGCTCCTTCGCCATGGCGTCGGCCCGGATTTCACTGAGTCCTTTGAGCATCCCTCAAAGCGTGATAGCGGCCGTACATCACTCCGTCGAACGAAACGCAATCCAAATCGGATGGTTACAGTCCTTTGGAAGGCCAGGAACACCCGACTGGTCCACTCCAACGTCGTTCGGTTTGGCTTCTCCTTCCGCCGGACGAATGACCAAGTCCGTCTTGTCCACGACCGGATCCCACACGCGAAGCTTGCACAACATCCAACGACCCGAAGGTGACACACTAATCGGCGTTACGCCACTATCCCGCCACCGCCGCGTTACGATCGCCCGTCCATCTTTGTCGAGCTGACCGAAGAATACCGAATTGTCATCAGAATTCTTTGCAACCAAGAGGTTACCAGATCCAAGAGCCTGGATTATCCCACATTCGCAGGTCTGCTTGATCACTGTACCGTCCATTTTCACGACGTACTGCCTATCAGTGATATCAGCCGCGAGAACGAAACCACTTGCTAGTGGCCATACGCGGTCGCATCGAGCGTCATCTAACTGGACTTGCTTCGATGTTCTGCTGTTTGCAAAAGACTCTTGCAGAAATAGGCGACCCTGACCGTCGATGTATGCCAACGAGTTCCCAGTCACGGCAATCGCTCTCGCATCATGTGGTGTGGCAACGCTTTGTTCGGGTTGATCTCTGGAGACTAAGATAGAGTTCTGCGTGTGTTGCGCCCAGACCCAGGTCTCACTCACAAAGACAGCCCGGGAATATCCTTTGATTTCGACAGGGCCTTCGGCATGGGATACGTCCGGCCACAACAGGATCGATGCAGAATCCGGGCTCTTTGCCAACGGAGTCGTTGCGATCAAAGCCTTTCCATCGGATGATGGCTCCAACATCCATTCATCAGTAGATCTCCTATTGAGTGCAGCTGTAACTCCATTCGCCCAACGGCGCAGCTCTGGTCGCGCTGTGTCCGCGACCACTACGCTGGTATGTTGCTGTGCATAGAGTGTGCATATCATAACATCTCGACAGACATCTAGTGGCAGGATTGGCCCGGCCGGGTTGGCCTCGGACTCGGGCAAGCCCGTCGACGTCCTGTCAGGCTCTCCGAGCACCAGCACATCTACCCGGCGATCTGCTGGCCGTCCATCTACTTCGTCATATCCCCGTCCAACCGCGCGCTCCACGAGGTATCCGCGGGCCAGCAGCTCCTTCGCCATGGCGTCGGCTCGGAGTTGACTGAGTCGCTTCATCGTCCCTCGAGGTACACGGGGCCGGGCAGATGGGGGCTCCGCGAATACCTCGACTCGCAGGACGCTCCCCCCGGTCACATCGGCCAGGGCATGCGATATCAGCACCTCGGCGCCTGGCGCAAACTCATGCGAACCCGCTTGGAACAGCTTTCGACCAAGGGTGATTCGGCGACCGCTCGCGGAGTGCTCTTGTGGCACGGTTGCCGCCGACATCGAGGTGGATGTCGGGATGGCCGCTTCTGTCACGTGCGGCGTGCTCGGGTGCGTGCAGCCAGTTACGGCAACCGCTAGCCCCAGGAGGAGGCACGCTGCTCTTGCGGTACCGGGGCGCGTCGAGCAGACGCCCGCCCATCTCCGTCCTGCCGCACGATTCACTGCTTCTCCTCCAACCACCTCACCGCCTCCCGGATCTGTGCCGCGACGTCTCCGTGCCAGCCGTGCCCGCCCTCGTACGTCTCCAGCTTCACGCGCGCCCCGGCTGCCCCGAGCGTCGATTTCGCGCTCTCGGGCTGACTGATCGGAATGGGGTCCGTCGGCGAGTGCAGCAGGTAGAACGATTTTCTCTTCGCGCCCTCCAGCGAGCCGTATTCCTCCTTGGGGAAGGCCGACATCGCCACGATCGCTCCCCGGAACATCCCGCCCTTCTCCAGCGCCATCGTGTAGCTCGGCGGCCCGCCTGATGCCCACCCCATCATCCACACGCGCTGGGGATCGATCACCCGCTCGGTCAGCACCACGTCTACAGCCGCATTCACCACCGACTCCATCGTAAAGTCCACGCGCGGGTCCTTCAGCTGTTCGCGCGGCCAGACCACCGCCCTCTCCGGCTCCGCCCCCGCAGGCAGAGGCGGAGCGATCATCTGGACCACAACGTACTCGGGCCCGGCCGCGTGCTGGATCGTGTCGTGCACGAACGGAGCAAACCCCTCCGAGCCGTCGTCCCCGGGCATGACGACCAGAAGCCCCCAACCCCTCTCGGGCGGCGACGTGCCGAGCGGCGTGTGCAGGATCCACCGCTTGCCATCGTCGTTGTCGACCTTGCGGAGGTCCGGACCCTTGGGCGGCCCCGTGCGCTCTGCCGCGGGTTCAGGAGGGGCGGCATGATCTTTGTATTCCTCAAAGAACTTCCCGATTCCGTCGCCGGGGTACTTCTGCGCATCCAGCTCCGTCAGCAGCGGATACGCGTTCAAGCACGCGCCCCAGGTCACGGTTGGATACTCCAGGGCCGCCTCGATCGCCCTTTGCATCCCCTGGCTCCTGGCGGCCGCGATCACCCGCGTGTTCCGGCGAAGCGGGTTGCCGATGGCAGCGAGGTCGTTCATGAGCGACGCCACGATACTGGGTGCCCTGGCGTCGCGCAAGCGAGCCACCCATTCCTGCATCGACCCTATTGCCGCGTCCTCGGGCGGGAGGTTTGCGTGCTCAATCAGCCAGATCGCAGCGGTGTCGGGAGAAGCGAAGGACTGCCATGCGTACGACGAGAGGTACCGGGTGGCCTGCTCCGCGGCGTCGGTATTGGGCGCCCAATCCGGGAACGAGGCGAGGAAGAGCTTGAACGCGAGCGGGTGAAAGCGGACCCGGGAGGGCTCCGGATCATCGAACTGCCAGGCCTTCAGGACCTGCTGTTTCAACGCCGCGTTCATGAAGGGCCAGAGCCGGCACAAGGCGCGGAGTGCCTCCTCGCCGGGATCCGCGGCGAGCTCGCGGCCGATCGAGTAGAACTCGCGCCGGTCGGCGCCGTGGATCTGGTTGATGCGCTGGTACCAGCCGGTCGCCTGCTGTTCCTGTGCGCCGGCCCGGGCCGCGCCCGAGAGGACGATCGCCGCGGCAGCGAGGATGGGGAGACGCTTCGGACATCGTGCCACTGCGTGACCCATGTGACCCTCTACGCACTACCCGCGACGCTCCGGCACCACCCAGGGATCTTCGAGCAACATCCCGTTCATCCACTCAAAGAAAACTCCTCCTCTTCATCGCCATCTCCTTGACAAACACCGTATGCATGCTATCGTATCCCAAACAAGCGTCCAAGGCCACCCCCCGCGCCTTCTGCTCCATGTTCCCGCTGGTGCCCGATGCCCAGTGCCTTCCCCAGCACCCATCCGACCCGCCCCCACCCTCTCTCCGGCAGACGCTCTTCCCTCCCCACATCCCTTAGAACGTCTCTAAGGATGCCAAAGGATGCCAACCAGAAAAACCCCGCTTTTCCCGAGGAATTCCCTAAGGATGCCTAAGGATGTCTAAGGATGCCAACGAATGTCAATCCCCCACACAGGCACTAACTTAGCCCCCCGCAGCCCTTTCCTACGATGAGCCCATGTTCGCCACCCAGCGGCCATTCCGAGTCGTCTCCGATTTTCACCCCACCGGAGATCAGCCGCAGGCGATCGAATCGCTGGTGAAGCGGCTGGGGGCCGGGGCCGACACCGCCTGCCTCCTCGGGGCCACCGGGACGGGCAAGACCTTCACCATGGCCCACGTCATCGCGCGGCTCAAGAAGCCGACGCTCATCATCTCCCACAACAAGACCCTGGGGGCCCAGCTCTACGAGGAGATGCGCGAGCTCTTCCCCGAGAACGCCACCAGCTACTTCGTCTCCTACTACGACTACTACCAGCCCGAGGCGTACATCCCCCAGCGCGATATCTACATCGAGAAAGATTCCTCCCGCAACGACGAGCTGAGCCAGCTCCGCCTCGCGGCCACCAGCAACATCCTCTCGCGGCGCGACACCATCGTCGTCGCCAGCGTCTCCTGCATCTTCGGCCTTGGGTCCCCCGAGGCCTACGGCTCCAAGCTGCTCACCATCACCCGCGGCGGGGTGATCGACCGGCGGGAGTTCCTCCTCTCGCTCGCGGGGATGCAGTACCAGCGGACCGATATCGAGTTCACCCGCGGCAAGTTCCGCGTCCGCGGCGACGCCATCGAGGTGTGGCCGGCCAACGAAAAATACGCGGTCCGCATAGCGCTGGGGGGGGGCGGCGACGAGATCGAGAAGGTCGAGCTGATCAACCCGACCAGCGGCGAGCTGCTGGCCGACGAGAAGCAGTTCCTCCTCTTCCCGGCGATCCACTACGTCACGCCCGAGGAGACCCTCGCCGGGTCGATCGCCAATATCCGCACCGAGCTGGACCAGCGCGTGATGCAGCTCCGCCACGAGGGGAAGCTGCTGGAGGCCCAGCGCCTGATCGCGCGGACCAAGTACGACCTGGAGATGCTCGAGGAAGTGGGCTTCTGCAACGGCATCGAGAACTACTCGCGCCACCTCGACGGGCGAGAGCCGGGGGAGCGGCCGTACACGCTTCTTGATTATTTCGACTACGCGCCGACCGCGGGCAGCGACGGAGCGACGGAGCGACGAAGCGACGAAGGGAAGAATTCGGAAGAAAGACGACGGAGCGCCGCGAGTTCTGAGCGTGCATCCGCTTCGTCGCTCCGTCGCTCCGTCGCTCCGTCGCTTCCATCCCGTCCCAACTACCGCGACTGGCTCGTCATCATCGACGAATCGCACGTGACCGTCCCGCAGATCCACGCGATGTTCAACGGCGACCAGGCGCGGAAGAAGGTGCTCGTGGAGCACGGGTTCCGCCTCCCCAGCGCGCTGGACAACCGGCCGCTGCGCTTCGAGGAGTTCGAGTCGATCGTGCCGCAGGTCCTCTTCGTCTCCGCGACCCCCGGGCCCTACGAGCTCCAGCGCTGCGGCGGCGAGGTGTCCGAGCAGGTGATCCGGCCGACCGGGCTGGTGGACCCGGTGATCGAGGTCCGCCCAGCCCAGGGGCAGGTGGCCGATCTCGTGCAGCGGTGCACCGAGCGCGCCGCCGGCGGCGAGCGCGTGCTCGTGACGGCCCTGACCAAGCGCCTCTGCGAGGACCTGACCAACTACCTGCACGAGAAGGGCCTGCGGGTGCGGTACCTGCACAGCGAGATCGAGACGCTGGAGCGCGTGGAGATCCTCATGTCGCTGCGCAAGGGGGAGTTCGACGTGCTCGTGGGCGTGAACCTGCTGCGCGAGGGGCTCGACCTGCCGGAGGTCTCGCTGGTGTGCATCCTGGACGCGGACAAGGAGGGGTTCCTGCGGTCGGCCACGAGCCTGGTGCAGACCATCGGCCGGTGCGCACGCAACGTGAACGCCCAGGTCATCCTGTACGCCGACCGGATCACGGATGCGATGCAGCAGGCCATCAGCGAGACCCT
>JBGPJM010000175.1:0-10736 GCA_041485385.1 Phycisphaerae bacterium | reverse complement strand
ATCATCTTGCCGGCGTGGAGGTCGGCGAGGATTTCTTCGATGGGGGAGAACATGGGTGGGGGATGGTACGGGGATGTGGGATATGTGGGATATCGGATGGGGGAAGGGGGGACGCGGCGACTGGGAGACTGGGGGACTGGGGGTCGCGAGGGAGGACAGGGGCGCGGGCACTGGGGCGACGCCGATTGGACTTGCATTGCGCCGGGGGTGTGCTACGGTCGAGGTTCCGGGTTGTCGGGGGTGCGCGGTCTTGCCCGGTTTGATTTCAAGGAGACACCCATGAAGATCGTTGCTGTCCTTTGCTGTGTCGCCGGGGCGGCCGTGTGTTCCGCCGCCGTGGCCCGCCCCGGCGCGTGCTGCCTGCCCAGCGGCGTGTGCTTCGTGACCACGCAGGCCATCTGCGAGGCGCACGGCGGCACGTACGCGGGCGACAACGTCACGTGCGCGGGGGCGAACTGCCCGCGCCCGGCCACGGGCGCTTGCTGCCTCCAGGGCGGCTTCTGCATCGTGGTGCCGCAGGCATTCTGCACGGCCGCGGGCGGGACCTACGCCGGCGACAACGTCGCCTGCGCCGACGCCAACTGCGTGCCGAGCTGCGACTGCGACTGGAACCATGACGGCGCCGTGAACACAAGCGACTTCTTCGACTTCCTGCACGACTTCTTCGACGGCAACGCCGATTTCAACGGCGACGGGCACACCGACACGCGCGACTTCTTCGATTTCATCCGCTGCTTCTTCGCGTGTCGTTGAGGGAAGCCGTGAAGGCGTAGAGGCGTGAAGGCGTTGAGGGGATTCTCGTTCTTGAGTAAGGGGTCGTCGGCGCAAAGAACAGGCCCGCGGCTCTCGCCGCGGGCCTGTTGAGTTGCATCAAACTCTCATGCCGACTCGGTCGGCCTGAGGGATCAGTCGATCCACGCGGTGACGGTCAGCGTCGTCGTTCCGGTGATGTTGTCGATCGGCCGGAGGATGGCGTTGCGGCCGAGCATGATGCCCGTGCCGCTGTCGCCGCCCTGCTCGTCGGTCTCGTTGACGAACAGGTTGTCGGTGACGGTGAGGGGGGTGCCGGAGGTGCGGCGGTAGGTGATGCCGTCGGGGTTGGGCTTGGTCTCGAAGTTCACGTGGGCGTCGTTGTAGGCCTCGTTGCCCTCCCAACTGTTGCGGCTGCCGTGGATGAGCAGCGTGTTGCTGTCGGTGCCGGTCGGGCCGGTTACGAGCGTCCAGCGGCCGCTGGCGGGGTAGGTCGTGCCGACGTAGGCCGGGCCGCGGTCGCCGAAGGCGGCCTCGGTGGTCGTGTAGGTGTCGGACCACTTGGCCTTGCGGCGGCCGAAGGGCATGACATGGCAGTAGGACTGGTTGGCGATGTTCGTCTGGTTCGGCACCGCCCGCCAGCCGGCCGGGCAGGGCTGCGTGATCGGGGTGCCGGCGAACTGCGGGTCCCACAGGGCGTTGGTGGGCTGAGCGGCGCCAATGGGGTTATCGAAGGTGTAGCCCGCGTCGATCTGCACCTGGCCGGTGTTGCTCTCGGCGGGGTTGATGCAGATATCGGTGGAGATGCCGCCCGTGTAGATCAGGACCGACAGGATGTGGCCGGTACGGTTCTTGAGGTCAGGGACCGCCGTGGCGGCCAGGGTGGTGTTGCCTGCGTCGAGCTTGCCGGGGTCGGGGTAGCTGCCCTGGTTCTGGCCTGCCCAGACCACCATGGCCTGGAGGATGCCGCGGACCTGGGTGGCGTCCTTCATCTGCCGGGCGCTCTGGCGAGCCTTGCCCAGAGCGGGCAGCAGGATGCCGACCAGCAGGGCGATGATCGCGATGACGACCAGCAGCTCGATGAGGGTAAATGCACGTCGCTTCATTTGTTGCTCCATACGCGAAAAGGGGACTTTGTGTGCTGCTTCATGCTCCCGGCGCCGGCGTGCTCACGCGGCATGCGCGGACCAAGAGCGTTCAAGCCACGGTAGAGACTCGAACTTTGTTGCCAAAGACACGCCAATCACGCTGCGGGGCCGGCCTGCATCGCCTTCCAGGCGTTGCCTGTCAGATCCGCCGCGACTGTCGCGCCGCCTGAACGGTCTGGCGAGGGCCAAAATCCGGTGCGGCGGCGCTGTTCGGGTTGTCGGCGTGAGTGCATCCTCGTTCGCGTATGATGCGGGCGGGTGGAAAAACCGCCATGAGGACGACTTGGGAATACTGGGCTGCACTCACGCCAGCTGCACGTGCAAGCTAACAAATTACACTGTGCTGTCCGTATGTCAACTGCGGGGGGTTGCTGGGGGGTTGAAAATGTGGGAAAAATTCTAAGAAAGACTCAAAAAGAACCGGGGGCAAAGGGGCAGCGGGCGGAGGGGGTGAGTGGGGGGTGGCCCGGGGATGTTTGGTCTTTAACTGGTTTCGAAGAGGAACTCTACCTCGACGGGTGCGTTCAAGGGGAGGGCGATGCTCCCGACGGCCGCGCGGGCGTGGCGGCCCGCATCGCCGAAGACCTGCTGGAGCAGTTCGCTGGCGCCGTTGGCGACCTTGGGCTGATCCGGCCATCCGGCGCGGCACTGCACCCAGCACCCGACGCGCACGACCGAGACGATCCGGTCGAGCGAGGAGAGAAGGGCCTTCGCGGCGGCGAGGCCGTTGAGGGCGCACTGGCGGGCGCACCGCTGGGCGAGCTCGAGGGAGACTTCGTCGGGGACAGCGCCGGTGGCGATGAGCTTGCCATCGAGGAAAGGAACCTGGCCGCTGACGAAGAGGAGGTTCCCCGAGCGCTTGGCGGGGATGTAGGCCGCGACCGGCTTGGAGGGAGCGGGGAGGGTGAGGCCGAGGTCGGTGAGGCGGGTTTCGGGGGTCATGGGGGGGGACCAAGGAATAAGTCAAATAGGTCGAATAGGTCGTATGGTCGGACGGGAGGCATGCTCATCCGCCGAAGGCCTTTTTGTAGTCGGCGACGAACTTGGCGAGGCCGACGTCGGTGAGGGGGTGCTGCATCATCTGCTTAATGACGGGCATGGGGACGGTGGCGACGTCGGCGCCGGCGAGGGCGCATTCGACCATGTGCTTGGGGTGGCGGATGGAGGCCGCGAGGACCTTGGTCTTGAGGCCGTAGTTGTCGTAGATGGCGCGGATCTTGTGGATGAGGTCCATGCCGTCCTCGGCGATATCGTCGATGCGTCCGATGAAGGGGCTGACGAGGAAGGCGCCGGCCTTGGCGACCATGAGGGCCTGGAGGGGCTGGAAGCAGAGGGTGAGGTTGGTGCGGACGCCCTGATCGCTGAAGGCCTTACAGGCCTTGAGGCCGTCGACGGTGCAGGGGAGCTTGACGACGATGTTGGAGGCGATCCTGGCGTGCTGCCCGCCCTCTTTCATCATGCCGGCGTAGTCGGTGGCGATCACCTCCGCCGAGACGGGCCCCTTGACGATCTCGCAGATCTCCGCCAGTCGCTTGGGGTAGGTCGTTCCCTTTTCCTTAGCGATCAGCGACGGGTTGGTCGTGACGCCGTCGAGCACGCCCAGGGAGTGGGCTTCACGGATCTCGTCGAGATTGGCGGTGTCGATGTACAGCTCCATGGGGCTCCTCGGATGTGGGATGTGGGGGACGGAGAGACGGGGAGACGAAGTCTATGACCGGGTTTGTGGTATGCTGAGTGGCTCTTCTCTCGCAAACCCCCGTGTGTGGCCCGGGGGTTTTTTGGGGGGAGTGCGGCGGGGTGAGTGCTTAAGTGCTTGGTGCCGGGTGCGGATAGGACGAATGGGACTGATAGGACGGATGGGACGCAGAGGGGGGTCGGTTGAGACATAGCACTTAGAACCTAGCACTCAGCACTCCCTGCACTCCCTGCCTCTACGAGCTTCTTCAGTTCGCGGCGCAGGACCTTGCCGGTGGCGCTGCGAGGCAGGGCGTCGACGCGGCGGATCTCGCCGGGGACCTTGTACCCGGCGAGGTTCTGGCGGCACCAGGTGATCAGGGCCCGCTCGTCGAAACGGGCCGGGGTGCCGGACTCGGGCGGGTCGTCCTTGAGCTCGACGAAGGCGATGGGCACCTCGCCGCGCATCGGGTCGGAGAGGCCGACGACGCCGGAGTCCTTCACGGCGGGGTGCTTGTTGAGCACCTCCTCGATCTCGCGCGGGAAGACGTTCTCGCCGCCGACGATGAGCATTTCCTTGAGACGCCCGGTGATGTAGAGGCGGCCGTCGTCGTCGTGGCGCCCGATGTCGCCGGTGCGGAAGAAGCCGGCGCTGTCGAAGGCCGCGGCGGTTTCGGCGGGGAGGTTGTAGTAGCCCTGCATGATGTTGGGGCCGCGCATGCGGACCTCGCCGTCGCGGCCCGGGGGGAGCCGCCGGCCGGTTTCGGGGTCGATGATGTGCTGGACGATGTCCGGGAGGGGCTTGCCGACGGAGCGCGGGCGGAACTCGTGGGGGCGGCACCAGTTGGTCACGGGCGAGGTCTCGGTGAGGCCGTACCCCTCGTTGATGGTGACGCCGAAGCGCTCGCGGAAGGCGGTGAGCACGGCGTCGGGGAGGGGCTCGCCGCCGGAGACGATGTAGCGGAGCGAGGCGAAATCCTCGGGGACGGCGCCCTTGACGTGTAGCAGGGCGTTGTACATCGACGGGATGGCGATGAAGACGGTGGGGCGGTGCTGGCGGAGAAGGCGGACGAGCTTGCCGGGGACGAAGCGGGCGGTGTAGATCACCCGGCAGCCGATGGTGAGGGGCAGGAGCGTGAGCACGGTGAGGCCGAAGGAATGGAACTGCGGCAGCACGCCCAGGAGGGTGTCTTGGCGCGTGAAATGCACCCAGCGGGCGATCTGCGAGATGTTGGCGGAGATGTTCCCGTGGGTGAGCATGACGCCCTTGGGCTTGCCGCTGGTCCCGGAGGTGTAGAGCAGCAGGCCCAGGTCGCCCTGCGCGGGGCGGGCGGGCCAGAGGGGCTCCGGTACGGACCTGAAGTTGAGGTCCTCAAGACGGACGAGGGAGACGCCCTTTGGCGTCGCGCCGAGGAAGTCGAGCATGGGACCGACGGTGACGACGGTGTCGGCGCCGCAGTTGTCTATGACGTACTGGAGCTCCTCGGTCCTGAGGAGGTAGTTGAGGGGGACGATGATCTTGCCGAGCATCCAGCCGGCCAAGGCCGCGATAGGGAACATGCCGCTGGTGGGGAGGAGCACGCCGAGGGTCGTGGAAACGGAGCGAGACTGGAGGTGCGCGGCCAGGTGGAGGGCGCCGACGAGCAGGTCGATGGATCGGTAGGAACGGGTGTCGTCGATGACGGCGACGCGCATCGGCGAGCGGAGACAGCGGCGGATGATGGGCCAGTGGATGGACACGGGGGGTGCGAAGTGCTGAGTGCTGAGTGCTAGGTGCTGAGTGGGGAGGGGAGGGTGAGAGGGCGATGGGGTGAGAGGTTACCGCAAGGTGCGGTGGGTGGCATGAGGCGCCGGTTCTTTATTCACCCAACCACCCTCTCACCCTCTCACCCCCTCACCCTCTCACCAACTCACCTTCTCACTGCTGGCGGGGCGCGTGGGGATTGGTCGATGTTGTCGCCGTAGGATCGGGGCGAAGGAGCGTGTATGCGACGAGCGCGGCAGGAACGATTGTGGACTCCGGCCCGGTGGGGCGCTGTCGCGGCGGTCTGCGCGGTGTGCGTGGGCGCGTTGGTGGCGTGCGGCGGGGGCGGGGCCAGGTCGGCGGGCGCGCCGGGGGACGCGTACATCGAGCAGTACAAGCACGGGCAGTACCTTCAGGCCAAGGCGGGGGCCGAGAAGAAGATGGCGTCGTCGTCGGGCCTGGCGCGGGATCAGGCCGCGCTGATCGCCGGCCTCTCGGCACAGGCCGAGGGGCAGCGCGCGGAGGCCAAGCGGCTGCTGCGCCCGCTGCTCACGCACGGCGACCGGGAGCTGGCGGGTCGCGCCGGGGCCGCGCTGGGGCTGATCGCGCAGGAGGAAGGGGACAAGCGCGGCGCGGCGGATCTGCTGACGGAGGCGGCGTCGAAGCTGACCGGGGACGAGGCGGCCAAGGCCGCGATGTACGGGGGCGACATGCTGCTCAGCCTGGGACGGAAGGAGGCCGCGAACGCGCAGTACGCGAGCGGGATGCGGACGGCGGTGAGCGAATCGCTGAAGGGGGAGCTGAGGGAGCGGCTGGCGGGGTGGCGGTTCACGGTGCAGCTTGGGGCGTTCTCGAGTTTCGGGAACGCGGAGAGGCGGGCGGGGCAGGTCCGCGAGACGGCCAGGACAGGGGGGGCGGGCGAGCCGCGGATCCTGACGGAGGTGAACAAGGGGAAGACGATGTACACGGTGCAGGTGGGCGAGTTCGTATCCCGTCAGGAGGCCGCGGCGGTGAAGACGAGGCTGGGGCTGGAGGGGCAGATCACCCGGCTGGAGAGGAACTAAACTCCTGTGGTTGCCGCAGTTGGGGACGATCGCCGGAAGAGAGGAAACACCTGGGGGGTTGGAGCGTCTTATAGAGGGGAGGGGTGGTGGAGGGGTGGTGGGTGCACGTGGGTGCGGATGGGACTGATGGGACGGATAGGACTGATAGGGGCACGACCCACGGAGCCCTTGGAGCATGGACATGGCATTTGGGCGAAGCGGCCGTCGGTGGAGCGGTGGGCGTGGCGCGACGATGGTGGTTGCGGCGGGTGCGGCACTGGCTGCGTGCCCCGCGGCGATGGCCCAGCACGGTCTTCCCGGGGGCGGCTGGCCCGGTGACAAGACCCCCTCGACGAAACCTCTCCTCTCGCCGCACCTCGATCACCAGCTCGTGCCCGATCAATCCGACGAGCCGGTGCCGCCGACGAAGAAGGAAGCCCTGCGCGAGCTGAAGAAGATCCGGGCCAAGTACTTCGGCACGATGCGCAACGTGGAGATCCGTCAGATCGGTATCTCGAAGGTCCGTCAGTTCACGGACCCGATGATGTACGCGAGCCTGATCAGCCTGTTCGAGCGCGAGCAGCAGGACGTGCGCGGCGCGGTGCTCGATCATTTCATGGATGCCAGGTCTGACGAGGGGGACGCGGCGCTGGCGTGGTCGGCGGTGTTCGACAAGGACAAGTGGTTCCGCGATCAGGCGGGCGAGCGGCTGGTGAGGCGGATGAGGGAGATCGGGGCGATCGGGAGCGAGAGCGACGACGGCTCGCTCGTGCCTTGGCGCATCAAGAAGGTCGTGGAGAACGGCCTGCAGCAGAGCGGGGACGAGCAGGTGGTGTCGGCGGCAAACCTGGCCGGCACGCTCAAGCTCTTCGAGCTGATCCCGCTGCTGGTGAACGCGCAGATCACCGGCGGAGGCGGTGGCGGGGGAGGCGGTGGCGGGGGGGGCGAGGATAACGGGGCGCTGGCGATCATCCAGGTCGGCAAGCAGCGGGCGTTCGTGAGCGACCTCACGCCGGTGGTGGGCAACAGCGCGGTGGCGTTCGACCCGACCGTCAGCGTGCTGACCGAGGGAACGGTGATGCGGATCATCGACGCGGTCGTGATCACCTACCGCGTCGAGGTGCACCGCCAGCTCGTGGGGCTGGGCAACGCCGGCTGGAACGGGCGCAAGACCGACGGCCTTGGGTGGGACAACAAGGCGTGGATGGATTGGTACGCCAAGGAGTTCCTGCCGTACCGGCAGCAGCTCGCGGCGAGCAAGCCGAAGTAAAATCGTTGTGCGGCGGGGCGGGGGTCAGGCGGGGTTGGTGGTCTGCTGCGCGGGGGACGGTGGGACGGGGCGGCCGCATTCGGGGCAGACGGGGTCACGCAGGCCGACGAGGATGTAGCCGCACGATGCGCATCGGGGCACGCGCGGGGGCGGATTGAGCTTGCGGCGGTGCAGGGCGGCCAGGGCGAGGGCGGTGGCGAGCCATGTGGCGGAGATCGCGGCGGCGACGGCCGCGACGATCCAGCCCAGGCCGCTGAGGAGGGGCTGCATCCATGCGCCGGTGAGGTCGCCGGCGCGGTAGACGACGGTGTCGATGAAGCTCTTGGATTTGTATTTTTCGTCGGGGCCCAGGACGGTGTAGAGGACCTCGCGCGTGGGGCGGTCGACGGCGTAGTGCATGGAGCGGCGGAGGACCTGGAAGACGAGGACCGGCCAGAGGCCCGGCATGGCGATAAGGAGCGCGAAGCCGCCGAGGGTCAGGACCGGCAGGAGCGCCAGGGCGGTTGCGATGCCCAGGCGGGTGATGAAGCGGCCGGTGAGGAAGAGCTGGGTGAAGAGCGCGAGGATGTTGACGATGACGTCGATCCGGGCGAGGACGGCGGTGCGTGACGCGGCGTCGGTGAAGGCGGCCTTGACGACGCGGGCCTGCTCGAAGAAGAGGAAGGTGGAGGTGACCGAGAAGAGCAGCATGTAGAGGGCGATCAGCAGCAGGTAGGGGGAGCGGCAGACCAGCGCGATGCCCTTCAGCACGCCCTGGCCGGGCTCCGGGGAGCGAAGGGCCGGCGGCGTATCGATCGCGCCCTGCTCGTCGATGCCGAAATGGCGCACGAGGCGGAGCACGCACTGCACGGCCAGCTCAAGGAGGATAATCGAGATCGGCAGCAGGTTGGCGGGCCCGAGCGCGCGGGCGAGCGTGGCGGGGATGGAGGAGCCGAAGATCGCGCCGAGCGTGCCGCCGATGGCGATCGTGCCGAAGAGGCGCTTGCTCTGCTCGTGCGTGTACATGTCGGCCGTGAAGCCCCAGAAGACCGACACGGCGAAGAGGTTGAAGACGCTGAGCCAGATGTAGAAGGCGTACCCGATGCCGAGCTGCGCCTGGGTGGGGGCGAGCTTGAAGAGGGCGAAGAAGAGCAGGATGTTGAGCGCGAAGAAGCGGTACGTGAGCGGGATGAAACGCCGGCGCGGCAGGCGCGAGACCAGGGCGCTGAAGACCGGCGTGGCGAGGACCATCGCGGCGGTGGTGCCGGTCCAGAGCCAGGGGAGGTTCCTGAGCTCGCCGCTGATGCCCAGCGCATCGCGCAGCGGGCGCATGATGTAGTACGCGGCGAGGAGGAAGAAGAAGTACGCGCCGGAGAGGAGCATCGGCTTGAGCTCGCCCGGGCGGAGGAGGACGAGCCGGTGCAGCCAGCGGCCGTCATTGGGCGATGCGCCGTGTGCGAGGGTGGACATGTGTGCTCGTGGGCCCCTTCCCGGAGCGCGCCGGTGCGTGGGACGGATACCGCGTGGAGCGTGCAAGGATGCAGCGGATGTGCGAGGACGTCAAGGCACGGGGTCGCGGGGGCGGGGCGCGGTCGCGCGGTCGCGCTGCAACTTTCGCGTGGGGCGGGAGTAGGAAAGGGTCGCGACGCCACACGACGGGGTGCGTGCGCGGCGGGCGGGGCGCGGGAGGGCGGCGGCGGAGACCAGCGGAGAAGAGGATGGCGGCGACACGACGGGAGTTCATGATGACCTCGGCGGCGACGGCGGGGATCATGGCGATGAGCGGGGCGGGCCTGGGCTGCGCGACTGGGGTGCGCAGGACGGAACGGGGCCGCGCGGGGGCGCCGAAGAAGATTCTCATCCTGGGCGGGACGGGGTTCGTCGGCCCGGCGGTGGTGGAGGCCGCGAAGGCGCGGGGGCACTCGCTGACGCTCTTCAACCGCGGCAGGACGGAGAAGCGCATCGGCATGATCGACGGGGTCGAGCACCTTTACGGCAACCGCGACCCCAACCTCACGGCCGACGACAAGGACGCAGCGTCGCCCAGGGGGATGGAGAGCCTCCGGGGGAAGATATGGGCAGCGGTGGTGGACACGTCCGGGCAGTACCAGCGCATCGTCAAGGCCTCGGCGGAGCTGCTGGCGCCGGCGGTGGGGCAGTACGTGTACATCTCGAGCATCTCGGCGTACAAGGACAACTCGGTGGTGGGGGCCGACGAGACGGCGGAGCTGAACACTCTGGCGGATCCGAGCGTCGAGACGATGGGGCAGAACTTCGAGAACTACGGCGGGCTGAAGGTGGTCTGCGAGAAGACGGTCGAGGCGGCCATGCCCGGGCGCGTGACGGTGGTGCGCCCGGGGCTGATCGTCGGACCGGGGGACCAGACGGATCGCTTCACCTATTGGCCGGTGCGGGTGCAGAAGGGGGGCGAGGTACTGTCGCCGGGCACGCACGAGGACCCGATCCAGATTGTCGATGTGCGCGACCTGGGGGAGTGGATCGTCATGCTGATCGAGAACGGCACGATGGGCGCGTTCGATGCGATCGGGCCGCAGAGCGGGCTGACCCTCGGCAGGCTGCTGAAGGCGTGCAAGGACGCGAGCAGGAGCGACGCGAGCTTCACGTGGGTGGACGCGGCGTTCCTCGAGGAGAAGCAGGTCTCGGCATGGGGGGACATGCCGGTGTGGGTGCCGCCCAGCGGCGAATCGGCGGGGTTCCATCGGCGCAACGTGAGCAAGGCGACCGGGGCGGGGCTGAAGTTCCGGCCCGTCGAGGCGACGGTGGCGGACACGCTGGCGTGGTGGCCGAAGGAGGTCGCGCGGCGCGAGCGGGTGACGAAGGAGCTGATCGAACAGGCGGAGAAAGACGGGAAGGAGAGGCCCAAGTTGGCCGACCCCACCAAGGTCCGCGCCGGGATCTCGCCCGAGCGCGAGGCGGAGGTGGTGAAGGCGTGGCGGGAGAAGCAAGGGAAATGAGAGCGCTGGGTGCTGATACGGGTCCCACCTAATCCCCGCGCGCCGTTGCGCTTCCGTTAGGTTGCGCGAAGCCGGCCGGCATGCGAGACTGCCTGTGCTCATTGAGCAAGGAGGCTCGTATGCACGTCGAAGCGCACGCCACGATGGAGGAGT
>JBGPJM010000174.1:0-10868 GCA_041485385.1 Phycisphaerae bacterium | reverse complement strand
GATGGTCCCGACCTACCTGCGCCTGCAGTCGGCGGCGGACGAGGGGGCGGCGGCGGTCGAGGCGGGGCGCGGGGGCGTGTCGGGGTCGAAGGGCGGGAAGGGCTCGCGGAAGGGGGAGGGCGCCGAGGGCGGGGGCGATGCGCGGGCGACGTCGGGGCGCGGGGTGAAGGGCGGCACGAAGCCGGCACGGAACGGGAATACCGGGACGTCGGGCCGGGCGGCCCGGCGCGGCGCGACCGAGTAGGGCTTGCGAGCAGGAGAGGATGGCATGGCAGGTCACAGCAAGTGGCACAACATCAAGCACCGCAAGGCGGCGGTGGACGCCAAGCGGGGCAAGGCATGGTCGAAGTGCGCCAAGGCGATCATGGTGGCGGCGAAGAACGGCGGTCCGGACGCGGAGGCCAACCTGACGCTGCGGTACGCGATCGATGAGGCGCGGTACGCCAATATGCCGCGGGACACGATCGAGCGGGCCATCAAGAAGGGGGCGGGCCTGCTGGGGACGCAGAACTTCGAGACGGTGCGGTACGAGGGGTACGGTCCGTGCGGGGTGGCGGTGATCGCCGATGCCCTGACGGACAACCGGACAAGGACGGCCGGCGATGTCCGGCTGATTTTCTCCAAGTACCGCGGTAACCTCGGGACCAGCGGGTGCGTCTCCTATCTGTTCGACTCCAAGGGGCGGATCATGGTGTCGGTCGGGAAGGCGCCCGAGCCGCAGGGCGGACGCGGCGGGCCGAAGACAGCGGTGAAGGCGGTCGATGAAGACCGGCTGATGGAGCTGGCGATCAACACCGGCGCGCTGGACGTCGTCGGGCCCGACGAGGTCGGGGGCGACTGGACCGTCATGACAACGCCGACGGAGTTCCTGGCGGTAAGGCAGTCGCTGGAGGACGGCGGCGCAATCATCTCCGATGCCGCGCTCGATATGATCCCGACGACTACGGCCCTGGTCTCGGGAGACGACGCCCGGACGATGCTGAGGCTCGTCGAGGCGTTGGAGGACAACGACGACGTCCAGAAGGTGTACTCGAACTTCGAGATTCCGGACGATGAGCTGGCCGGAATGGGGTAAGGGGTCACCCAACATTGGCGGCTACGAACCCGGAGACGGCGCGGCGTTCAGCCAGGCCTCCGCGGCGGCCTGCGCTCCCGTCGCCGGGTCCGGGGTGCCACGGAGGTCGAGCACGACCTCACGCGGGTATCCGGCGGTGACCAGCGCGATGAGGTAGGCGAGCAGATCGAGCCGGCCGGCGCGGTCATGGAGCAGCACGCGGCCGGTGGAGGAGGCATTGCAGAGGCGAGCCGACACCAGCCGGTCGCGCACGTGCGTGCCCGATGTGTCCTGCGTTCCGGCCGCAGCGGGCATACCGGCGGTGATGCGGGAAACCTGCGCGACAGGATCCTCGCCGCAGAGCAGGAGCAACGCGGGGTCGATGCCGACGCCGATGGGGCCCTGGGCCGGGGCCGGCGGCCAGGCATGGTCGGCGATACGCACGCCGCAGGTCTCGGCGCGCTCGGCCAGCGCCTCGCGCGATAGTGCGGGAGTCTCCGCCGGCAGGATGAGCGACACGACCCTTCCCGATCCACCCCCTGCCCTGACCCCCCCACTTCCCCCGGGGCTGACGACGCCGCTGGAGGCCAGCCGGGCCAGATCCGCGGCGAGCTCGATCGCGTCGAGCACGGCGCTGACGGCGCGGTCGGCGTGCACAGGGTCCTTGAAGTGACCGGGCGGGATGAACAGATCCAGGCCTGAGCAGGCCAGCTCGGAACGGCGGAGCAGCGCGGCCAGATCGCGGCGGGCCGAGCGATCCAGATCGCGCGGCCGGATCCCGGCGAACGCGGCGTTGAGCTGAACTGCATGGAAGCCGCTGTGCGCGGCGAAGGTCAGCAACGAACGAACGTCGGGGCGCCCGTCGCCAGCGGTGACCGTCAACTCAAGGAGCGAGAGGCTCAGGGGTGGCGGGAGCATGCCCATTCTTGGCGGGCGGGGCTCAGTCGGAGGGGCGTGGCGAGACGAAGGCCGCCATGCGCCCGGTGAGGCCCCGCTCGCGGCGATGGGAAAAGAACTCGTCGGCGTGCCGGAACGTGCATCGGTCGGTAGAATCGATGCGCTCAGGCGCGAGACCCTGGGCGAGCAGCTGCAGCCGGAGGGCCTCGCGGAGGTCCACGTGCGGCCTTGGTGGCGCGCCGTCCAGGCGTATGACCGGACCGAGCGATGCGCCGCCAAACAGGCCCTCCACGCCGGCCTGCTCGATCGCCACGACCACCTCTGGGCCGACCTCGAAGGCGTCGACGCCGATACAAGGGCCGATCGCGCCAAAGAGGCGCCGATCGGCCAGGCCTGGCAGGATCGCGCGGAGGGCTTCGGCGGCCGTCCGCACGATACCCGAGGCGACACCCCGCCACCCGGCATGGATGGCGGCGACCGCGGACCCGTCGCCGGTCGCGACGATGACCGGCACGCAATCGGCGACGCGAACGGAGAGGATGCGCGCCGGGTCGTCGGTCACGAGCGCATCGGCCCTGGCATGGGGATCGTGCGAATCGCCGGGGCGACGGATGACGGTGTCCGCGCCGTGGACCTGGTGAACACGGCAGAGTTCGCGCGGGAAGGACGGGGCGGAGAGGCACGCGCCGTCGATCACGAGCCGGTAGTTCTCGCGGATGTTCGGCGCGTCGTCCTGGACGGCGTGGCCGCTTGGATTCCCGAGGTTGAGCGTGCCGAACGGGTCGCCCGGATCGCTCACGCCGCCGAGGCGGGTGGTGAACGCGTGCGGGACACCGATCGCCTCCAGCAGCGGCGAGGCGTAGAAGACGACGCCATTGTCGGCCGTGCGGCGGGTGAGCATCGTGCGTCCAGGGGCTACTTGCGCTACGGCGGGGGGAGCAGCCGCTTGATGCCCTCGTCGCCGAGCTTCTCGATCGCCTTGTCGAGCCTCGCCGTCAGATCGGCGACCTTGGCCTTGAGCGCATCGATCTCGGCGCGGGCCTGCTCGGCCGCGGCGTTGGCCTGGGCGACGGTCTCACGGAGCGCCTCGGTGAGCTGGGCGGTCTGTTTCCTGGCCTCGGCGAGCTCCTTGGCGGCCTGCTCGTACAGCTCCTGGCGCTGGGCGGCCAAGTCGGTCGTCTCGGCGAGGCGCGAGGCGAGGTTCTCGGAGTCGCGTCTCGCTGCGTCGAACTGCGCGGCGACGCTCTTGTCCAGATCTTCTGCGGTCTTGCGCAAAGCGACGACCTGGGCGGCCAAGTCGCGGTTCTGTTCGGCGAGCCTGGTGTTCACGGCCTGAAGGCGGCGTGCCTCGTCCTTGCCCTGGGAGCACCCGGACAGGGCCACGCCGAGAGCCACGACCGAGAGGAGCGCCGCGCCGACGCACAGGGCTGCGAGCCCGATGGCGGATCTTGTGCTCACGTCCGGCCTCCCTTTCCGGCATTGATCGGCCGGAGCGGAACGGCCGGATCAATCCTTGCGGAGCTTGTTGACGAACTCGGCGCTCAGGCCGCGGTTGCGGGCCTCGATGATCGCGTCGACGCCCAGGTTGGGCTTGCCGGGCTGGCGCAGGTCACGGATGTAGTCTATGGGCACGCCGCTCTGGACGAGACGGACGATTTCGGCGGCGGGGAGGTCGTACCCGGAATCCTTGAGCCCCTTGACGAACGCGGCGCTGACGCCGTTGTTGCGGAGCCGCACGATGTCGTCGGGGGAGAAGCTGGGGCCGGCCCCGCGGACATCACGGACGTAGCGGGCGGTGACGCCGTTGTTCCGCAGGCGGATGATGTCGTCCACGGTGATCTCGGCGTCGGAGTCGGAGCGGAGTTCACGGACAAACTCCGGTGTGACGCCGTGGGCGCGCAGGCGCACGATATCGTCGGTGGAGAGCGGGCGCCCGGCTTCCTCGCGGAAGGTCCGCGCGGCATCGGCGCTAACACCGTTGTTGTGCATGCGGATGGCGTCGTCCACGGGGACGGGCTGGCCGGCGCCCTTGATCCCGCGGAGGTACCCCGCGGTGACGCCGTTGTTGCGGAGGCGGACGACCTCCTCCGGGCCGAGGGTGTAGCCGAGCTCGGCCAGGTCACGGACGAAGCTCCCGCGGATGTCGGCGGTGATCAACGACAGGAGCTGGGATGCCGTCGGGTCGGTGCCGACGAGCCTGCGGAGATCGGCAAGGAACGAGGCGTCGGGCTCGAGGCGGACATCGCCGGTGGCGCGCCGGGCGCGGCGTTCGCCCTCAAAGGCCAACGTGCCTGCCTCGCGGGAGATCCTGTAGCGCAGGGCCTGGGGTCCGGGGCCGTCGTCGGACTGTGGCAGACCGACGAGGTCCTCGGTGGACACGACGAGAACCGTGCGGACGCGCCCGTCGGAGGTCGCGCGCCGGGTCTCAAGGGACACCCAGCGCTCGGAGCCGTCGCCCGCCGCGGCCCAGTTCCCAGTACCGGTCCAGGTTCCGACCGGCTGAGCGCCATCCCCCGGCTTCACCGGCGCGTCGGTCGGCGAGAGCGTCACAACGAGCTCGAGGGCGTTGCGAGCTGCGCGGTAGCTGCTCCAGGCCGCGTCCTCGTGGCCGCCGTCTACGTGGATGACGCATCCCTGGAGCAGCGCGAGCATCGCGGCGAACAGGAAGAGGCCGGTGGCGGCGGGCTTCACGAAACGGTCGAGCTTGGACATGCGCGTGCCTCCGTCGTGCGTTCGGGAGTAGCGTATCAGCGCCGGATCGGATCCAAAGAGCACGAGCTGGCGTCATTCTCCCCGATTCCGGGGTCTCTCGGCATGTGGGTGCAGACGCAGGCTTGTACGGCATCCAGGGCTATCGGTTCTTTCATCCGTTTATCCGGATGAATGGGTATAATGACCTGCGGCGGGTCGTGTCGATAGAGCCATCGGTCCGGACAGGGATTGGCGGGGGGGGCGAGTCGCCATGCACATCAACGACATCTTCAAGCAGGATTCGACGACGTTTTCCTTCGAGTTCTTCCCGCCGCGCTCCGTCGAGGCGGCCGAGTTGCTGTACGCCGCGATCATCGAGTGCGAGACGCTCAAGCCCTCGTTCGTCTCGGTGACGTACGGGGCGGGCGGCTCGACGCGCGAACTGACGCGAGACCTGGTGGTCCGACTGAAGACGCAGACGAGCTTCGACCCGTTCCCGCACCTGACGTGCGTGTGCCATCAGGAGGCGGAGATCCGGGCGATCCTGGAGCGGTACGCGCAGCACCGGATCTCGAACATTATCGCCCTGGGGGGCGATGCGCCGCAGCAGCTCAACGGTCATGACCGTTCGAAGGATGCGTTCCGCTACGCGGCGGACCTTGTGCGGTACATACGGAGGTTCAACGAGTCGCACCTGCACCCGGACAAGCGGGGGTTCGGGATCGGCGTCGCGGGGTATCCGGAGGGGCACCCGAGCACTCCCAACCGCGTGCTGGAGATGGATTACCTGAAGGCCAAGGTGGACGCCGGGGCCGAGTACATCTGCACGCAGCTCTTCTTCGACAACCGCGATTTCTATGACTTCCGCGACCGCTGCCTGCTGGCGGGTATCCGCCTGCCGATCTTGGCGGGCATCATGCCGGTGACGTCGATCAAGGTGATGATGCGGATGGCCGAAACGGCGCTGGGGGCCCGCTTCCCGGCGCCGCTGCTGCGCGCGATCAACCGGACCGGGGGCGACGCGGACGCCGTGCGGCGCGTGGGCATCCACTGGGCCACCGAGCAGTGCCGCGACCTGCTGGACCACCAGGTGCGCGGGATCCATTTCTACACGCTGAACCGGTCGACGGCGACGCGCGAGATCTACCTGAACCTCGGCGTGAAGGATTCACGCTCGCTGATAGGGGCCTCCGACGGCCAGCCGCGGACGCTGTTTCCTGGCGCGGGGAACTAGCTCGGGCGCGCGGCCTTAGCCCTGCGTCCCGGCGTGGCGCGCGGCCTCGACCAACCTCACGAACAACGCCCGCCCGAGCGGTTCAAACGGGGTTCGCTCCGGATGCCACTGGACGCCCAGGTAGAATGGGCGAGCGGGATCGTCAACGGCCTCGATCACGCCGTCGTCGGCCTTGGCGACGATCCGGAGTCGGCCCGGGTCCTCAACGGACTGAGTGTGGTGGCTTGTGACCTCGCCGGCGCTGACGATCGGCACGCTGGGCTGGATGAGGTGCGTGCGGTCGCCCTGGTGGCGATCGGCGGTGGGGACCGAGTCGGGCATGTGCTGGTTGAGACGGCCGCCGGCGTGCAGGGCCAGCATCTGCATGCCCAGGCATACCCCGAGGACCGGGGTGCGCGGGCGTGCATTCAGGGCGTCCAGGAGCGCGGTCTCGAACTCCTGGCGCTGCGGGTGGACGGGGGTCGCCTTGGGGTGGGTGGGCTGGCCGAATGGCTCGGTGCGCGGATCCTCGCCGCCGGTGAAGAGGAACGCGTCGCAGTACCGAAGGAACTCGCCGACCAGGGCCGGCATGGGGGCCAGCACCACCGGGAGGCCGCCGGCATCGGTGACGGCCCGGATGTAGGTCATGGCGCACACCGCGCGCGGGCGGGGAGCGCCACCGGGTGACGTCGGAGGAAGATCGACCAGGTCGGCCGTCACCCCGATGACCGGGCGGGCCGGGGGCGATCGCCACGACGCGCCGGGCTCGGGGCGTGTGGCACGCCAGATCTCGGGATCGTGAGTCTTGCGGCTCATGGGCCCGGGATTATTGCCCGCAGCGGACGGGCACCGCGCCGACGGGGGGCGTAGACTCCGCGCATGTCCACCCGAGCAGTCATCATCTCACTGGTTGTCGCGGTCGCGCTGGGGCTGGCGGCGTACATCCTCCTGCGACCGGAGCACGGCCGGCCGAACTTGAGCGTCGTCGCGATCGGCGAGCCGATCATAGACCTGGACACGGCGGCGGTGAAGTCCATGCGCGTGAGCGTCCCAGGCGAACCCGACCAGCTTGTGGAGCGGGTCCCTGCGCCGGCCTCTGGCCAGTGGCGCCTGGTCATCTCGGGCGCAGCGGCCAACGGCACGTGGCCGGTTCTTCCCGAACGGCCGACGGGCCTACTGCGGGTGATCGCCAGCGTCCGGGCCGTCGCCGAGCCGGAGAAGGACGCCACGATCGGCGCCGACCCGGTGGTCGTCTCGCTGACGCTCAGCGACGGTTCGATCCGCACGATGCGCCTGGCGTCCCGGACGCTCGGCGGCACCGGGCTCGTGGAGATCGACCCTGCGCCGGGGTCGCCCTCGTCGGCGAGCGTCCGGCGGGCGATGGTGGACGACACGCTGTACCGGTCCTTCCGCAGCCCCGGCCCGCGAGGTTGGCGGGACCCGGCCGTGCTCCCGGGCTCGGCGGCGGAGGCCTCGCGGATCCGTCTTGAGAACATGGACCGCTCGCTGGTGATCGCCCGCGTGGAGGGGAGATGGCGCTTGAACCAGCCCGTGTCGTGCGATGCCGACGAGGGCGCCGTGACCCGACTGGCCAGGGCGCTCGACGGCCTGCAGATCACTGATTATCTCGACGGGCGGACACCGGACGCGGCCACGACCGGGCTGGGAAGCCCTGTCGCCCGGATTGTGCTCGAGACCGACCGGCGGGTGGATGCCGCGCCGGGGACAGGGAAACCCGACAGCGACGGGATGTCGGTGCAGACCACCTCTCGCGAGGTCGTCGCGGGGCTTCCAGCCGACTCCAGGGCGCAGACCCGGTACGCCCGGCTTGGGCAGGACGGTCCGGTCGTGATCATCGCCGCCACCGGCCTCACAACGGGGCTCTTCGATCCGGCGCAGTATGCCTCACCGATAGCCGCCACGTCGCCCGCGGCGGACATCGGCACGATCGTGCTGGAGGCGGCCGATCCCCCGTCCGGGAGTGCGGCGGCGGCACCGAGCGGCGTGAATCGAACCTTGGTGCGGAGGCTGGAGACCTGGGTTCAGGCCGCTCCGACTGGCGAGGAAACGCCGCTGACGCCCGCCGACGTCAAGGCGGTGCAGGATCTCCTGGTGTTCCTGACAAAGAAGCCCGCGGCGTCGGTAACCCTGGAGCGGCCGGCGGCGTACATGACGCTCGGGCGGATCTCGACGCGCTCGCTGGGCTGCCAGCCGCTGGGCGTGCTGGAGATCGGCTCTTCCGACGGAAGCTCGCTTATCCTGTTCTCGCACAGCCCGGGGGCGGGTGAGCGGCGGGGAGTGTTCCGCGTGTACCCCGCGGGCGAGCTGCCGGCGCTGCTGGCCCCGTTCGCCGCGGCGGCGAAAGCGGCCAACCCGGCGCCGACCGCGCCGGCCGGAGCCGATGCCGGCGGGGATATCGTGAAGTAGGCGGCCGGAGGCTGCCGGTTGACCGTGGCAGCAACGAGGACGTCTGGCAGGCCCGGGGCGCGTCGCGGGATGGTTGATCGCGGCGATCAGCCGTTCTTCCGCTCGAACTCGCGCATGAACTGGGCGAGGACCTCGCAGCCGCCCTTCGGGAAGGCGTTGTAGACGCTGGCACGCATGCCGCCGATGGCGCGGTGGCCCTTGAGTCCGTCCATGCGCTGGGCCTGGGCTTCCTTGAGGAACTTGTCGTCGAGCTGCTCGCTGGGAGTGCGGAACGTGATGTTCATGAGCGAGCGGGAATCTGGGCGGGCGTGGCCCTTGTAGAACTTGGAGGAATCGAGGACGTCGTAGATCAGCTTGGCCTTTTCGCCGTTGTAGACCTGCATGGCCTCAACGCCGCGCTTCCCGGCGTACTCGAACTTCTTGACCCACTTCATGACCAGGCCGACGACGTAGATGGCGAACACCGGGGGTGTGTTGTAGCGGGAGCTTTCCTTGGCGTGGACGCCGAAGCGGAGCATGGTCGGGAGCTTGGGGTTGCAGCGCTCGAGGACGTCGTCGCGGATCCAGAGGACGGTGGTGCCGGCGGCGCCCATGTTCTTCTGGGCGCCGGCGTAGATGAGGCCGAACCTGCTGACGTCGATCGGGCGGGAGTAAATATCGCTGGAGGCGTCGCACACCAGCGGGACACCGGCGGGGGTAGTCGGCGTGTAGTGGTACTCGGTGCCGTAGATGGTGTTGTTGGACGTGTAGTGGACATAGGCCGGTTTGGGGGAGAACTTGAGCTCGGCCTGCGAAGGGATGAAGGTGTGGTTCTTCTCCTTGCTGGAGCCGGCAAGATGCACGGTCCCGTAGAACTTGGCCTCCTCGATGCACTTCTCGGCCCAGTAGCCGGTGTTGATGTAGTCGGCTGTCCCGCCCTGGGGCAGGAGGTTGGCGGGGATCATGAAGTTCTGGGTGCTGGCGCCGCCGGTGAGAAAGAGGACCTTGAAGTTCGCGGGGACGTTGCCGACGGAGCGGACGTCGGCCTCGGCCTCGGCAAGAACGCGGTCGAAGACCTTGCCGCGGTGGCTGTGCTCGAGGATGCCGATGTCGGAGCCATCGATGTTCCAGATATCCTGCTGGGCCTGGCGGAGGACCTCGTCGGCGAGGACGCCGGGGCCGGCGGAGAAGTTGAAGAGGCGGTCGGAGGCGGGCTTGGACGAGGGCTTGGCCGGGCTGGTCATCGTGGCGGACATCGTGATCTCCAGGGCGGACGTGCGTGTGCGGCAATCGTAGCCGGCGCAGGAGAGAGGGATCAGTAGACGCGGTTCTCGAACTGGCCGGTGTCGCGGTAGACCCGGATGAGGCGGACGACTTCGTCGGCGACGGCGGACTGGGCCTGGTCGGTGGAGGCTCCGACGTGATGGGTGCCGACGACCCCGGGAAGGGCGGCGGTGGGGCAGGACCAGTCGGTCCTGCCCTCGGCGGGCTCGTTGTCGTAGACGTCCAGGCCGGCGCGGATGCCCCGGATGGTGACCGCGTCGCGGAGGGCGGCCTCATCGACGACCGACCCGCGCGAGGTGTTGATGAAGTACGACCCGGGCTTCATCGCCGCGAAGAAGGCCCGGTCGCACATGCGCTCCGACTCAGGGGTCGCGGCGACGTGGACGGTGACGGCGTCGCACCGAGGGAGCCTGGCCAGCAGGTCGGAGCGCTGGGTGCCGCCGAACTCTACGCCGAGGTCACGGGCTCGCTCGAGTGTCATGTCGAGGGAATGGGCGATGACCTTCATGTCGAAGGCCCGGACGCGCTTGATGACTTCCCGCCCGATGAAGCCCATGCCGATGACACCGAGCGTGAGGCTCTTGAGGCCCCTGGCGACGGCGTATTCCTTCTTGTTCCACCTGCCGGCCCTGAGATCGGCGGCCTGGTCGGCGATGCGCCGGTCGCAGGCGATGAGCAGGCCGATCGTCAGCTCGGCGACCGCGACGGCATTCATGCCGGGGCAGTTGCAGACGGCGACAGCACGGTCGGTGGCGGTCTTGAGGTCGATGTTGTCGTAGCCGGCACCGGCGCGGATGATGCCCTTGAGGGAACGCCCGGCCTGGACGGCCGGGGCCTTCACCCTCTTGGAGCGGACGATGAGGACCTCAGGGTCAAGCTTGGCGAGCAACTCGGGGAGGGCCTCGGCGGCGACCTCGGGGTCGTTGACGACCTCGCACCCCAGGGCGGCCAGACCGTCTCGCCCGGACTGCTCGAACTTGTCGGCGATGAGAACCTTCACGGGGTGATGCCTCGTTTGTGGATGGACAACGCAAATCCGGGCACGCCCCGATGCGCGCCAGGCCGGTCGGAGGGCGATTGTACGGGCGCGTGCCTCGCTGCCGGCAACCTCAGTCCATGAACGAAACCGCCCCGGCACGGGGGCCGGGGCGGGGAGGCAAATGCCGATCTTGAACTCGGGACCGACGGCCTACGGGTTGAAATCGTCGCCGCCGAAGTCGATGCCGCGCAGGCCCTCGCGGCACCACTGGTAGTGACCGTTGGTGTACTGGGCCGGCGCGCCGCTCAGAGTCGCCGGCTCCCAGCTCAGCTCGGGCGTGTAGT
>JBGPJM010000173.1:0-10912 GCA_041485385.1 Phycisphaerae bacterium | reverse complement strand
CGGGCGGGTAGCTCAGTTGGCCAGAGCATTCGCCTTACACGCGAAGGGTCCCGGGTTCGAGTCCCGGCCTGCCCATTTCTCCGGTGGTGGAAGAACACGCTGTCCTCCCGTGGGGGGGACCGCGTGCCCGGGTTCGTAGGCCGGGGCCGGCGGCAACGATCGCGCACGTCAATGACCCCCCTTGACCCCGCCTACATGCTCGCGGCCTTGCTCACAGCGCCGTTCTGGGCGCGCAAGGCGCGTGGCGACTGGCCGGCCCGCTTCGGCAAGACTGGCGCGTTACCGGAGCCCCTGTCCGGGCGGAAGCGGCTGCTTTTGCACGCCGTGTCGGTGGGGGAGGTCAACGCGCTGCGGGCGCTGGTGCCGATGCTGACGGCCCGGTCCGACGTGGTCGTCTCGGTGGGCACCGACACGGGGATCGCGCGGGCGCGCGAGCTGTTCGCGTCGGAGAGGACTCCGGCGGAGTCGCGCTGCCGCGTCGTTCGCTACCCCCTGGATTTTTCCTGGTCGGTGCGACGGTTCCTCGATGCCGTGCGGCCGGAGGCCGTGGGGCTGGTCGAGCTGGAGCTCTGGCCGCAGTTCATCCGCGAGTGCCGCCGGCGCGACATTCCCGTCGCCGTGATCAACGGCCGGCTGAGCGAGCGGTCATTCCGCGGGTACGTGCGGCTGCGGCCGCTGCTGCGATCGACCTTCGCATCGCTCGAGTTCGCGGCGGTGCAGGACGAGGCGTATGCCCGGCGGTTCCTCGCCATGGGCGCGCGGCATGGGGGTGTGCACGTGACCGGGAGCATGAAGTGGGACTCGGCGCACATCGCCGATTCGGTCGCGGGGGCCGACGCGCTGGCGACGGAGATGGGGATCGACCGGGCCCGGCCGCTGGTGGTGGTGGGGTCGACGGGGCCGCTGCCGCCGCCGCCAAAGAGCTCGCTCTACGCGGCAAAGGCGCGGCGCGCGAGTGGGAGTACCGACGAGCACTTCGTCGCCAATGGCGTGTCGCGGGTGGGGCCGCTGGGCGAGGAGGGCCTGCTGCACGGGGCGTGCCTCGATGCGGGGCCGGAGGTGCAGCTCTTGTGCGCCCCGCGCAGACCCGAGCGGTTCGATGAGGCGTTTGTGGCGATAGGGGGGGAGGCTGGGGGGACGGCGTGCGTACGTCGCTCCGCCCGCATGCGCGCCGGGGCCGGGTGCACACGGTTTCTGCTGGACACGATCGGCGAGTTGGGCGCGGCGTATTCGCTGGCTGACGTCGTGGTGGTCGGGCGCTCGTTTGGCGACCTCTATGGCTCGGACCCCATCGAGCCGATCGCGCTGGGGAAGGCGACGGTGATCGGGCCGCGCGTCAGCGACTTTCAGACGATCGTCGAGGAGTTCGAGAAGGCGGGCGGGATCGTACGGACGACCGGTGTGGACCTGGCACGTGTGCTCAGGGAGCTTCTGGCGGACCCGGCCGGGCGAGCGCGCCTGGCCGCGAGAGGGAGAGACTGCATCCGCCGGAACCAGGGCGCGACGCGCCGGCACGCGGAAATGCTGCTCGATCTGACGGGTCGGGGCGGGCGGGTCGTGGTTCCGGCACGGGAGGCCGGGCGGGCCGAGACGGTCCGATGAAGCACCTCCTCGCGGTCGTCATTGCTGCGGTCGTGGTCGGCGCGCTGACCGGCGCCGCCGTTTTCGGCGCCTACTACGGTCTGGCCGGCATCGTCGCCGCCAACTGGCGACTGCTCATCGTGTTTGTGCTGCTGGCGCTGGGGGCCGGGTACAGTGCGGCGACCTGGTTCGAGAACTCGTCGGGGTACTCGGGGTTGGAGGTCGTCGTGCCGCTGGCGGTGATCTCGGCGGGGACGCTGCTGGGCGTCGCGTACGGCCTGTGCGTTGTGACCATGAAGCCCGCTGCCTGATGCCGCGCTGGCGGTCTGCGTGGTCTCGGCGGGGGTGTACGGCGCGACAGCGTGCGTCGTCCACTGGCGAGACAACTGACGGCGGACGGCGCCGGGTGTTCCGGCGTGAACTGGAAGGCGTAGTTGGGTGTGTTGTAGACGTCGCGGTCGTAGATCACGTGCCCGTCGAGGAAGAGCATCGGGGCGTAGTTCACAGCGCCGACTCCGTCTTGCCGCCGCGTGCATGAGAGAGAGACGCGGGAGCGCGCCGGATGTTCCGCGGATGCATCGGCACAGGGGGCGCAGCGCGATGGCTATTTGCCGACCCGTCCCAGGAGTTCCTTCACCGCCGCCTCGAGCTGGGCGTCCTTGCCCGAGGACTCGTCCTGCGGGGTCTGGTCGACGGCCACCTCAGGCTGGGCGCCGTGGCTCTCCATGTCGGTGCCGTCGGGAAGGTGCCAGCCGCGCCCCGGGGTGCGGACGGTGGTGCCGTCGATCAGCGACGCCGCGCCGGTGGAGATGACGCCGCCGAACGTGGTGGTGCCGACGAGGGTGCCGCGGTGGATGGTCTGGATGGCGTGGGCGAAGATCTCGGCGTTGGAGAAGGAGTTCTCGTTGACGAGGACGTTGATGGGGCGGGTGTAGGCGTAGATGAGGCGTCGGTCGCGCGGGTAGGCGTCGTGCGGGACGGCGGCGGGGTCGGCGCCGCGCGGGATGGTGTAGGCGTGGACGGGCGCGGTGAGGGAGGAGAGGAGGATGTCGGCGGTGGAGCCGCCGCCATTGTCGCGGACGTCGATGATGAGGCCCTGCCTGGTGTGGGCGGCGGCGTAGAGGTCACGCTCGAAATCGCGGACGGAGGGCTCGCTCATTCCGCGGATGTGGAGGTAGCCGAGCTTGCCGTCGCTGAGCCTGTCGACCAGTTCGCGCCGGCGGCGCAGCGTGTCCTGGTATGCGACGTTGTTGAGCTCGACGGAGGAGGCCGAGACGATGAGGACGTAGCGCGGTTTGGCCTTGTCGGCCCGATCGAGCTCGAGCAGCGACTCCTTGCCGGCCTTGCCCGCCAGGGCGGCGGCGAGGTCCGGGAGCGGCGGGCGCGGGGCGCCGGCCGGCGCCGGCGCGCGCGCCGGCGCGCCGTCGATCCCGATGATCGTGTCGCCGACCTCCAGCTGCGAGGTCTTCTGATCAGCCGGAGAGCCGCGGAGCACGCCGGTGACGCGGTAGCCGTCCTCGACGGGGGTCACGTCGGCACCCAGGTAGCCGATGGCGGGGCGGGGCGCGGTGAACGCCTTCTCGCCGCCGGAGATGCCGACGTGGGAGCCCTCGAGCTCGCCGAAGAGCATCTCGACGACGCGGTTGAACTCCTCCGTCGTGCGGATCTTCATCGCGAGCGTGAGGTAACGGTCGGTGAGACCGGACCAGTTCAGGCCCTTCAGGGTGGGGTGATAGAAGCGTGTGCCGAGGATGCGGGCGGCCTCGAGGAACTTCTGGCGCTGCTGCTGGGCGACCTCGATGGTGACGGGGGCATCGATGCCGATGTTCTCGAGCTTGCCGCCCTTGCTCGGAACGCTGGCCGCGGTGCCGGCGCGGACGAACGAGACCTTCTCGCCCGTGAGCGACACACCCACGCTGGAGACCGCGCCGGCCTGGAGGACCTTGCGGTCCTCGCTCTTGCGGTCGGTCGAGAAAAGGGAACGCTCGCCGTCGGCTGAGGCGGAGAAGACGATGCGGTCGCCGCCCGGCGTGAGCGCAAGGTCGCTCTCGCTGCCGGGAAGGGTGGTGATGCGCCGGACCCGGAGGTAGGCGTCGTCGGCGTCGAAGGTCATCGGCTCGGCGGGAACATCGGCTTTCTTTTCCGGTTCGGCGGGCTTGTCCGCGGGCTTGCCGTTCTCGGGCGTCTTGGCTGCGCCGGGCTCGGTCTTCGCGGCGGTGGGCGTACCGAGGGGCCTTCGCTTGGCGGAGGCCTCGGCGGCCTTCTTGAAGTACTCGTCCAGCTCGTAGGGCTTGAGCCCCTCGAGCCTCTTATCGAGGAAGACTTGCCAGACGTCGTACTCCTCGTTGTCGCCGGCCCGCTCGCTGAGGAAGACCAGGACTTTGCCGTCGGCGCTGAGGCGGGGTGAGGTGTCGTTGTCGGGGTGACGCGTGAGGTTGACGAGCTCGGGCCTCTTCGCGTCATCGCCCCCCCCCTCCTGCGCCCCCGCCTTCCGCGCCGTCACCTCCCGTGGCCCCGGTGTCCATCAGTCAGATGTCGCTGTTGAAGTCCAGGTCCTCCACGGCGTAGACGACGTGGCGCGAGTCGGCCGCCCAGACGGCCTCCGGCTCGTTCCAGCTCTCCAGCAGTACTCGCTCGTGTCCTGTCGCCAGGTCGCGCAGCACAAGATCGCCGAGCCCGCGGACAAGGAGCAGCAGTTTGCCATCGGGCGACGGGACAGGCCGGCGAACGTCGATGCCCGGCGCGACGGCGAACGTCCTGACGTCAAGGAGGATCGACTCTGACCATCGCTTGCCGTGATCGATCTTCTCGTCCTTCTTCTCTTCCTTCGCCGGTGCGGGCGGGAGCGGCTCGGGCGCTTTGGCCGGCTCGGGCTGGGCGCCGGCGCCGGCCGCACCGTCCGGCCTCTCGGGCTCCTTTGCTTCGGCGGGTGGCGCGGGCTTGTCGGGCTTAGGCTCGAGCTCGTCGCGCGAGACGCGCACCGTCGCGGCCATGACGGCGTAGACGCCGGTCTCGTCGGAGGCAAAGTAGAGCGTCTGGCCATCGGGGGACCACGCCAGGTCCCGCTCGCGTCCGTAGGTGGTGGTGACGCGCCGTGCGGGGCGCCCCTCCTCGGTGCTGCGGACGAAGACCTCGCCCCGGGCGATCAGCGCCATGCTCTTGCCATCGGGGCTGAGAACCGCCTCGGATACCTGCTTGTCGAGGGTGAGGCGCTGGTAATCGAGCTGAACGGTGTCGGCCGCGGCGGAAAGAGTGAGCGGTCGCGGCGCGGCCTTGGGGGCGGTCAGATCGAGGAGATACAGGGTGTCCCACACGACGAACGCGGCACGGGTGCCGGAGGCGGAGAGCGCCAGGTCGCGGACGCCGTGCCCGATCGTGAGATCATCCGCGCCGGGCTTGAAGAAGGTGAGTTGGACGAGGTCGGTCCTTCCGGCGAGGAGCCGGTAGAGGTTGTTCTGCCCATCGCGCGAGGAGATGAACACGGTCGAGCCGTCGGGGGCGGGCCAGGCATCGCCGTCGTTGTAGGGACTGTTTGTCAGGCGGGTGAAGGAGTTGTCGGCGGTGGAGAGGCGGTAGACCTCCATCGCGCCCGTGCCGCGGTAGCCGGGCCGGTCCCAGATGGACGCATACCCGCGGCAGAAGAGGACCGCGGCGCCGTCGCGAGTGGCGCGGGGGAGGAAGCCGTAGGCGTCGGTTAGGCGAGTGACGGTTCCGCCATCGACCGGGGCGCGGTAAAGGCGAGATTGTCGGTAGATGGTCGGCTCTTGTGCGGCCGAGAAGAGAACAGAGGCGCCGTCGGCGGCGAAGCCGCCGAGGGTCTGCGCGGCGTCGGACCAGGTGATCCGACGGAGCGGGCCCGGCACGATCCCCGGCGTGGGCGAGCCGGGGGCGTGGAGGAGGGGCATGACATAGAGATTCCGGGCGCCATCTCGATCGGATTCGAAGGCCAGCAGATATCCGTCGGGCGAAAACGCCGAGCGGCGGTCGTCGGCGGGATGGGCTGTGAGGCGGCTCGCGACGGTGGTCGGGCTGTCGCCCAGAGGGGCCGCCCAGAGATCGCCCGCCCACGCGAAAACGACCACCGAGCCATCCGGGCTGAGGGCTGGGAACTCCAAGAAGCCGACCGCGGTCTGCGTGGCGGCGGCGGAGGGGAGCGCCGAGGCCGGGCGGGCGGGGGAGGCATGGACCGGCGCGGGTGAGTCTCCGGGATGGGGCTGGGCGGCGCCGCAACCGTAGGGGAGAGCAGACAGGATCAGAAGACCGGCGGCGGCGGAGGCGCGGGTCATCGGGAACTCCGGAAAGCGGGTTGGCGGCTCGTCCCGCACCTGAAAAGGGTGCGAGGAATCAGGATCCGGCGGGAGTGTACCCTCGGCGGCGATGACGGTTCCGTAGGGGGGCGTCGGCGGGAGCTTGGGGGCGATCCCGGCGAGGCGGCGGGGCGGAACCGGAGGGATCTCGGTCGCGAATGGACGGGAAGTCTGCCCGGCTTGACATATCCTGCGAAATCGATTGCACTTGTGATCTCGCCAGACGGAGGCGAGGTTCAATGTTCCCACCAGCCCATCCGGGCGGGCTATTGTCCCGACCCGGTCGATTGAGGCGCAGCGCGCCCTGATGGCCGCGTTTGACGTCTTTCTGGAGTGCGACAGATGCGCATTTCGCGTAATCGTTCCGACTCGCCGAGCTGGGCAGAGGCGTTCTCGGCGCTTGAGCAGCGGGTTCTGCTGACCGGCGGGGATGGCGGCGGGACCGAGCTGATCCAATGGCATGGTGGCCAGCTGGAGGTCATGCCGCACTCGTGGATTGTGACCTTCGACAGCATGCTTGGGGCCGACGCGGCGGTGGCGGCGACGAACCAGATCGTCTCTCGCCTGGGCGTTCAAGCCAGCCGCGTGCGCTCGGTCGCCCGGGGTTGGAACGGCGCCTTCGAGGTGACGGCCGGGTCGGTCACCGAATCGCGGATCGCGCAGGTCGTGGCCCAGACGCCTGGCCTGGTCGCCATTGAGCCCAATGCGGTGCGTCAAGTGGAGCGCATTCCCAACGATCCGTTGTTCACGGGACAATGGGGGAGCCTGAACACCGGACAGCCGATCTTGGGGGTCATGGGGGTGCTGGGCGCCGACACCAGTGCGACCCGCGCCTGGGACACGACGATCGGGTCGGAGAACGTGATCATCGCGGACATCGACACCGGGATGGATATCCATCACCCGGACCTGGCCACGAACGTGTGGCGCAACCCCGGCGAGATCCCCAACAACGGCGTTGACGACGACCACAACGGGGTGATTGACGATTGGCAGGGGTACGACTTCGGCGACGGCGATCCGGACGTCTCGGACGACCTCGTCGGGCATGGCACATGGACCTCGGGCGTGATCGGGGCGGTGGGGAACAACGGCATCGGCGTGGCGGGGGTGGACTGGACGGCGTCGATCCTGCCGCTGAAGGTGGCGGACCAGTTCGGCCGGCTGTCGATCGAGGCGGTGATCCAGTCGCACGACTACCTGACGAACCTGATCACCACCTTCCACTACAACATCGTCGCCAGCAACAACAGCTACGGCACCTTCGGGCCCGCGATAACGATCTTCAACGCGGCGGAAGAGGCCGCGATCCAGCGGTTCACCAACACGGGCGCTACGTTCGTCGCTTCCGCCGGGAACAGCGCCAACAACAACGACGCCGTGTTCACAACGTTCCCGGCATCGTACCAGAACCCCGAGATCATCGCGGTGGCCGCGACGGACAACCGGGACAACATGGCCGGCTTCAGCAGCTACGGCCTGACGACGGTGGACCTGGGCGCGCCGGGTGTCGACGTCCTCAGCACAGCGGTCGGGGGCGGGTACGATTTTGTGAGCGGCACCTCGTTCTCAGGCCCGTACACGGCGGGGGCGGTCGGCCTGCTCAAGACGCACAAGCCCAACGCCTCGCAGGAGGAGATCAAGCGGGCGCTGCTGGACGGCGCCGACCGCATCCCCTCGCTCCAGGGCCGGGTCGTCTCCGGCGGACGGCTGAACATCGCCAACTCGCTGCGGCTGATCGACATCGCCGGACCGCGCGTCGTCTCGGTGTTCCCGGGGCCGGTGGCCAGCGACGTCAACGTCATCAGCATCGAGTTCGACAGGCCGATCAACGCGGCCGTGCTCGATGCGACGTTCATTACCCTTCGCCAGGCCAACGGCGACGGGGTCTTCGACGGCAACGATGTGTTCATCGCGATTACGAACCTGAACCTCGCCCTCAGCGGCGACGTGCTCACCATCGATCTGTCCGGCGCCTTCCCGGGCGGCTTCCCCGTGGACGACTACCGCCTGATCCTGGACGCCAACGGCTTCCGCGACTTCAACGGCAACTATCTCAACGGCACCACCGCCCCGCCCAGCGCGGCCAACAACTTCACGTACGAGTTCCGCGTGATCAACTCCTCCGGCGCCTTCGAGCCCAACGACACGATCTCGCAGGCCACGCCGGTGATCTTCGACTCCTCCGGGACGGCGTTCTTCCCCGAGGCGACGGTCGGTGACGGCGTGAACTCGGCCCTGGACGTGGATCTCTACCGCTTCGAACTCTCCGGGCCGGGGTTGATCGTCGGCACGGTGACGGCGCAGCACCTGCTGATCCCGTCCGGGCTGGACTCGTACGTGCGGCTGTTCAACGCCGCGGGGGCCGAGCTGGCCCACAACGACAACTTCGACGGGCTGGACAGCCGGCTGGAGTTCTTCGTCTCCACCGGCGGCGTGTACTACATCGGCGTTTCCGGTTTCGGCAACGCGGCCTACAGCGCCCTGGTGCCGGGGACGAGCGCGCCCCAATCGAACGGGGACTACAGCCTCACGATGAGCGTGGACCTGGCCGCGACGGACAGCAACAGCTACAACTCGAGCAACCCGCCGATCCCCATTCCGGTCATCGGCACCGTCAGCGACACGATCACCATCACCGATTCGCGGGTCCTGGTGGACGTCAACGTCCGCCTGGACATCACGCACACCTTCGACGGGAACCTGCAGGTCCGGCTGATCTCGCCGGCGGGGACGATCATTCCGCTGGTGCTCAACCGGGGCGGCAGCGGGGACAACTTCGTCGGGACCGTCTTCGACGACGAGACCGCCAGGAGCATCGCCACCGGCGCGGCGCCGTTTACGGGCAGCTTCCGGCCGGAGGTGACGCTGAGCACGCTGGACGGGCAATCGGCCGCGGGCGTGTGGACGCTGCGCATCACCGACACCTCGCCGCTTGATTCCGGCACGCTGGTGGCGTGGGGGCTTGACCTGGTCGTGTCCAACGACGTCTTCGGGCCCTTCGAGCTCAACGACACCATCGGGATCGCGACGGCGTCGGGGATCAACGGCACCGGCAGCCGCACGTTCAACGCCGCCATCGGCGACGGGGCCTTCGGCCTGCGCGACGTGGACCTCTATCAGTTCAGTGCTGCGTCCGGGAGCACGCTCACCGCGGCGGTGAACGTCACAGGCGGGACGCTGAACAGCGTGCTGAGGCTCTTCGACGAGTCGGGGAACGAGCTGATCATCGACAACCGCTCGGACACGACGTCCGGCTCGCTCTCGTTCAACGTGGAAGACGGCGGGACGTTCTACATCGGCGTCTCCGGCGGGCCGAACACGTCCTACTCGCTCCTCACCGGCGCATCCGGGGCGCGGACGAGCGGCACGGGCACGTACCGGCTCACCATCACCGTTACCGGTGGGATCAGCACGGGCGCGGTTGTCCTGGACGGGAACAACCTCGACCTGGGCATCAACTCCGACGGATCGATCGGCGTGACCGATTCCCGGCGGACCGGGATCTCGCTCAACGGCATCGACTTCCTCGTGCCGCAGGCGGGCACCGCCCCCATCGAGTCGTACTACGGCGCGACGTTCAGCGGGTTCAGCTTCCGCAACAGCGGCGGCACGTCGGATCTGCCGGTGGCCCTCACGAACGAGTCGGACTTCAACAACCGGCGCGTCAGCATCGACGGGACGTTCCGCGGGCTCTCGATGCGCCGTTCGTTCAGCTACGGTGTGAACGACCAGTTCGTCGCCGTGGACGTCATGCTGACCAACTCGACGACGACCTCGACCTTCACCGACGTGGCGTGGATGGAGGCGTTCAACCCCGAGACCGGGCTCAACCGGCGGACCACGAGCAACCGCACGTTCAACAACGTGCAGAACGCGACCGGCCGGCTCGTTACGGGCGCGTTCTTCGACAACGACTTCCAGGGCGGGCTCACCGTCGGACTGGGCGCGGCGAACCCGAGTCTGCCGGGTGTTACGGTCCGCACGGCCGTCCAGGGGCCCGGCACCGTCCGCGACCCGTTCCAGATCATCAACAACCTCGCGCCCGACCCCGATCCCGTCGGGGACACGGGGGTGTCCGCCAACGCGGCCCTCGCCATCGCCTTCGACCTCGGCGTGCTCGCCGCCGGCGACTCCGTCGCCTTCCGGTACTTCATCCTCACCGGCACCTCGGTGGCGGCCGTGAACACGCTCTTCGCCACGGTGAACGGCGGAACGGGCACCGGGCACCTGGTGCAGAACCCCAACGACCCGGCCATCCCGGAGGACACGCTCCCCTACGTCGAGTACTACCCCGAGGGGTACGCCAACAGCCGCGCCAGCACGTTTGTGCCGATCGTCAACCCCAACGACGACGCCGCCCGCGTGGTCGTGATCGCGCACTACGAGCGGACGGACACCGGCCCCCGCGATCAGCTCCTCTCCGACAGCATCGTTGCCGGGCATACCCGTTCGGGCCTGACGCTCACAACCCCCGGCTTGTACGCCGCGAACCAACAGCTCGTCCGGCGCGACGAGCCCTACGCCATCGAGATCCGATCTTCTCGTCCCGTGGCGGCGAACCTCAGCCACTTTGACTTCGGCGTCGCCACCGGCGAGTCGTTCTCCACGACCACCAGCACCGTGTGGACGTTCGGCGAGGGCTTCCGCGTCCCGCTCCCCGCCGACGGCTCCGAGCCCTCGGTGAACGACTTCGTTGTGTTCTACAACACCAGCCCCCAGACCATCAACGTCACGGTGACCATCTACCCCGAGCAGGGCGGCGGGCCGGTCACGCTCACCCGGCAGATCGGCGGCTTCCGGCGCGGCGGGTTCGCCCTGGCCCACGAGCTGTCGATCCCCAACGGCCCGTTCGGCATCAAGGTCGAGGCCGAGCAGCCGATCGTCGCGGCCCTCACCCACTTCGATACCAACATCGGCGGCGGATTCGGGGTCCTGGGCACGCCCAACCTCGGTTCCCTCACCGGGGTCACGCCGGAGGGGCAGCTGGGGATCAACGCCACCAGCGAGTTCGTGACGATCCT
>JBGPJM010000172.1:0-11005 GCA_041485385.1 Phycisphaerae bacterium | reverse complement strand
TTCCCCGGGGGGGGGGGGGGGGGGGTAGGCGGGGTTGGGGGTTATTTTACGGGGGGTTATGGGGGGGGTTCACCGCTGGGTTTTGGGGCCGGGGGGGGGGGGGGTCGCTGGTGAACTCGTCGAAGAGGGTGTCGGCGGTGGGGGGGAGGTCGAAGGAGAGGGCGCCGGAGCCCTGGAGGTAGAGGTCGCGCGCGGTGGTGCCGGCCGGTGGCCAGTGGTCGAAGGTGCGCCACCGGTTGTCGCCGGTCTCGAAGACGTAGGCCTCGGGGGGCGCCGAGCCGGCGTCGCCCTTGAGGTAGTGCTTGAAGAAGGGGAGCTCGATATTCTGCTGGAAGAACTCCGAGGGCGCCCCGCCGAAGTGGATGTTGCCCAGCGACTCGCCGGGCGCGCGGCTCCAGGCGCCGTGGGCCCACGGGCCCATGACCAGCGTGTTGACGATTCCCGGGTTCTGATCCTCTACAGCGCGGTAGGTGTTGAGCGCGCCGTAGAGATCCTCGGCGTCGAACCAACCGCCGACGGTCATGACGGCCGGGGCGACGTGCTTGAGGTTCGTGAGGATGCGCCGCTCCTGCCAGAACCGGTCGTAGCTCGGATGCGCGACAACGTCGTGCCAGAAGGCGATCTCGCCCTTGTAGTACCGCGTCTCGATGTTCTTCAGGGGGCCCAGGTCGAGGAAGAACTGGTAGCCATCGGGCGAGGGGTGGCGGAATCCGGGGGTGCCCTGGGTCGTGGGCCCCCCTCCGGGGCGAGGCTTGCCGAAGCCCGAGAAGAAGTTGAAGTAGTGGGGGAGGAAGAACGCGCCGTGGTGGTAGAAGTCGTCGAAGAACCAGTCGCCGATGGGGGCCTGCGGCGAGACGGCCTGGAGGGCCGGGTGGGCGTCGATCATCCCCGCCGCGGCGTAGAAGCCGGGGTAGGAGATGCCCCATTGGCCGGCGCGTCCATTGTTGTTGGAAACGTTCTTGAGGAGCCAGTCGATGGTGTCGTACGTGTCGGTGCTCTCATCGATGTCGCTGGGGCCGGACTTGTGCGGCTTGTGGGGAGTCATGTTGACGAACTCGCCCTCGGACATGTAGCGGCCCCTGACGTCCTGGCGGACGATGATGAAGCCGTCCTGGGCGAACGAATACAGCGACGTGCCGGGGGCCGGGTCGGAGGAGGCGTCCTCGCCGTACGGGCCGACGCTGTAGGGCGTGCGGTTCAAGAGGAAGGGGTAGGGGTGCGAGGTGTCGGTGGGGGTGAAGACCTGGGTGAAGAGGTGGACACCGTCGCGCATGGGGATGCGGTATTCGTGCTTGGTGTAGTGGTCCTTGAGCGAGAAGGCCGGGGCTGCCGGGGGCGCCGGGGCCGCGGCGGGCGTGGCGATCGCGGGCTGGGGGACGGGTGCGGTTGCGGCGGACGGGGCCGCGGTGGATGCGCAGCCGGCGGCGAGGGGAAGCAGAAGGAGGGGCCAGCGGCGATGCAACCCGTCGAACGTCGAGCGTTTCATGCGACTTCTCCCGCTTGGTCGGAGCCGGTTGATGTGAGACTACCTCTTCGGCGAGCGCCTGGGGGCCTTCCTCGCGACTTTCTTGCGCGGCGCGGACCTGCGCGGCGTGGGGGCTCGCTTCGCCGGAGCGGCCTTCCCGTAGCGGTACTTGGGCTCCCACCCCGCCGGGCCGCCTTGGAGCAGGTCGAGCATCGACCAGAGGGCGCAGAAATCGTCGCCGGGGCCGAAGCTCGCGTGCCCCGTGCGGACGATCGAGCCGTCGGGCTCCCGGTGGAACGCCGAGACGCCCGGCCACACCTTGCCCGGCTCGGGCTCGTAGCCCATGTCGTGCGCGAATGTCGAGCCCTTGTGCGAGAAAACGCGGAAGTTCCACTTGCGATCCGCGGCGAACCTCGCCATGAGCTTGTGGTCGTCGGGGGAGGTGAGGGCGAAGCCGGCGCGGTTCTCCAAGTGTTTGGTGAAGCCGGTGAACCCGTCGGCCCAGAGCGTGCAGTAAGGGCACTTGACGCCCATGTTGTGGATGATGAGCAGGTCGCACTTGTTACCGAAGAGCTGGGAGAGCTTCACCGTCTTGCCGCGCGCGTCGGTGAGGTTGTAATCGGAAACAGGCTCGCGTGGTGCGCGGCGGCGGTTCTCGGTGAGCTGCTTCTTGAGGGCGGCGATCTGCTCTTCGAGCTGGGTGATGTCGTCGGGCATGCAGGGGCTCCAGGGGGAGAGGAGGAGTCGATCAGCCGCCGGGCCTGGGTGTCGGCGGAGCGGACGGCGGCGGGGTGCGCTCGGCGGTAACTTCGTCGAAGACCGCGTCGAGGGAGAGCGCGAGGCGGTCTTCGTGGCCCTCGCGGGACTTGGGGGGGACCTTCAGGTTGGGTCGGAGAGCCCGTACGTCTGCGCGCGGCTTGTGCTGGTCGATCGCCTTGATGACCGCCGAGCGGAGGGTCTGGAGGTAGTCGCGCTGCCAGTGGATGGCCGCGATGTTGGCGGGGGCGCCCTCGGCGGGGATCACCAGCGTTTTGGAGTCGCAGAGCTTCTCGAGGCGGTCGAGGGCCGCGAGCCAGGCGCTGGTGGAGCAGCCCCCGGCGCGGTCGATCTCGGGGTGGACGCGGAAGGAGACCAGCCCGCCGGTGTGGACGATGTTGTCGTCGGGGAGCTGGACGACGAGGTCGTTGTCGGTGTGGCCCGGGCCGAGGTGGTGGAGGACAAGCTTGCGGCCGCCGATCTCGAGGGCCGTGGCGTCGGCGTCGAGCGTCCGGGTGGGGGCGAAATCGTCGCCGGTCAGGCGGGCGATACGCCCGTGCAGCTCTTTCCAGTCACCGACGACCTTGGTGCCTGCGGGGGTGTCCTTGACGCCGTCGCCGCGTGCGACGAACTCCTTGATCTGCGAGCGGTATCGGTTGAGCTGGGCGATGATGCGGGGTTTGGCGGCCGCGTGGGTGAGGACGGGAACGTCCTTGGTGAAGGCGTGGTTTCCGCCGGTGTTTCCCTCGTGATGATGGGAGTTGATGACCTGGAGGACGCAGTTGCCGAGGATCTCGGCGTCGCGCCGGACGGTGGCGCCGAGCGGGGAGACCTGCGTATCGACGACGATCGCGCCGTCGTCCTTGGCGCCGAGGATGATCAGGGTGTTGCCGCCGGGACCGGAGGCGATGCGCAGCCACTTGATGCGGGGCGTGAGCCAGTCGAAGTACAGATCGGGGTCGGGGCGGTGCGAGCGGGCGCGGAAAGGCCGGCGCGTGGCGCCGGCGCCGGCCAGGCCGATCGCGACGGCGCCCGCGAGGGCCATGAATCGCCGGCGCGAAAGCCCGAACCCACAGCCGGGCGGACCGTCGTTGCGCATCTCCGTCATCCTGTCGCGTCCCTGATCGATCACTTCTTCTCCGTCTGCTCTTCGTACATCGCGCCCAGGAGCAGCGGCTTGATCTGGGTGAGGCCGTAATCCCTGAACTCGGTGAGGTCGAGTTGCTTGATCTCCTGGAGTGTCTTGCCGTCCTTGACGGCCTTGGCGACGGCGCTGCGGACGACCTCGAAGTAGTGGATCTGGGCGCGCAGGCCGCTGACGTCGGTGAGCTCGCCGTGCCCGGGGAGGACGACGGTCTTGTCGTTGCAGAGATCGATGATGCGGCGGACGGAGTTGATCCAGCCGTCGGTGTTGGCGCCGGCGGGGCGGTCCATGAAGGGGTGGTTCTTGTGGAAGAGAAGGTCGCCGGTCTGGATCAGGTTCAGGTCGGGGAAGTGGAGGAAGATGTCGTTGTCGGTGTGACCCGCGCCAACATGCCGCATGACGACCTTCACGTCGCCAATCTTGAGTTCCTTCTCGGAACCCATCGACTCGGTGGGGGCGAACTGCTCGGCCTTCAGCTCACCGACCTTGTCGGCAAGCTCGCCGAACTCCTGCATGAGGTCTTTGGCGGCGGGGTTGTCGGACCGGCCGAGCTGCGAGACGGCGCCCTTGATCGCGCCGGTGTAGCGGTCCACTTGGGTGAGCACGCGGGCTTTGGCCTTCTCGTGGGCCAGGACGCGGAGGTCTTTGGTGAAGGCGAGGTTGCCGCCGGTGTGGTCGGCGTGGTGGTGGGTGTTGACGACGAGCGTCAGGGCCGCGCCGGCGGGGGCGCCGCCCCCCGCCGCCTCCGCGCCCCCGGCCAACGCCTCGCGCCGGAGAGGGCCGCCGAACGGCGCATTCTTGGTGTCCACGAGGAGTGCCTCGTTCTTCGACCAGACGACAAGGGTGTTGCCGCCCTCGCCGAACGCGGCGGCCGCGCTGGTGCCGATGGGCTGCCATTTGAAGTAGGGGGCGGCGAGTGAGCGGCGCATCGCGCCCCTTGCCGTGCGGGTGACGAGCGAGCCGCCGGCGAGGGACAGCAGCCCGGCGGCGCCGAGCATGGAGAACTCACGACGGGTCAGGTTGACGCTCAAGAGTGCCTCCTTCCATGTTGCGCCGGGTGGCGCGCGTGAAGAGTTGTGCCCGTGGGGGCGAGAATGAAGCAGCCTACTATCCTCCCCTTCAACCGACCGAGCGTAAACCCATTTCGGGCCGCTTTGGATGCAAAGAGACGGTCCCTGTCAGGATTGTGCCCATGAAAGCGATCGATGTGCGGCCCGGCTTTGGCTTCAAGATGGACGGCAAGGTGTTCGTGATCACGAACATCGAGCACCGCACGCCCGGCAACCTGCGCGCCTTCGTGCAGCTCAAGTACCGCAACGTGCAGACGGGGCAGGTGCTGGAGAAACGGTTCAACCCCAGCGAAGAGGTCGAGGTGGTGGACGTGGATCGGCGGCAGATGGAGTACCTGTTCTCCGACGGCACCGGCGCAACGTTCATGGATATCGACTCGTACGACCAGATTACCATCCCGCCGGCGATCCTGGGGGAGGCCCTGCAATACCTGCGTCCGAATGCTCAAACGGTCATGCTGTTCCTGGGGGCCAAGCCGTTGTACGTCGAGCTTCCGCTGACTGTCGAGTTGACGGTAACCGATACACCGCCGGGCATCAAGGGGGCGACCGCGACCAACCAACTGAAGGAAGCGACGCTGGAGACCGGGCTGAAGACCCGCGTGCCGGCGTTCATCGCCATCGGCGAAACCGTCAAGGTGAGCACCGTGGACGGATCGTACATGTCGAGGGCGTAACCGCTCCCCGTGGCCGGCCACCCGCACATTGTCTTGATCGGGCTCCGCGGAAGTGGAAAGAGCAGCGTCGGCAGGCTCGTGGCCGCCCGTCTGGGGCGGCCGTTTGTCGATCTGGATGATCTCACGCCGGTTCTGGCGGGGTATTCGTCGGTCCGGCGGGCGTGGGCGGCGGTCGGCGAGCAGGGATTCAGGCGGGCGGAGTCGGTTGCCTTGCGGCTGGTGATCAACCTGGTCGATGGGCCCTGGGTGATCGCCCTCGGCGGTGGCACTCCGACGGCCCCGGGCGCGGCCGAGCTGCTTCGGCAAGCGCAGCTCGACGGGCGAATCGTCGTGTTCTACCTGCGAGCGACGGCTGCCGAGCTCCGACGCAGGATGGAGAGCGTCGACAACGCCCATCGCCCGCCGCTCACGTCGGCGTCCAGCGCGCTGGACGAGGTCGAGGCGATGCTCGGGGGGCGTGAAGGGCTCTATCGCATGATCGCCGGCGACACGATCGAAACCGGCGAGAGATCGCTCCGCGGGGTCGCCGATCGCATCACGGAACTCTGCCGCGAGCGGTAGACCCAGGGAGATGGAGCCCGGCCTCAGCCGCCGTCCGCGGCCCGCACCGCCGCGCAGAACTCTCCGATCAGCCGCGGATCCTTGATGCCGGGGGAGCTCTCGACACCGCTGGAGACGTCGACCGCCCAGGGGCGGAGGGCGTGGATCGCCTGGCCGACGTTCGCGGCGGTGAGGCCGCCGGCAAGTATGATCGGTTTCTTCGTTATCGCGAGGTGGGGGGCGAGCAGCGTCCAGTCGAACGCGAGGCCCTGGCCGCCGGTTGAACCGTCGACGAGGACCGCGGCGACCTCCTCAACCTCGCTCCATGTCGCCAGGTCGCGCGCGATGGTCTGCGGGTCGAATCGCACAGCCTTGATCACCGCGGGGCCGCACTGGCGGACGACGTCCTCCTTCTCATTGCCGTGGAGCTGGCTCAGATCGGTCGGGCACACTTCCTCGATCTGGCTGAACTTCTCCACGCTGGCATTGACGAACAGGCCGACGCTGGCCATGAAGGGGGGAAGAAGGCCGATGATCTCCCAGGCATCCTCGGGCTCGATAAAGCGCGGGCTGGACGGGTGGAAGACGAACCCCACCGCGTCCGCGCCCTCCGACGCGGCCGCGAAGGCCGTCTCTTCATCCCGCACGCCGCAGATCTTGATCCGTGTCCGTCCCAAGGATGCTCCTTCAGCCGAGCCGCCAGATCCGGTGGCCCGATCGGGCTACCCCAGTTCCTCGAGCAGCGTTTCGGCCAGTTTCCTTTGCTCCGCATCGCCGAGAAGCGGCGGCAGGCCGTCCAGCAGTTGGCGCGCCCGGACAGGGTCGTTCAGCCAGCGAGCGTTGATGAGGCCGAGCAGCAGGCGGACGCGGGCCGATTCGGAATCGGTCTTATACGCCTCGAGGAATCGCTCGTAGGTGTAGGCCGCGGACTCGTGGTCGCCTTCCTGGAAGAACTGGTTGGCGATGTCGAGCTGGTACCTGCGGCCGAGGAGGGTGGCCGCAGGGAGGTCGGCGTGCTTCTCGACGAGCTCCTTGTACGCGCGCGCCGCCGCGGGGAGGTCGTTCCTGCTCGCCAGGGTCGTGACCGCGGCGCGGGCCTCGGCCAGGTGGTCGCGGAGATCGGGCTCGGCGCCGGGGCGTGGGGCGAGGCGGCGGCGCTGCTCCTCCTGCTGCCGGACCGCCACCTCGCGGAGCAGCCTTCGCCGGTACGCCTGGCGGCTGATCGTAAACAGGTCGTACGGCTCGCGGGCGAGGATCTTCCGCCAGAGGAGCACGATGCTTACGCCCGCGCCGAAGGTGTACCCACCCAGGTGGGCCAGGTACGCGACGTTGTGTCTGGATGACGTTCCCTGCTGCAGCAGGTCCCAGGCCATTGCCCCCCCGATGAACCACCAGGCAGGGATCGTCACCATCCCGATGATCAGGAGGAAGAGGCACTTCACCTGGGTCTTGGGGAACAGGACCAGGTACGCCCCGGTGACGGCCGAGATTGCCCCCGATGCGCCCACCACCGGCGCGTCCTCGAATACCGCGTGCACCGCCCCTGCGCCGACGGCCCCCACGACGTAGAAGGCCAGGTACCCCAGCCGCCCGAACCGGTCCTCGACGTTGGCGCCGAAGACCCACAGGAAGAGCATGTTCCCCAGCACGTGCATGAAGTCGGCGTGCAGGAACGCATAGGTGAGCGGACCCCAGAGGGTGACGTGCCGAGGGTCCAGCCAGAAGGTGGCGTACAGCCAGGACTCAGTTTCGGGGCGCAGCCGCTTCGTCGCGGCCATGGCGACGAAGATCGCCAGGTTGGCGACCACGAGGGCGTGGTTCACCTTGGTGGGCCTGCGGAGCGGACGATCTGTCCCCAGCGGGATCAGCATGCCCGGATCCTACCGCCTTCCCGGGGGGTCCAGACGGGCGGGGATCGCGGCGGCGTGGAACAGGCCCGGGCGGGGCTACGAATCTGGCGGGTTGGATCCGCAGCCCCTATAGTCCGCACCCCGATGCGCGATCCGCCGCGCCGGGCCGCCTTATTCCCCTTCTAGCACAACCCTCCCCCTAAGGATGGCCTCGCATGAGCATCGCCAACAAGGGCCTCGAAGGCGTCGTGGCCGCCGAGACAAAGATGTCCTACATCGACGGCGAGAAGGGCATCCTCGAGTATGTCGGCATCGCCATCGACGATCTTGCGTGGAACTCGACCTTCGAGGAGACGGTCTTTCTGCTGTGGTACACGCGGTTGCCGACCCGGAGCGAGTTGGAGAAGTTCAGCGCCGATCTGCGCTCCCGGTACGAGCTGCCCAAGGGGATGCTGGACCGCATCACGGGCGTCCCCAAGGACGCGCAGCCGATGCACGTGCTGCGGACGATGGTGTCGGCGCTGTCGCTGTACGACCCGAATCCCAATGCCACGGACGTCGCCGCCGCCCGCGACAAGGCGATGAACATCCTCGCCTCCACTCCGGCGATCGTCGCGGCGTTCGACCGCTACCGGCGGGGGCTGCCGATTGTCGGGCCCGACAAGAAGCTCTCCTTCGCCCAGAACTTCCTGTACATGCTCAACGGCCAGATGCCCACGCCGACCATGGCCCGGGCCTTCGACGCCTGCATGATCCTGCACGCCGACCACGGGCTGAACAACTCGACGTTCACGGCCCGCGTGATCATCTCGACGATGTCGGATATGTATTCGGCGATCACCGGCGCCATCGGTTCGCTCCGCGGCCCGCTGCACGGCGGGGCCAACGAAGAGGTGATGGTGATGCTCGGGAAGATCCCCTCGGTCGAGGGCGCCGAGGCGTACGTCCAGCAGCACCTGGCCAAGAAGGAGAAGATCTCCGGCTTCGGTCACCGCGTGTACAAGGCGTATGACCCGCGGGCGAGCTACCTCAAGACGCTGGCCAAACAGCTGGCCGCCGATACCGGCAACATCGATCTGTACAACAAGTCGCAGCGGATCGAGGAGGTCATGATGCGTGAGAAGTCCGCCAAGGGGATCTACCCCAACGTCGACTTCTATTCGGCCACGACGTACCACTGCATCGGGCTGAAGCTGGACCTGTTCACGCCGATGTTCGCCCTTTCGCGGATAGGCGGGTGGGCGGGGCACGCGATCGAGCAGCTGTCGGACAACCGCCTGTACCGGCCAACGGCCGAGTACGTGGGCCCGCACGGGGTGAAGTATGTCCCGATCGACAAGCGGTGAGGGTCCGGCCCGTACGCAAACTTGATATTCTGGGGGCAGGCTGCTTTACTTTCGGCCCGAAGGTCGTCAAGCGACCGTTCGGTACCAATCGATCCCCGCCCCGTTTCTTTGGCCCGTTCCTTTGGCCCATTACTTTGGCCCCCCCAGCGAGGTATGCATGGCGATCCGGATCAAGTCCCGCGGCGGTGAGAGCGTCGAGCAGATGCTCCGCAGATTCAAGAAGCTCTGCGAGAAGGAAGGCCTGACCAAGGACATCAAGCGCAAAGAGTTCTACGAGAAGCCCTCAGAGCGCCGCCGTCGTGCGGCGCGCAAATCCGTCGCCCGCCGCGTCCGCGAGGCCATGCCGTTCGTGCCCAAAGAGCGCAAGCCAGAGCAGGGCGCGCCGCCGCAGCGCTGAGCGGCCAGATCCTGATTGTTTCCCCGCCGCACCGCTTCCGATCTGTCTGAGATGGAAGCGGCGGTTGTTTCCAGATGAAGAAGTCCCCGGCCCCGGCGAGGCTGAGTTTCGGCCGGCGGCCCAAGAGAGGAACTCGACATGGATCAGTCTCAACTGATCGCCCTGTCACTGGGCGCCGGTACCGTGGGTGTGCTGCTGCTCCGCCGGGTCCTCGGCTCGCTCCGTTGCGCATCCGGGCGCGGCGTGGTCCTGACGGCGCTCCTGATCGCCGGGGCCCTCCTCTGTCCGGCCGTTGCGCAGGCGCAGAACTCGCCGGGCGCCGGCGCAGCGCACAAGGCCGGGGGCGAGGCGAGCCTCATCCTGCCGGACCTGAGCTCCGCCAGGTTCATGGGGATCGACGGGCACACGCTCCTGATGGCCGGGCTGCTGATCTGCGCCCTGGGCCTGGTCTTCGGCTTCGTGATCTTCTCGCAGTTGAAGGGCATGCCCGTACACCGGTCGATGCTGGAGGTTTCCGAGCTCATCTACACGACCTGCAAGGCGTACCTGATCCAGCAGGGCAAGTTCCTGATGATCCTCTGGGTCTTCATCGGGGCGGTGGCGGCGTTCTACTTCGGCACGCTCGCGCACGCCGGCGACGACCCGACGACCCACCAGCCCATCTACGGCTACCCGTTCATGAAGGTCGCGATCATCCTGATCTTCAGCCTGATCGGCATGGCCGGCAGCTACGGGGTCGCGTGGTTCGGCATCCGCATCAACACGTTCGCCAACTCCCGGACGGCCTTTGCGGCGCTGCGCGGGAAGCCGTACCCCTGCTACGCCATCCCGCTGAAGGCCGGCATGAGCATCGGCATGGCGCTGATCAGCGTCGAGCTGCTCATCATGCTCTGCATCCTGCTGTTCATCCCCGGTGACTACGCCGGCCCCTGCTTCATCGGCTTCGCCATCGGCGAGTCGCTGGGCGCCGCGGCCCTGCGGATCGCCGGCGGTATCTTCACCAAGATCGCCGATATCGGCTCGGACCTGATGAAGATCGTCTTCAAGATCAAGGAGGACGACGCCCGCAACCCCGGCGTGATCGCCGACTGCGTGGGCGACAACGCGGGCGACTCGGTCGGGCCGTCGGCGGACGGCTTCGAGACCTACGGCGTCACCGGCGTGGCGCTCATCTCGTTCATCCTGCTGGCCGTCACCGAGCCCGCCGTGCAGGTCCAGCTGCTGGTCTGGATCTTCGCGATGCGCATCGTGATGGTCATCGCCAGCGGGGGCTCGTACCTGCTCAACGAGGCCATGGCCCGCGCGAAGTACGCAGCGGCGGACAAGATGAACTTCGAGCATCCGCTCACGACTCTGGTCTGGCTGACCTCGTTCGTGTCGGTCACCTTCACGTACCTCGCGTCGTTTCTGCTCATCAAGGACCTGGGCGGCGGGACGATGTGGTGGAAGCTCTCGACGATCATCACGTGCGGGACGCTGGCCGGGGCGATCATTCCCGAGTTCGTGAAGGTGTTCACCTCGATGAGCTCCAAGCACGTCCGCGAGGTGGTGACCTCGTCGGAGCAGGGCGGCGCGTCGCTGAACATCCTCTCCGGCCTGGTCGCCGGCAACTTCAGCGCCTACTGGCTGGGCATCGCGATCATCACGCTGATGGGGATCGCCTTCGGCGTGAGCACGACGTTCCCCGCGGGCGCCGGGGCCCTGATGATCGCGCCGGCCGTCTTCGCCTTCGGCCTGGTCGCCTTCGGCTTCCTGGGCAT
>JBGPJM010000171.1:0-11083 GCA_041485385.1 Phycisphaerae bacterium | reverse complement strand
CTGCAGCCCGCCGCCGACTTCAACGCCGACGGCACCCTCAACTCACAGGACTTCTTCGACTTCCTCGCGGCGTTCTTCGCGGGATGCTGACGATGGCGCACTCCGCGAACCCCGAGGTGGTGCGGCTCCTTTTCCGCAACGGCGAGGCGTTCGTCGCGGCGGCGACCAAGTTCGCGCGACGGGGTTGTCGGTGGGGCGGTCACGGTCGGAGCAGTCTACGGCACGGGTGCTGGTGAGCCCCGTCGCAACCTGCCCGTGCTCATTCGGCGCCCCCTCCGGCAGGAGAGGTGCGGAGAGGGCGGCAGCCGGCGGCAGCCCTCTCTGCGCCCGCATCTCCGCGCCATTGTGCTGAGGGCGCTCGTCAGGTGGTGCGCCCGGGATCGCTCGGCCGCCTACGGCGGGGGGCGGAGATACGCCTCCCGCCGTTCGTTGAAGCCGGCTGCCGCGCCCGCCGCCCGGTTCCGCCGCGTGTTCAGCGTTCTCCCTCGCCGCCCGCCGCGCATCCGCCGCTGCCAGGATCAGGCCCCACAACGTCGGCGGTCGCGGCCGACGATCACCGCCGCCACCGCCGCCGCCCCCGCCCCCCTCCCCGGACGGCGGATCGTCCTCGTCGTCGAACTCCGCAAATCGCATGGTATTACCCGAGAGTGCGGGGTCTGAGGAGGAGTTGTCCGGATTGCGTCGCGGCGGGATGGGGGGCGACGACCCCTGTGCGTGGGGGTAATCCAGGCGTCGCTCGATTCGCTTCCGCGCAGCGCGGGAACGTCGTGCTCTCAAACTTGGTACCCCCGATTCGGTGGACCATTCGTCGCCAGCGCGCCCATCCATTGACGTTCATGCAATGAGCGCGCCAAGGCTCAGCAGTTGCATTGACATAATCCGGCGAAATGTATCCTGAATCGCCGTCGTCAAATATTAGTGTCATTTTCTCAAATACCCACTTGACAAAGCCCCACTCCGTTGCGATATTCGCGACGCACTCCTGCGCCGAGTCGATGGCGACGCGGCACAGCCACTTTTCCAAGTGCGACATGTGGTTTCCTCACGCGTGTCCTGACTTGCAGGAGGGCTTGTGCTATGCGCCGGTGTGCCAAGAGCTATTGCGCGTTCGATCTGGTCAAGCGGCTGTTCCTGGAGCGCCGGCTCGCGGCCTCCGCCGGGCGCCCGCCCGGTGGGATCATGCCGGCGCTTCCGCGTGTCGCGCTCGCCGCGGCGTGCACGGTGCTGGCGGCGCTGGCGCCCGGCGCCAGGGCCGATCAGATCCTGCACCTTCGCCCGATCTCGTTCGTGCAGAACCTGCCGGCGCCCACGGGCGTCCAGAGCGTGCAACCCGCAACATGGCAGCGCGGCGTGCTCGTCGACGGCTCGCTGCTGGCCGGCACATCGCTGGATGTTTCCATCGCGGGCGCGCCGGGCGCGCTGGGGTCGCCGCTGACCGGCGCGCGGTTCATGCGCGACATCGACCTGGCCACCGGGGCGGTGGTCACGGCCGACGTTGACCTGGCGCTCCCGGCGCGCGTGCCGTGGATCGTCGGGCGAGCCTACAACGCGGCCCAGCGGACCTCCGCCGGCGCCTCACGCGACAGCAACAAGTACCAGGGGTGGAACTGGTCGCAGCTCTCCCAGCCCGAGTTGATCGCCGACAACCCCGGCAACCCCACGGTCATCTACCTGGTCCACGGGGCGGACCGGTACGTGGAGTTCCGGTTCTTCAACGCCACGGTGTTCCGCGGCGAGAACGGGGCCGCGGGGGCATTGGAGCTGACGACGGTCTCCGGCGTAGCCGTGGTGAAGTACCACGATGCGACGGGGCGCGTGGCGACGTTCTTCGGGTTGCAGCACGCGACCGTCCCGGGTCAGCTCTGGAAGATCGAGGACCCCGCCGGGGGCGTCGCGTACGTCGGGCACGCGACTAACCCGGCGACGGCGGTCTCATTGGGGTTCGACGCCAGCAAACGGATCATCCTGGCCTTCGACTCGGCGGGTCACCGGTTCAGCTACACGTACCAGACCGGCGCCGGCGATACGGTGGCCCGCCTGGCGAGCGTCGTGGCGGAGACGCCAAATGGCGCGTCATGGACGGAAGCCGGGCGCGTCGAGTACGAGTACTACGTCACCGGCACCGCCGGAACCAACGGCAACATCGGCGACCTGCGGCTCGCGCGTGTGAAGTTGCCGCAGAGCGTCAGCGGAGCCGACGACGTCCGGCGCACCTACTACCGCTACTACCCCGGTCCGTGGCAGAACACCGACGGGCTGCGCGGCTCGGCGCACATGCTCCGCATGGTGCTGGGGCCGGAGGGGTGCCGTCGCTTCGACTGGGATCAAGGCGCCAACATCGACGAGACACTGGCGGACGCCAACGCCGCGACCGACAGCACACTGAAGCCCTACGCCGACGCGTTCTATGAGTACATCTCGGCGTCGGACCGGCGTGCCTCGCTGGCCTGGTACGACGGGCAGAACCTCGGCACGTACCAGTTCACGTACAACGACAACACCGGCCTCGGCGCTCCCAACCCGACGAACTCCACGTACGACATCGGCTGGAAGACCCGCACCATCGTCCACGAGCCCTTCAAGTGGTGCACGCACTACTTCGACGAGGCCGGACAGCCGCTCTCCTGGGTGTACACCAATACCGACCCGGCGACGTCGCCGACCAGCAAGTGGGTTCATTCCGTCGAGCGCAATACGACGGCCCAGGTGTCGCGCATCGGCACGCCCGCGAGCGTCGGCACGTACACCTACAGCACCGGCGCCATCACGCTTTCCAGCTCCACCGGGCTGGTCTACGAGCTGGCCCGCATCACGACCGGCGATTTCACAGGCTTCCTGCAGACCGTCCGACACCGCCAGGGCGCCGGGCCCGGCGGCACCGCGCCGCACGATGCCTGGGTTTCCTACTGGACCGGCTCGGGCGGCCAGAACGTCCCGGACCAGAACGTCGGCGGCTTCCACATCATCCGCCCGCTGGTCGCGGCCGTTCGCGAATACCCGGCCCTGAGCGACGACCCGAACTCGGGGTACAACCAGACCAGCGTCGCCTACACCCTGTATGGCCCGGGGCAGCCGCTGGCCGCGAACATGGTGACGACAACGTTGCCGGCCGTCAGCGCCGCGCACCACGGATCCGGGCTGCCCATCAGCACCTCGGTCTGGCTGGAGCTGAGCGGCGACGTCACGTTCGCCAGGTCGGTGACGGGGAACATCACCTACCGCAGCTTCACCCCCCTCGCGGGCGAGCTCAACGACGGGTTGCTGCGCTGGCGCGTCTCCGACGCCGATACGCCGCGGTTGATCCTGCTGGGGATCACCATCCCCGATGGCTTCACATCGGGCTCCGGCGCATTCCACCTCCGCACCGACCTCGAGCACGACGCCCAGGGACGGACCACCGCCGCGACCATCCCCGGCGGGCGTCGTCTCAAGGCCGTGTACACACGCCTGGCCGACCGGCGTCTCGTGGGGCTGTACCTTCCCAAGGCGGTGGAAGGGTCGCAGTACTACGGCCCGGCCCTGTGCCGCGTGTACAACCACGACGGCGGCGTGGAGGACGCGGGGACCGTCGCGGTGCCGTTCCAGGGGGCGACGGGCCCCGGGTGGACGGCGACGGCGCCGACGTCGTGGATCGACACCGGCGCCGCGAGCATCGTCGCCGCGCTCGGTTCGCCGCTGACCTTCGGCACGCTCACCTCCAACTTCTACTCGTCGTCGGGCGCGCGGCTCACCGAGTCGCGCCGGTACTTCGACATCTACGGCCTCACCGGCACGCACTTCGACTCCACCACCCTCGCCTACGACTCCGGCCAGCGCCTCACCGACATCACCGACCCTTCCTGCACGATCACCCACCTGATCTACGACACGCTCGACCGCGTTGTCACGGTGCAGCGCGGCGTCTGCGGCACGCGCCAGACCACCTTCCTGGATATCGCCACGATGCAGTACGACGGCGGCCTCTCCGGCGGCAACGGCTACCTCACCCAGCGCACCGGCAACGCCAATATCCCGCAGTCGACCGATTTCCTCAACGACTACCAGGGCCGCCCCAAGGTCGTGCGCTCCGGCGCCCCGCCGCACCTGCTGCTCGATTACGACAACCTCGACCACATCGTCGCCGCCGGCCTCTACGGCGGCGACGGCTCGGCGCTCCTCCCCACCCTCAGCCCGCTCACGTTCCCCGACCTTCGCCAGGGTCTGACGCAGACCTCCTTCGACGAGCGGAACTTCCCCTACAAGCAGCAGATCTGGGATCCCGCCTACAACCCGCCGGGCGGGCAGTCGATCACGACGAATCTCTGGTATTCCCCCGATGGCCACCCGCTGATGTCGCAGGGGGCCACCATCGAGAAGTACAGCTACGACCACATCTGCCAGAACACCGCCGTCTACCACCTGGCGAGCACCGATTCGACGACGTACTCCGGGGTCATGGCCGGTGTCTCCTCCGGCGACGTCGTTCTCAGTGAGACGCACGTCGCCTACGACCCGGTGCTGCTCCTGCCGCGCGTGTGGGCGGAGGTGGACCGCTACCCGGACGTCTGCGGCCAGCCGACCCACATGGGCCCGCTCACGCCGCCGGACTTCATGCTCCCCGTGCCTCCGTCCCCCAACATCAACGTCGACCAGGACGTCCTGGCCAACGTCAACTTCCCGGACGCCGGGATGTTCGGCAAGATGAGCCTCAGCGTCGCCTGGTACGACGGACTCCTGCGCGAGGCGTACTGGTCCGAGTTCGGCGACACGAAGTTCTCGGTGTTCGGTGACTTTGTCCCCGGTCTTGACTATCTGCTGCAAGAGTTCCACTACAAGCCGGGGACCGACCCGGCTCATCCGGGATTCGGCCTGCCCACGCGCGACAAGAACGGCCCGCCGGTCTGGGTGCAGGAGTACAACCCCGAGGGCCTCCCGTTCGACGAGATCAGCCCCCTGGGCATCCCCAAAATCACAACCTTCGACAACTACCCGCGCCCGACGAGCATCTCCGATCCCGGCAACTGCGCCGGCACCTGCACGCCCCCTGCCGGTCTCGACCCCGACCCCTGCGCGGGCCAGCGCCTGCTCGAGCTGATCTATGGCGGCGCCCGCGTCCTCGAGACGATCTACTCCTTCCCCACCGACGGATCGTCCGCACCCCAGGGCTCCGACGGGCCACAGGGACCGGGCGGCACCGACGGCCCCATGGGCCCCTCCGGCCCCGGCACGCAGCGCCAGTCCACCCGCTACTACTACCGCGACACCATCCCCTCCGGCACGCTGAACTCATTCCCGGCCAGCGACATCAGCGACAACAACCTCGTTCTCGCCGTGGCCTTCCCCGACTCCCCCGGCAATCCCCCCGACTGGGCCGACACCTACCGCTACGGCTACAACCGCCAGGGCCAGCCCAGCGGCATGCGCGACCCGGGGCAGAACCTGCTGGCGATCGAGCACGACGCCCGCGGCCGGCTCACGCGCCGCGCCTTCACGTCGATCGGCGCAGGGTTCGACCAGCGTGTCTGGAGCCAGGAGATCGCCTACGGGTACCTGGGTCTGCCGGAGGTCTTCACCTCCAAGGACCAGGCCGGGAACATCGTCGATCAGGCCGATCTGCAGCGCAACTCGTGGGGCAACCTCACGCGGTTCCGCATGGATGCCGATTCGGCCCTGCCGCGCGACGTGGGCGCGTTCCAGATCGACTCGCAGTGGACGCTGGCGCACCCCAACGGCGCCGGCGGCGGCACGCAGGGCTGGCAGCAGTTCGAGCGGACGCAGGAAACCCTCCCCGGCGGGCTGAACCTCCACCCGGACTTCGGCGGCCTGTGCGCGGGGAGCATCGACATCGATGCGCTCGTCGGGCGGGTCTCGCAGTTGCAGTTGGGCTCGGGGTTCAGCCCCCTGACGCCCGCGGCCATCTACGGCGCCAGCCCGCAGGTGATCCCGCCCTTCCCCGGCACGGACTTCCGCTTCAGCGACGACGCCGGCTACTTCGGGATCTATACGCCGGGGCGGACGCGCCTCCCCGGCCCGGGGCTGGTGCAGCCGACCTTCGACCAGCGCGGCATCCACCCCTCGTGGGGCCCGCCGGACATCGGCGACGGCATCGGCTGGAACGGCCTGACCGACGTGGACAGCTGGTTCAAGTACCAGCCCGTCCCCATCGGCGAGATGCCCGACCTGGCCCGGGAGAAGCCCAGGTACGACCCGGCCTACCGCTTCGTCGGCGGCGACGACCATGTGGTGCCGGGGTTCAGCTCCAAGGCGGGGTACTCCTGCGGCGACGACCTGGTGTACTTCTGCCAGGGGACCGTACCAACCGCCCCGGCGGGGTACCCGCCGCGCTCGGGCCCGCAGAACAACCGCACCGAGCAGTGGAACCTGGCGGACGCCCGCCAGAGCCCGGCGCCGGCGCCCGTCCCCGACCGCAGCGGCAACTTCGGGCGGTACTGGTTCGACGCCGACGGCGACGGCGCCTACAGCGGAGCCGATGACCTGGAGGTCCAGGGCACCTTCGACGAGGCCAACCAGGCCACCAGCTGCACGACCCAGCAGGGGAACGGCACGCCCGTCAGCATCATCCCCGCCTACGACGCCAACGGGAACCTGATCGACGACGGGGAGAACTTCCGGTATACCTACGATGCGTTTGCTCGCCTGGTCCAGGTGAACCGGCGGAACCCCAATGGCTCGGCCGGCCTGCTCTTTGCCAAGTTCACATACAACGCATTGGGGTACCGCACCAGCGCGGTCTACGACCTGACCCCAGCGCCCCCCGCCGGGCAGCCTCCCTGGGCCGGGGGCGACGGCGAGGTGTGGGACGAGCACTTGGACTGGTACGTCTACGACGAGCAGTGGAGGCTCGTCGCCGTCTACCGCCAGGGCCCGGCGACTTCCCCCAGCAACCCGCGTCCGACGGCGCAGCTCTACGAACGCTACGTCCACCACGCCGCGGGCGTGGGTGGCGCGACCGACTCGACGGGGCTGGACAAGGTGCTGCTGCGGCAGCGGGACACGGCGGCGCCGTACGGGACGCTGGACGCGGCCGACGAGACGGTGTACCCCCTGCAGAACCGGCGCGGCGACGTGACCTGCGTGGCCGACGCCGCGGGCAAGCCGATCGCGTACACGCGGTACTCGGCGTACGGGGTGCCGTACCTGATCCGGGTGAGCGACTACAACCAGGACCTGACGGTCAACAGCCAGGACTTCAACGACTTCACCAACGACTTCATGAACGGGGCGCCCAGGGCCGACATCAACAAGGACGGGTCGGTCAACAGCACCGACTGGTTCGACTACCTGGCGGACTTCAACAACGCCCCGGCCGAGTCCGGCCGCGGGCTGCTCTCAACCAGCGCGCTGGACAACCACCTGGGCTTTGCCGGCTACTTCTGGGACCCCAACCTGCGGATGTACCACGTGCGGAACCGGGTCTTCGACCCCTACCGCGGGAAGTGGCTGCAGAGGGATCCGATTGGGTATGCGGGCGGGCTCAATGTGTATCAGTACTGCTCGGGGGATCCGATCGGGTCGATTGATCCGCTCGGACTTCGGCCTGACGATAACCAGCCGCCATCTACGAAGATAGATCGAGGTTACCACATCTTTGACCGGCGCGACCTACGGACCAAGGACGATTTTGCCAGATTCAATCATTATCTTCGGCAAAACAAGCAAGTCATCGTTAGATTGGAAAACGGCGACCTCATCCTCCGAAATCTTCGGAGCGATGGAAGTGAGACGGTTCACCTCATAAAAGCGGGTCCAGAGCAGTATATTCAACTCGCCGAATATGATTTGAGAGATGCACATTACGAGATTGTTACAGTCGGCAGCAGAGAAGCCGCTGAGGCCGCTCGCGCATTCTACGGACCTCAGATAATTGTCATAGAGGCCGGCCTGGGTTCAGCAAGTGTCGTGCTGAAATACGCCGACGAGTTCGCGGAAGCAGAAGCGGGCACCGTGACTATCGCCTTGGCTGGTGCGAGCAACGCGTCTACTGAGGCACGCGCCGCGCGGCCGACCCAACAGGGCCCCATCGAAGCGATACCTCAGTCGCGTGAGTATCTCACTGACAATCCACAGGTTGGATGGAGGGTCGGTGACCCAATCAACAACCGTACCGCCCGAGGGGCTGATCCGACCTGGAGGACCGTGGGAGAGAGATATTGGAAGAACGAAGCGCATTATCATCCCGAGCGGTACTCCAGCGCCGACCTCGCCAGAATGCGCAAGGGAAGTCCACCCCAGCGACTCAATCCGATCACGGGAGAATGCGAGAGTAAGGAACTGCATCATCATCCCGACCCGCAGAGAGACGGGGGAAAGTATGAGTTCTCGCCAGTATGGCCGGACGAGCACGAGGCCATCGACCCGCACCGACATACCGGTCATTAGGGATCTGACCATGCCGTCGTTTCAAGAACTGTTCCTCGAGTCTCGAGGCAAGCCGATACTGTACAAGGGGAAGACGCTTCAACTCGTTGATACTATCTACTTGGTCGCCGGAGACAGCCTCCACGTATCCATTCAGTCCGCACAGGGACCTTGGCGTCAGGGGGTTGGAGTTCAATGTGACCAGAAGGCCTTGGTCAGTGGCACACCATGCAAGCCGAAGCAGCTCGTTACGATCTGGTCGGATAATGCCCCAGCGCAAGTTCTGGTGGTTCCTGCGCTGTACCCGGCAAAGGTGTGGATTCGAAATATCTGGGATCCTGGAACCGGGGTTGTCGAATCATGGCACTTGGGAGCAGCCATGACGGTGACCGAGACGGACGGAACGAGGGAATATAGATGCAACGACGGCGCGCCAGACGACGATTTCGATGACATTGTATTTTCGGTCGCCATCGTGAAGCGATCGGACTACGAAGGAGGCGAGACTTCAATGGCGCCAGATCCACGCTGACGAAGCTGACAGAACTTCTTGATCAGGCGCCGTCCACGTCGGATGTTGCTTACGAACGAGAATGCGGTGGACAACAGCCAAGAATGAACAACTGCTTTCATTCATTGCGGACGGGCGGCAAGGCGGGTGCCATTCGGTTTGCCCCTGCCGGCGATGTGCCCAGCGCATACAGTCTTCTGCGCGGGGATGTGATTCCATCGTCGCCGGTGGAGCTGCGGTGGGAGTCGGGCAGGAGGCTGTGCGACCTGGTTGAGACCAGCCTGTTCTTTGTGGTGCTGGTGTCGGAGCGGCTCGTGGATTGCCTGACCGACGCGGGCGCCACCGGATGGCGGCTGTACGATGTCGCCCCTTCGGACCGAGCGGGTAGGGCGATCCGCGGCTATCGCGGCCTCAGCGTAGTGGGACGAACCGGGCCGGTGGATTGGCAAAGAACGCGGCCGGTTGACAAGGGTAGCTTCGTGCTGGAGGACGCCAGAGTAGGGCTGTTCATAGACGAGGCCACCTGGGACGGAAGTGATGTGTTCATGCCAATGGATTCAGGCCACATCGTGGTGACGGAGAAGGTTCGGGAAGCGGTAATGAGGAACGGCATATCAAATATCACGGTAACGCCCTGTGAACAAGTGATTCTCCCGATCTGAACGCTGCTGGTTGGTCGGTGCTACGGATGGCGCCCACGGCGTTGCGGAGAATGCGCGGCCGAGCAGTGGAACCTGGCGGACGCCCGCCAGACCCCGGCGCCGGCGCCCATCCCCGACCGCAGCGGCAACTTCGGGCGGTACTGGTTCGACGCCGACGGCGACGGCGCCTACTCGGGCGCCGATGACCTGGAGGTCCAGGGCGGCTTCGACGAGGCCAACCAGGCCACCAGCTCCACGACCCAGCAGGGGACCGGCCTCCCGGTCACCATCGCCCCCCTCTACGACGCCAACGGGAACCTGATCGACGACGAGGAGAACTTCCGGTATACCTACGATGCGTTTGCTCGCCTGGTCCAGGTGAACCGGCGGAACCCCAACGGCTCGGCCGGCACGCTCGGCGCCTCCGCGAGAGCTCCCCAGGTTCCGTGAGGTTCGGCGAGGTTCCGTGAGGTTTGCCATGGGTTCGCTTGAGTTGGATAGGAGTTTTTGCGAGTTTCGTTGAGTTCCGTCGACTTTTTGCGACTTTTTGCGACTTTTTTGGGGTGTGTTTTTCGCTGTAAGTGCTTGTGGGGTATGGACTTGATGTCGGTTGGCGCCGCCGCGGGAGAGGGGACGAGAGAATTGGAGAGTTTTTGAGAAAACACAGAGAGTTTTGGAGAGTTTTTGAGAGATTTCGAGAGTTTTGGAGAGTTTTGGGCCTGTTTTTGAGGGTGGATCTGCTGTAAGTGCTTGTGGCGACGTGAGTTGAATGTGGTTAGTGCCCGCCAAGATGGGCGCAAACCCTGAAACGCTCGCGCGCGTCCCTGCCTCCACATCCGACATCCCCGATCCGACCTCCCACATCCCCCACGAGGCTCTCGCGGAGGCGCTGGGAGCGCAGGGCAAGAAGGGAGAGCGACGCTCTCACAACATCGCCCGGCTTGTGTGCTCCACTCCCCCATCCCACATCCCCCCATCCCAGATCCGACATCCCACATCACTGTACGTGCTGGCCGCGCACACGCAAGGGAATCTGCACCTATTACCCCGATTTGGCGCGCAGGATGTCAACCCCGAATCGGGGACCTCCTTGCCGCGGCCGCCGCGGCATGGCGCGCGCTCCAGCCCGTGAGTCCCTCGGGCGTCCCGCCCGTGCCGGACCGGCAGCCGTCGGAACGCGACCATTAGGAAGGGGAGTGCGTCCGCGTGCGGCTGACCTCGCACGCTACGCCTGTCCCCCCGTCCAACATCCGCGATTCTGTGCCCTTGCCCCTTTCCTTCCTCGAACAGTTTGAAGGGGCGAGCTTCGCCGCGTAGCGGCGAAGCGAGCCCCCGGCGATCGCCGGGGGGAAACCCTGCAGCGCGAGCGAGCTGCCCCCGGTCATGTACGCGTTTCAATCCGCCCCCCGGCGATCGCCGGGGGGAAACCGTTGTGATCGTCGGCGGTGTCGGCGGCGTTGAGTTTCAATCCGCCCCCCGGCGATCGCCGGGGGGAAACGCGGCGGACGTGCCCGAGGGCGAGATGCAGCACATGTTTCAATCCGCCCCCCGGCGATCGCCGGGGGGAAACCTG